>CAZLYF010000126.1:0-3028 GCA_964563725.1 uncultured Oscillospiraceae bacterium
GCTCTCTTCCATTGGCCCGGTCACCTGCCTTTCATCACAATGGAGGTTTCAAGAAGCGGTGGGCCTGCCGCCGCTTCGGGGACAAGCCCACCGGTCACCCGCGTGACATGAAAATCCTGCCGAATGGTCTCCGGCTTACTTGAAGAATTCCGATACCTCGGACGCGATGCCCAGATGGAATTCGATGCCGTTCTCTCCCACGCCGTCCAGCGTGACGATCGGCGCGACCAGGTCGGTCCAATAGGGGACTTCGTTGCCCTTGAAGATCTCGTTGAGATACTCCATCGTCTTGTAGGCTTCCTGATAGAGCGGCTGCGCGACGATCGCGGCAACCTTTCCCTGCTTGAGGTATTCGAGGTTGCCCACCGTGGCGTCCATGCCCACCAGGACGAGCTCGCCGTCGGCTTTTCCGGCCTTGGTAGCCGCGTCAGCCCAGGTGATGGGGCTGTTGCCTGTCGTGCCGAAGGCGCCGATGAGGTCCGGATGCGCCTGGATGATGCTCAGGTTGATTGCCGTGGCCTGATCGGCGAAACCGCCCTCAAGCTCCACGTCGAGCAGCTTGATCTTGGACAGGTCGTACGTGCCAGCCAGAGCGTTCCACGTTGCGGTGAAGGATTCCGATGCGCTGTTTTCAGTCACGTTCTTGGTGTTCTGCGTCAGGGCGACGGAACCTTCCTTGCCGTTGAGCTTTTCGGCCATCAGTTCCGCAACCTGCTTGCCGTAGAGGACCGGGTCGCAGGCCATGTTGAATTTCAAGCCTTCCGGAGGCGTCCCGTCGTCCTTGAGGAGCCTGAAGTGGGGAGTGCCGACCACGAGCCCCTGCGAACCGAGGCTGGCGATCGTCTCAAAGGCGCTGGAGTCGCCTGCCCAGAGCAGGATGCCTTTGCCGCCTTCTGCGGCGAAGGCTTCGGCGGCGGCGTACACTTCTGCGTTGTCTCCGCCTTCGGTGCCGATCACCGTGGCGTTTTTGCCGCGCTCATACCCGAAGCTTTCGGCGGCTTTCAGGAAGCCCAGCTGTACGATGCGGTGCACAGGGTGATTGGTGTTGGACATGCAGATCGCTACGGGATAATCGTCCGGGTTGTAGTCTGCAGCAAGCGCTGCCGTCATGGAAAGGGCCATGACAAGTGCCACCAGGATTGCGGAGAGTCTCTTCATGAGAATCGGTACCTCCTTCATATTTTTATCACCAAATGCCTGGTGATAAATTCCGTCTGATCCCTGCTCTCTGGTCCGCCGCGGCGGGGTTTGGGTGATCCTTTGAAAACGCGCCTTCGGGCGTCTTTGCCGGGTCCATACGCGCTAAGCTCTTGCGTAAGCGCTTCCGCGGCTGGCAGGGAACGAACTGTGACCGCAGCACGGCGGAGTGAGTAATCGCTTACGCATCTTAACGAATCTCTTCTCAGGCAACTTCTGTCAATGTACAGCATCGGTCCGCGGATGTCAAGGCGCCGGAGAAAAAAATCCTTGCCGGGTTGCGGGGCTGCGGGGCGAGGGGGAGGCTGCGTTCGAAGCAAGCGGAAGCTTTCCTCCCCGCGGGCAAAAGAGTTCAGTAGAGTTCCAGGTTGCTGGACAAAACGACCTGCGGCGAAATCAGGATGGTATCCCTGACGGCCAGGTCCTCTGCGACAGCCTGGTACAGGAGCTTCAGGCCGAGCCGTCCCTGCTGGTACTGGTCCTGGAAAATCGTTGCGCTCACGATGCCATCCCTGATATAGGGTTTGAGCTCCCCGTAGACGTCTGAAGTGACGATGCACATCTTTCCGGCTTTGTCCCGCTCACAGACAGCGCGCAGGACGGATCTGGAATTGAAGGAATTGACGTAGATCGACCCCAGGTCCGGACACTCGTCCAGCATCCTCAGCGTCTCGCGGTATGCAAGATCCTCGTCGTCGTAATGGCAGCACACCGCCGCCAGTTTCAGCGGATTGATCTTCATCTGCTCCATGAAGCCGGCGACCATTTCGGCATGGATGCCCCGTTTTTCCGTTCCGCCCGTGGCGATCATCACAGGTTTCGCGCGGTCCCCCATCCTGTAGATGAGCTCGACCGCAAGCCTCCCGGCGATGCGGCCGTTGTAGCGCACGCAGAACCTCCTCAAATCCGAATCAATGTCGTTGACGATGGTGGCCACGGCGACGCCGCTGCGTTTGAGGAGGTTGAAACCTTTCGCGTGCCGCGCGCAGACGAGCGCGCCGTCATACCTCTCCAGCGCGACCCGCGCCAGAAGATCCTCCAGGTAGGCCTCTCCCTCCGGTGAGTTTGAACTCTTCCCGTCATACTGGAAAAAGTCAACCGCGATATTGTGGTCGCACAGTTCCCGACGGGTATCCTGCGCCCCGCGGACAAACTCGTTGTGAAATTCCGGGAAACTCGTGAAGGCGACCACCGCGATGCGGACCGCCCGACGGGCCAGGGAGCGCGCGAGAAAATTGGGTTTGAAACCCATGCGCCCGACGGCCTCAAACACGCGCGCCTTTGTCTGTTCGCTCACGCGGCCTTTCCCGGTCAGCGCGCGATTGACGGTCGCCGTGGAGATCTTCAGTTCTTTCGCGATGTCGTAGATCGTTGTCCGTTTCGCGATACGCGCTCACGTCTTTCCGCGGATGTGCCTGTGCCGGAAGCCCGCGTCCCGCTGCGCCGTCCTGGTCGGCCGGCGGCCCACCCGATATTTGTCCTGCGGCGTCCACATCATATGCGCCGTTCTGTTATAATGCAAGCGTCTGGAGGTGGGCGTATGGAGAGTTTTCTCAGGAGCGTCAGGAGCGGAAGACCCAAAGGAGGCAGCGTCCGGATTTTCTGGCTGGGCCAGGCGGGGTTCCTCCTTCAGACGCCGGAAGGAAAAACGATTGGGATCGACCCCTATTTTTCCGACTGCGTCATGAGGCTCATCCCCGAGGCTGGGCAGGGCTTCAAACGCCTGACGCCTCCGCTGTGCAGCGCGGAGGACATCGTTTTTGACAACCTGCTGATCACCCACGAGCACTACGACCACGCCGGCGGCGTCCCGGACTCGCCGTACCGCGAC
>CAZLYF010000126.1:3038-10355 GCA_964563725.1 uncultured Oscillospiraceae bacterium
GGGCAACAGCCGCACGCAGGTGTACGCCAACGCGCCGGTCGTGGCCCGTATCGAGGAGATGGGCCTCGATGCGTCGCGCGCCCATGCCATGCAAAAAAACAGCCCCTTCAGCCTTGGGGTGTGTTCCGTGATTCCGATGGACTGCGACCACGGGGATCTCTCCCCGGAGGCGCTGGGCGTGATGCTGGACTTTGGCTTCATCCGCGTCTACTACGCCGGCGATACCGCGCTGTCGCCGGACAGGCTCAAAACAGCGGTTGCGGCCAGGCCTGAAGTGGCGATCCTTCCCATCAACGGCGCATACGGCAATCTGGACGGTCCCGAGGCGGCCGAACTCGCCGGCATTCTGGGCTGCAGGATCTGCATCCCCTGCCATTTCTGGACCTTCCCCCTGCACCGTGGCGATCCCCAGTCCTTCCTTGAGGCAATGCCATCGCGCGCGCCGGGCTGCGAAGCCAGGCTGCTCTGCCAGGGCGAATGCACGGACGTCGGGGCGTAGGGCCGCCCCTTCGGACAATTTCAGCAGGGTGGGGAGAGCGCCGGGCAGTCCCAGCCGTCCCGGAGGCCCGCGAGCTGCGCGGCCATATACAGCGCGCCCCACTGCGCGGGACGCTTCATGTCGCTGACCGACAGGCGGGGGTGGCGGCGCAAGAGCGCTGAGACCAGCTCTTTCCGCAGGGCCGGGCTGTTCAGGAGGAAGCCCCCTTCCAGGTATAGGGTCGCGCCGCTGCCCGCCATCATAAGTTCCCTTAGCAGGGTCTCGACGGCTGTCAGGAGGTAGTCCGCCGCCCGGTGCATGATGTCCGCGGCGGCCCGGTCACCCCTTGAGGCGGCACGGCTGACGACGCGGTTGAGCTTTGCCAGGTCGGACTTGTTGCTGCGGTATACGTAGTCGATGATTTCCGAAAACTCCCCAAGGCCCAGGGCCGCGCCAAGTTCCTCCTGAAGGCAGGTTTCCCTGCCTGTGCGGTCGAAGGCGTGCAAGGCTGCGCAGATCCCCTCCCTTGCGACCCAGTAGGCGGACCCCTCGTCCCCCACGAGATACCCGAACCCGCCGACGCGAAAGGATTCTCCCTTCCCGTTGACCCCGTATCCCACCGATCCGGTCCCGGCGTTGAGCAGCAGGCCCGGCCCACCCCTGGTGTTGGCGAAAAGAGCGATCTCCGCGTCGTTCGCCGCCTGCACGGGACAGCGAAGCCCGAGACGTTCAAGGAGTTCCTGGACCTGCCTTTGGGTCGACCGGGTATCGACGCCCGCCGTGCCAAAGCACAGCGCAGCGCAATCGTTCCGGTCCTGGGATCCGCTCCCCCAGAAACGCTCAAGGAGCTTCCGCAGGTTTGCTTCCA
Organism: uncultured Oscillospiraceae bacterium; assembly: GCA_964563725.1. Classification (GTDB taxonomy): domain Bacteria; phylum Bacillota; class Clostridia; order Christensenellales; family Aristaeellaceae; genus CAZLYF01. The sequence continues at coordinate 4,385 of CAZLYF010000126.1, forward strand.
CCGTTTCAAAGGGATTCGATTCAGGATTGGTCGACTTCCCCCGCAGCTCAGCGAGGACCCTGCCCTGAAGGTCCGTTGCGAGAAGCCGCGAATTGGTGCCTCCTCCATCGATGCCGACCAGGTGCTTCAAGCCGTCTCCCCTCCGGTTATCTCCAGGAAAGGAAGGATCGCGACGGTCCTCCTCCTTGTGCCCCCCAGGGACCTGAGCAGTCCGGCCTGGGCTTCGCAGCGGCTATATATGTGTGTGACGGCCTGCTTTGCGCCCTGCTCCCTGACAAGCGCTGCCGCCGCCGCGAGAAGGGACTTGGCCGTTCCGCGCCGCCTGTATTCGGCGCGGACATAGATCGTGACAAGCGCGATGCTCTCGGGACCGGAGCCGGTCATCATCATCTCCGCCAGGGGCTGCCCGCCGCGGTAGTAGCCCAGCGCCATGAAACAGGGCTGCTGCATCTGCAGGATGAGATAGTCATGGGTCACGGGCGTCAGGCGGTACGCGTTCAGGCGGGTGATGAACGCGTGCTGCTCCTGGATCGTCTGCAGCGGGACGGAAGCGAACTGACAGCCCATCGGCGCCCGGGGAGGCAGGTCCTGCAAAGGGAATAGGTACTCCTCCTCCGAATCCGTGTTTGAGAAGCCGCCCCGGCTGTAAAAGTTGAGCATTTCCCAGTCCGTAGGCTGAAGCTGGGCATAGATGCGACCTTTCAGATGAGGGTAAGCGGCGCGGATCTGCTCCGTCCTGCCCAGCAGGGCGCCCAGGAGAAGATTCCTCGCCGACGGCTGCGCATCTATCTGCACGTAGACCTGCAGGGGGCGCGCGGGATACATCTCCGCCTGCATGAAGGGAACGGCGAAACCCATCCCCAGCTGGACCTGCCGGTCGTCTGCGGCGAAGAATACATTTTCCGGAGAAATCCCCTGAAAGGGTGCGGCAGGCTGTGACAGTCGCATGTTCCCTCTGCGTCCCCCCTTGGGTTCAGAATCGCTCGTCTTCCGACAGGCTTTCCCCGGGCGTCACGTCATAAAAAATCTTTCTGACCTCCGGATATGCCCGGCGGACGCGCTCAACGTAGCGCTCCAGCAGGTCGTAGGGAAGCCTTGAAGGGATCGTCCTGTTGGTCCCGGCGGCGCTGGCCGCGCCAAGGGCCCTGAGCCCGACGGCGACCGGGTGCCCTTCATTTTCGTAGGGGATATGGTACAGGAAGGCGAAATACTTCCACAGGCGTTTGCTCAGGCCGGCCTGGGAGATCTCGTCGCGGAACGCGGCGTCTGCGCCTCTGAGGACGGACAGCCGGGATTCGGTCACCTCGCCCACGATGCGCAGGGCAAGCCCCGTCGCGGGAAAGGGCTGCGCGGAAGTGACCTCCGGGGGCATCCCCAGCGTTACGCCAACGTTTCGGATCTCGTCCCTGAACAGCTCCCTGAGCGGTTCGACGACGGGCTTGTCCGTATGGATGCAGGGCGCCGTCACATCCCCCGAAAGCGGGCCCCGGTAACTCCTGGCGCGGATGACCGCGTCAAAGCTGAGGGTCGAGGCCGTCTGGTCAAGGACCCGCTGCATGGTTTCCGAGACCGCCCGGCGCTTGTCGGCCGCCTTGGTTTTTCCTTTGAGCGCCTTGAGGAACTGGTCCCTGGCGTTGACCCTGACGATGGACAGGCTGAGCTTGTCCCGGTAATGGCGCATGAAGGCGTCCGCCTCATCCTCCCGCAGCAGGCCGTTGTCCACGAATATGCAGCGCAGCCGCTCCCCGACAGCCTGCTGCGCAAGCATGGCGGTGACCCCGCTGTCGAGCCCCCCGGTCATCACGCAGACCGCGTTCCCCTCCCCCGCGGCTTCGGATATTTCCGACTTCGCGGCCGATATGAAGGCGTTTTCGCTCCACCAGGGCGTACAGCCGCAGACCTCCCGCGCGAAATGCAGCAGGATACCGGTCCCGTCGGGATCGTTTGCTTCGATCTGGAACTCAAAACCGAAGATGGGCAGCGTAGCGTGCATGAAGCCGATGGTCGTCTCCTCCGCGACCGCAAGGGGGAGCAGGTCCCTGGGAAGGGTCAGGGGGCGGACCGTCTCCAGCATCCTTTCCGATTCCGTCAGTCCGCCGGTGACGGGGGAGGCCATGAAGCGGGTCGTTTGGACAGAATGGAGCCCGAGCGCTTCCCCCGTTTCGCCTGAAAGGAGCATGGCTGCGGAAACGGCCGCGTCGCCCAGCGCCAGAACGGGTATCCCCGCCCTGAGCAGGCGCCCGTCAAATTCCGCGGGGGGTTCCCCCTCGACGCCTCCGGCAAGGACGAGACCCATCGGTTCCAGGGTGATCACCGTTTCAAGGTCCGTGTCCCCAGGCAGGATGCGGCAGAAGATCCTCTCGCCGCGGAGCTTGATGGCTGCCGCAGCCGCATACTGTCGGCTGAAATCGAGCACCAGTAGCATGTCGCGCATTTGTGTCCTTCCAGCGGCTGCCCTACCGCGAGCCGTCGACCGTCCAGCAATCGATGTGGCCGGCCATCCAGGTCCGAAGATATCCGTCAAGAGCGATCTGCGTCTGCCGGTTCGCGATCCCTGTGGGAGCCTGGTCCGCCAGGGTCTGAAAAGCCTTGACCGCGTCTGCGGTTTTCGGACCGTACACGCCCGTCCGTCCGCCCGGGTCCATCAGCTCCACGGCAATCAGTTTCGACTGCAGGCTGCCGACTTTCTCGCCTTCGCATCCAGGCCTGAGGACCAGGTCGGCCAGGTCCCGAACAGTGCCGTACCCCTGGATACGCCAGTCAGAAAGCTGCAGCGACGCGCGCTGGACGCTGTCGGGGTTGTTGCCCTCGATCACGTTCACCCATACGGCGCCATCGTCCGCGCGCACGCAGTTTTCGACGAGCGCGACATGCGATGTGTCACCGCTGGAGAAATAGGACAGGAACACCCAGTCGCCGGGCTGGGGGACGTAGCCGTTTTTTGGGATCGGTTCCCCGCCGTCCACATACCATTGCGTTCCCCAGCCGGCTAGGTAGCCGCTGCGGGCGATATAGCGGCCCTTTTGCAGAAACCAGTCCCGTCCCGTATTTGAACTTGTGTAGAGTGGGAATACACGGTTGAGCAGATCCGACCCCCGATCTTTGTCCACCCTGGCTACGCACCAGCAGAGGAACTCGGAACACCATTCCGCTTTCGGGTCGCCGGCCCATTGGCCGTATTTGGTCGTCCTGTCCCTCTCTTCGCGGTACCCGATCTCCCCGGCCGCAACGGAAAGCAGCCTTTGCACGTAATCGGGGACCGGGCGATCAGGTTTGAGCGGTTTCCCGGCCGCGAGGGCACGCGCGCAGCACGGGGAACACAGGAGAAAAAGCGCCGCCAGAGCGGCAAGAGCCTGGGTTTTCATTCCACTCCCCCCGGACGGGGCGCGCGAAGCATTATACCCTCCCTCCAAGCAGATGGCAAGGAGAGGCGAAAGCGCTGTCAAAATCCATCTGCCCTTCCTCAAGGCTCAATGAGGCGGCCGCCGTTTGGAGGACTTGCACAAGCTCAGCCGCGCCTACGATGAAGACGCTGCCATAGTCGATATCCAGCAGCCTCTCCCACTGGAAGCGGGCGGCCTGCATCAGGTCATGGACCCGGCTTCCGGGAACTCCCCCTGAGACGATGATCCTGCAGGTCTCGTCCGCGATCGCGTCGATGAACGCCGCATGGCCGTCCCAGAGCAGCTCCGGCAGGGCGGGATTGCGGCAGGAAGCCGCCCCAGAAGCCTCCAGGCTTCTGAGCGTTTCTGCCAGTTCCGGCAGGAAGCGGGCCTTTCTGGAGTCCCTGATGCGCGCCGTCAGCACCGCGCCTTCCGACTTGAGCCTCAAGGACAGGACCACGGCCAGGAAAGCCTCTTCCCCATAGCGCAGAAAGGACGAATGATACAGCAGGGCGTTGAGGCGCCCGATCCCCGGCGCGGGAGAGGCCGCGCGAAACTGCTCCAGGCCTCCCATGATCCTCTTGTCCGATATTTCGCCGAGCAGCTGCAGTTTCGTCTCGAAATGGTGGTAAAAACTGCCCTTGCTGCAGCCGACCCTTTCCAGGATGTCATTCAGGGATGTCTTCTGGTATCCGCCGCGGCAGAACAGCTCTTCTGCCACGTGGATGATCTCCGCTTTCCGCTTTTCGCCCTTTCGCACGCCCCGCTCCTGACTGTCAGTTGTATTCCATCACCTGCTGGACCGCCGGGTAGGTCGATGTGAACAGCTTTTCACGCCTGTATTCGGCTCCGTTGCGGTGATAGACGCGATAGGTGTCCACAACGTAGCCGGTCCTGGGTTTCTTGAGTTCCTTCTGGGTCCCCGGCGGAAGAAGGGGATTTTGCTGGAACAGGGCTTCCCGCGGAGGCTCGGTCGTGGAAACCAGGTTTGTGTCCAGCCGGATGCTTTCCCCGGGACCGGTCATCATCCCGTATACTTCCACGGTCAGCTTCCGCTTTCCGTAGGACGCGAGCAGAAAAACGGGGGTGTTTTTATCGTTGCGGAATTTGAAATCGAGACCAGGCCAGTTGACCGTCGCGTCCCTGCCCATGTCGACGTAGGAGCTGGGCCAGGCGTGCGGCGAGCGCGAAACGATGGTCATGCCCGCCATGGCCGCGGCGTTGAACAGCGTGCTTGAAACCTGGCAAACGCCGCCTCCGATCTCGTCGGACATCACGCCGCCGGCGATCGCGGGCGCCATTTGGTAGCCTTTCTGCGCGGTCCTCTCGCCGACCCGCTTGTTGAAGGAAAAGGTCTCGCCGGGCATGACCGTCGTGCCGTTGACGGCCCGCGCCGCAAGAAGGACATTGTTGTTTCGCTTTTCGTCCGAAGTCGTTTCAGTGGTGAAGGACGAAAGCACGGCAAAGCTGTTCTGCAGTTCTACCGAGGTGACAGCCGGCAGCAGGGGCGTGGTGTCGGCGGTGACCACAGCCGCGTAATCTCCCCTGTCCAGGGCTTCCGTCACGCGCCTGAACAGGTCTTCTCCGTCAAGCCAGGCGCCTTTGACGTCCTGGCTGATGGAAAACGCCTTCGTGTTGAAGTCGAAGGACGCGATGACCGCGTTGACAGGGCTTCGGCTGACGCTGGAGACGATCTTCACCACCACGTCGCGCACGTCTGATTTCCGGTAGGTGACCGCCGTCGAAAAGTAGGCCTTCGATGCAAGCGTCTGCTGCGTGTGCTGAAAACGCGTTTCAAACGGCGTCCTGTCCGACCCGATCATCCAGGGGAAACCCTTCCGTCCGATCGCGAAGGCTTCCTCCAGCACGGAGCCCGTATTGCGCTCGAAAGGGATCTGCGCGTTGGTCAGGATCCATGCGGCGCCATCCACGACGATGGACAGGGACAGGGGCCCTTCCCTGACGTCCGCCCCGGCTTCGAGGGTCAACTGCGCCTGCTGCGGGTCCATCCCCCCCACATGCACGCCGTCTACAAAGATCCCGTCAAAGAACGTGCCGCGCCCCATGAAAGCCACCCTGTCCCTGTATGCGGCATAGGGCTGCCGGAAAGCGTAGGCAGCGGAGGCCATCGCCCCGAGCAGCACGAGAGCGGCGGCGGCAAGGACGGCCCAGGCGCCGCTGTTCTTCCTGCGCCGGGCTTCACCCGCCCAGACGTCCCCCGGAAAGAGGTTTTCGCCCCCGCCCGGCATGCCCGGCCCCGGATTCCACGGGTTCCCTTCCCACCGGGGGCCTGCTCCGCGCCCTTCCCGCGGGCCCGGATCCCCGCGCGTCTGCGGACGGCCGCGCCAGGCGTCCGCTTCATGAACGGACGTCTCTCCCGGACGCCTGTCTTCCCGCAGTGAACGGAGCGCTGGCCTGTCCGGGTAAAACTCCCTGCGCCTGCGCCTCTCCTCTGCCACGGTCTTTCCCCCGACGCGGAATTTTCTTCATTCTATGATCCGCACTGTGCGCTGTCAAGGAGCCGCCCGCGCGGCAGGGCTAACGCATGAAAGACAATGCTGTTACAATTATTACAAAATAATTACGAA
>CAZLYF010000127.1:0-10326 GCA_964563725.1 uncultured Oscillospiraceae bacterium
CGGCGCCGGGACGGGAAGCGGGAGAGGGGGAAGGGAAGGAGCCCTGCGCCCCTTGTCCGTCAGAGCCCTTCACGCGCGACGCCAAAGGCTGTACAATGGTCTCGCAGGCAGGAATCGCTCCTTCTGCGTCGAACGATAAAACCAGCTGAAGGGGTGGGTTTGTGCAAGACGGTGAATTCAGGGAGTCCTTTTTGAGCAGTGAAACGATCTATCAGGGCAGGATCATCCGCGTGGAAAAATGGCGCGTTTCATTGCCCAACGGCAAACAGGCGGACAGGGAGATCGTCATCCACAACGGCGCGGCCGCCATTGTGCCCGTCGACAGCCGGGGCCTGGTCACGCTTGTCAGGCAGCATCGCGTCGCCGTCGGCATGCATACCTGGGAGATCCCGGCAGGAAAGCTGGATGACCCGGCTGAAGACCCGCTGTGCTGTGCCAAGCGAGAGCTGGAGGAAGAAACAGGCCTGAGGGCGTCGTCCTGGCGGCTCCTGCTTCATGTGGTCACCACGCCTGGTTTCTGCACGGAGAAGATCGCGCTGTATCTCGCGACGGGCCTGACAAAACACCAGCCCCATACCGACCCGGACGAATTCCTCAACGTGACTGCCCTTCCCCTTGAGAAAGCTGCCGAAATGGCGGCCGCCGGGGAATTCAGGGACGCGAAAACCTGCCTGGGCCTTCTCCTGGCGCACAGGGTGATGGCGGCGGAGAAGCGTGTCCCCCTGACGGACGCGGCGGCGCACAGGAAACCCGGCGTATACCCCCTGATGAAACGGGGCGAATAGCTTATAGAAAGGATCACGCGTGAAAGAGAAACGCAGCTTCACCTACATCCTGTGGATCGTTTTCCTCGTGCTCGTCCTTGCCTGTGGCGCCGCGCTGCTCATCAGCGGGGCGCTGTGGAACGTCATGACGAAGAATGCGCTTGAGGCGGGCGAGACCGCCTGCCTCCGCCTCCCGTTTGCGTAAGAGCAGGGATGCGCTTCTTCAAGGCAAGGGACCTGGAACTTCCGCAGCCAAGGCCCCGTGAGTGGCGCGGGGACCCCGCCGCGATCAGACGCTTTGCGGCAGTCTTCCGTGCCATGCCTGAACTGAAGACACAGAGGCTTCTGCTGCGCGCTCCAAGGATCAGGGATGCGGGAGACGTGTTCGCGTATTCCCGGGATCCCGAGGTTGCCCGCTTTGTGATGTGGGAGCCTCACCAAAGCGTAGGGGAAAGCAGGTCCTTTCTCAGGTCCCTGCAGAAAAAAAACCGCGAAGGACAGCCGGGGACTTTCATCATCGAGGACAAACAAAGCGGCCGCGCGGTTGGAACGATCGGTTTCATGTGGATCGACGCCGACCATTCCAGCTGCGAGATCGGCTATTCCCTTGCGCGTTCCTGCTGGAACAGAGGATACATGACGGAAGCCCTGAAGGAAGTGATCCGTTTCTCCTTTGAAACGCTCAGGCTCAACAGGGTCGAAGGCCAGCACGATGTCCGCAATCCTGCGTCCGGCGCGGTGATGCGGCACGCGGGCATGCGCTGTGAAGGCCTGCTCAGGCAAAGGCTGTTCAACAAGGGGTCTTTCGCCGACGTCATGCTGTACGCGATCCTCAGGAAGGACTGGGATGAGGACAGGAGTGGGCCGCAGACGCCTGCCCCCTGCGCGGGGAGCGCCTGCCCGCCGTCCGGCGACTGATTTTCCACCTGATTGTCCCGATTTTTATGACTGAACCTGCGTTGGCTCGCCCTTGTGCGGGGCGGGGGAGTATGCTACTATACCGTTTGTTGCCTTAGGTCATGCCGACTTGAAAAAACACAGGGGGAACAAAAATGACGGAGTATCAAACCAGGGACATACGAAACATCGCGCTCCTGGGCCATGGCAGCGAAGGGAAGACAACGTTGACGGAATCCCTTCTTTTTGCCGCGGGCGGCATCGACAGGCAGGGAAAAATCGACGATGGGAGCACTGTGACGGATTTCGACCCCGAGGAGACAAAACGGGGGATTTCCATCAGCGCTGCCGTTGCGCCTGTCGAGTGGAAAAGCGTGAAGATCAACGTCATCGACGTCCCCGGATATTTTGATTTCATCGGCGAGATGATGGGCCCCCTTCGCGTCGCTCAGACAGTCGGCATCGTCATCAACGCTGTCAACGGCATCACGGTCGGGGCCGAGAAAGCCTGGGCCTACGCCAAAGAAAACCACGCAGGCTGTATGTTCATCATCAATCAGATGGACCGGGACAACGCGGATTTCGACAAGGTCCTGGCGCAGCTCAGGGCAGCCTACGGCTCGGGCGTCGTGCCGCTCATCCTTCCCGTCGGTTCCGGACCGCAGTTCAAGGGCGTTGTCAACGCGCTGGAAAACAAGGCTTTCGAAGGCGCCGGCAAGAACCTCAGGGAGATCCCGGTGCCTGGAGACCTTGCGCAGGCTGTGAACGGCGCAATCGGCGAGATCACCGAAGCGGCCGCGGAAGCTGACGATGCCTTGCTGGAAAAGTACTTCGAGGCGGGCGAACTGACGCACGAGGAAGTGCTTGTCGGTTTTCGCGCCGGGATGAAAAGCGGGAAGATCGTCCCGGTCGTTGCCTGTTCGGCCGTGACAGGGACCGGCGTTTCCGTGCTGCTTGACATGATGAAAAACTACCTCAATTCGCCGGAAGGCGCATCCTTCAAAGGGACCGATCCCAGGAACGGCGCCGACCTGTCCAGGGAGTGCTCAAACGAGGCTCCCTTTTCGGCGTTTGTGTTCAAGACCATCGCAGACCCCTTTGTCGGCAAGCTCTCCCTGTTCAGGATCCTTTCAGGCACGCTGTCACCCTCCACGGCTCTTTTCAACCCCAACAGCGACAAGGCGGAAAAGTCCGGCGGCCTGTTTGTCCTTAGGGGAAAGAAGCAGACAGCCGTGCAGCAGCTGTCCGCGGGCGATATCGGCGCGCTTTCAAAACTGACGTACACTTCCACCGGGGACACGCTTTGCGATCCCGCCGCCCCCGTGCGTTACCCCGGGCTCGAATTCCCGGTCCCCTGCTTCACCAAGGCTGTTTTCGCGGCCAAGCAGGGGGAGGAAGACAAGGTTTTTTCCGGGCTCACCCGCCTGATGGAAGAGGACCCCTCCATCAAGACCGAAAAGAATCCTGAGACCTCCGAGACGATCCTGTCCGGCCAGGGGGACCTTCACCTGGACGTGATCAGGGCCAAGCTGGCATCCAAGTTCGGCGCGAACGCAGTCCTCCAGGACCCGCGCATCCCCTACAGGGAGACGATCAGGAAAACCGTGTCAGCCCAGGGCCGCCACAAGAAGCAGACGGGCGGACACGGCCAGTTCGGCGACGTCTGGATCGAATTTTCCCCCATCGGCGACACGAATGTGCCCTTCGAGTTCGTCGATGCGGTCGTCGGCGGCGTCGTCCCACGCAATTTCATCCCTTCCGTCGAGAAAGGCCTGCGTGAAAACATCGTCAAGGGCGTGCTGGCAGGCTATCCGATGGTCGGTCTGCGCGCCAAACTGTACGATGGGAGCTATCATGCCGTGGACTCCTCCGAGATGGCGTTCAAGACGGCGGCGCGCATCGCGTACAAGAAGGGCTGCCTCGAAGCGAACCCCGTCCTTCTTGAGCCCATCATGCATGTGGAAGTGCTCGTGCCTGACGAATACATGGGCGACATCATGGGCGACATCAACAAAAGGCGCGGCCGGATCATGGGAATGAACCAGGTGAGCGGCCAGCAGCAGGTCGTCGCGGAAGTGCCCATGGCGGAAATGTTCAGGTACGCGACGGACCTGCGTTCCATGACGCAGGCGCGCGGGAGCTTCACGATGGTCTTTGAGCGCTACGAGGAGACGCCTCCGGACGTCGCGAAAAAGATCATCGAAAGCGCGCAGAAGGAAGAAGAAGAGGAAGACTGAGCCCGGGCCGCTTCAGGGCCTGCGGGATGCCAGACGGAAAGCCCGCCCCTTGCGGGGGCGGGCTTTTTCGCGGGCGGCTACGGCACCGCGACCAGGCTGCGGAGCGCTTCGACCCTCCTGTCGCCGATCCCGTCAACGACCTTGAGGTCTTCCACGAAGAAGAAGGGGGATTTTTCACGCGCTTCGATGATGCCATCGGCGATTTTTTCGCTGATCCCGGGCAGCGCCGCCAGTTCCTCCCGGCTGGCGGTATTGACGCGCAGGCCGTCCTCCCGGACCGTGGCAGGCTGTCTGCAGGGTTCCCTGGAGGCGGGGATGGCCAGGGTGGTCTTTCGCGAGGAAGACAGGCCGTACACGGCTGCCCCGAGGCAGACGGCAGCGACCAGGACGCAGGCGGCAGCGCAAGCCGCTGGCAGGGCGCGTCCCTTCATGTCCCTTTCCGCACCTTCTGTCCCAGGGGCGTATCCTCCGCGAGATATCCCAGCTCTTTGAGCCGGCTCCTGATGTCGTCGCTTCTTTTCCAGTCCCTGTTTTTCCGCGCCTCTTCCCGCTGCGCGGCAAGAGACCTGACTTCGTCGGGGAGATCGTCCGCACCCCTGCCAAGCAGGCCCAGGACGCCCGTGAGCGCCGCAAGCTTCTCCCTTGCGCCGGCGACGGCCGCCAGAGCCGAACGCTCGTTCAGCGTGACGTTGCAGTCGTATACCAGGTCAAACAGCGCGGCGAGGGCTTCCGCCGTATTCAGGTCGTCATCCATCGCGTTTGTGAAACGCTGATCATACCCCTCGAGCCGCGAGATGAAGGCTGTCTCCTCCGCGGAGAGCGCCGCGGGCCGAATGTGCGCCAGGAGGGAATCAAGCCTGTCCCGGGCCGTATACAGGCGGGTCAGGGAAGCGTGCGCCTGCGCGACGGCTTCGCGGTTGAAATTCAGCGGGCTCCGGTAATGCGCGGAAAGCATGAAGGCGCGGATGTCCTCGGCTTCGAATTCCTTGAGGATGTCCCGGACGGTGAAGAAATTCCCGATGGACTTGGACATTTTTTCATTGTCGACGTTGATGAAGCCGTTATGCATCCAGTAGCGGACGAAAGGTTTTCCGGTCGCGCCTTCGCTCTGCGCGGTCTCGTTTTCATGATGGGGGAACAGCAGGTCCTTTCCGCCGCCGTGGATATCCAGCGTTTCCCCAAGATAGGCCATGCTCATCGCGCTGCACTCGATATGCCAGCCCGGACGGCCCCTTCCCCAGGGACTGTCCCAGGACGGTTCCCCGGGTTTCCAGGCTTTCCAGAGCGCAAAATCCTGGGCGGCGCGTTTCTCCTCGCCCGGCTCGACCCGCGCGCCGGCGGCCAGCTCTTCCGTGTTCTGGCCGGAGAGGCTGCCGTAACCCGGAAACGACGCCGTGTCGTAATACACGCTTCCGCCCGACTCATACGCCAGCCCCTTGACCACAAGGCGCTCGATGAGCGAGATGATCTGCGGGATATGTTCCGTCGCCCTGGGATGCACGGTAGCCGGCCTGATGCCGAGGGCTTTGGCGTCGGTAAAGTACTCCCCGATGAAGCGGTCGCCCAGTACCTTGACGGTGACGCCCTCCTCGCCCGCACGGGTGATCATCTTGTCATCGATGTCGGTGAAATTCTGGACGAAAGTGACTTCCATGCCCCTGTACTCCAGGTAACGCCTGAGCAAATCGAACACGATGAGCATCCTCGCGTTCCCGATGTGAAAAAAGTCGTACACCGTCGTTCCGCAGGCGTAAATGCCGACCTTGCCCTCCCTGAGCGGTACAAAGGGCTCCTTCCTTCGCGTCCGGCTGTTGTATATCTGCATCGTCGTTCCTCCATTCGTTGCCGGGCCCATCATAGCGGGGGCGCGCTTCTCCTGTCAACAGGCCGGCCCCCTGAGCTGAGGAGGACTTCCTGCGAATTGACCGCCTCGGCGCCGGGCTTCCGGCGGACATAGTCCCCCTGCGCGTTGAGCCTCCAGGCTTTCTGGCTGTCCGACAGTTCGAGGTCCAGCGTTTGCGCGATCCTTGAAGCGATCTGCGGATCTTTGACCGGCGTGGCCAGCTCGATGCGCTTGTCCAGGTTGCGGGGCATCCAGTCGGCGGAAGACAGATACACCTCCTGGCTGCCTGCGTTCCTGAAGACGAAAGCCCGGGTATGCTCCAGGAACCTTCCCACGATGCTCTGCACGACGATGCGGCCCGCATCGTCCGGCCTGATGCAGCAGATCCCGCGGACCAGGAGCTTCACCGCGACCCCCGCGCCCGCCGCGGCGTAAAGGGCAGAGATGATCTGCGGGTCGGACAGGGAATTGACCTTGACGGTGATGCCCGCGGGAAGGCCGGCCATGGCGTTGTCCTGTTCGCGCCTGATCATGCCAAGGAAGCGATTCCGCATGGTATAGGGCGACGCGATCAGCTGGCTCATCGGGAAGGTGTGGCTGTATCCGGTGATGATATTGAAAAAGGCGCCCGCATCCTCCCCGATCTCCCTGTCGCAGGTCATGATCCCCATGTCGGTATAATTTCGGGCGGTCGAATCGTTGTAGTTTCCGGTCCCGATATGTACGTATCGTCTCAAACCGTCCGTTTCCCTGCGCACGACCAGGGTGATCTTGCTGTGGGTCTTCCACTTCGGGACGCCATAAAGCACGTGGCACCCGGCCTTTTCCAGCGATTTGCTCCAGTTGATGTTGCTCTCTTCATCAAAGCGCGCCCGGACCTCGATAAGCACGGTGACCTGCTTGCCATTTTGCGCCGCCGCGGCCAGCAGGGGGATCAGGGGGCTCCTGTTGCTGATGCGGTAAAGCGTCTGCTTGATCGCCAGGACATGAGGGTCCTCCGCGGCTTCCCGCACGAAACGGAGAACGGGCTCGAAGCTGTCATAGGGGTGGTAGAAAAACAGGTCACCGCCGCGGAGCGTTCGGAAGACCGATTCCCGTTGCGCGAGCCTTTGGTCGACGCGCGGCTCAAAAGGCGCGTATTTCAGCGCGTCGAAGCCCGTCAGCGCATGGATCTGCCTGAGAAGAAACCCGAGGTCCATCGGCCCGCGGCACTCCTGAAGAAGAGAACTCTTTACCTCGAGGGCATCCGTGATGCGCCTGAGAAGCTGCCGGTTGCTTTTTTCCGGCGCCTCGAGCCGCACGATCTTTCCGTAGGATCTTTTCCCGATGTTTTTGCTCATTTCATCGACGATCGTTTCGGTGCGGTCAGCCATGACGGCAAAGTCCGCGTTTCGCGTGATCCGAAACGGCAGGCTGCACAGCGATTCCATATGCGGGAAGAGACGGCCCAGGAAAAGCGTGACCACGTCTTCCAGCAGCAGCCCCCGCGCTTTGCCTTCGCCCATGGGGAGGAAGACGACGCGGTCCAGCACGCCCGGGACGGGCACGATGCTCATCTGGGGGGAGCCGCCCTTTTCGCTCTGGAGCAGCGTGCCAAGGTAGAGCCTTCGCGCCGAAAGCAGCGGAAAGGGGTGGGAGGGGTTGATCGCGCGGGGGGTCAGCACCGGCATGATGCGCGCGTCGAAGAAGGAGGAAAGCCACAGCCGCTGATCCCCGTTGAGCTGGTCGGGGCCAAGCAGGAGGATCCCCTCCCCGCGGAGCAGGGGAAGGAGCTCTTCGTCGTAAGCCTCGTGGAGGTCCTTCACCTGCCGGCGGACCGTTTTCCTGATCTCCTCGAGCTGCTCGGTCACCGTCATGCCGGAGGGGTCCCGTTTCGCGCTGCCCGCGTCAGCCTTCCTTTCCAGTTTTCCGACCCGCACCATGAAGAACTCGTCCAGGTTCATGGACGCGATCGCGAGGAACTTTGCCCTTTCAAGCGGAGGGTTCGATGCGTTCCTGGCTTCGGCGATCACGCGCGCGTTGAACTTGAGCCAGCTGAGTTCACGGTTCCCAATCAACGGTTTTTCAGGCATGTCGCGCACTTCCGTCAGGTGATCCTGCCGGTCAGCGAAACGATCGTGATGACCGGCGTATTGAACAGGCGCAGGGGGATCAGGGGGTAAGCACCGGAGGCGCCCAGGCCCGGGCTGACATGCAGGGGGACCCCCATCAGGGTGGATAGGCCGGCGATGCCCTTTTCCCCGGGAAACCAGCCGCCCGGCGCTCCCTGCGCGGGAGGCACATACACGGGGCCCAGCCAGGGAAGCCGCAGCTGGCCGTTGTTGTAGTGCCCGGCGAGCATCAGCGCGACCTGACCGGGGAAGTTGGCGGTTCCCCCGGCGGTTTCCGCTCCGCCCCTGATCTGAAGGACCCTTTCCGCGTCGGGAGGGAAGTGGCTCAGCATGACGAGCAGGTCGTCTTCACCCATCTGGCCTTTGGCCTCGAAGGTTTTTTCGATGCTGTCAAGCTGATACTCCAGCATGCGCAGCAGCGCTCCCGTCTCAGGGGAATACCTGTCCCCGGCAGCGAGCAGTTCGTCTCTGCGCGTGACCAGGGAAAACCGCGCCGCTTCCAGGTCTATGCTGAACAGAAGCTCCGGGCAGAACCAGATCGACCGCCCGCCGTATTCCACTTTCCGCGGGAAATCAAGGTAAAGGGCCCCGTGTTCCTCCGCAAAGCGGACAAAAGGCGCCTTCACAAGGCTGTCCCCGTGGGCAGCAGACTGCAGCGGCTCGGGGTCGTCGTCGCCGGCGATGAGAAAAACCGGGATGCCGTCGGGGAGGACGTCGATGAGGTCCAGCAGCGGTCCCGGGTCCCCGCCTGCGCCGACCATGTCGCCTGTCATGCAGACCGCCTGGAAAACTTCCTTTTCGAGCACCGAGCGCAGCTTTTCCTGCCCATCGCCAAACGAGGCGGCGTGCAGGTCGCTGATATGCAGGATCGCGAAACCCTCCAGTTCCCTGGAAAGACCGGGCAGGGTCACGGGCAGCTTTTCCAGGACAACGCGCCGGTTGTTTTCCTGGTTGAGGACAAACATAAGCGCAAGCAGGGCGGCCGTGAAAACGAGCGCGGCCAGGCACCCGGGGCGTCCGGTCCGCCCGGGGGAAAACAGCGTTCTCTCTCTTCGTCCCATATCCTCCCATCCCCGTGAAACACAAAGGCATTATATCATGGAAACCGCCGGAATCAATGAATCGGGTTGCGCAGACAGGCCGGACAATGCTATACTGAACGCAGACACAAAGGGGAGCGGGTCCTCTTGATGGCGGGGATCGTTTCCTCTCCGAACCCGAGGCGTATGCAGGGGGGAGGTATATGGTTGCGGTACAGGCCTCCGGATGACGCGGCACGGCAGGCGTTTCACTTTGGCTCGTCCAGGCACGCATACGAGATGCTGGGGGCCCATCCTGTCGAACAGGACGGCAGGCAGATGTGGCATTTTTCCGTGTGGGCGCCCAATGCCCGCTCCGTCGGCGTCACGGGTGAGTTCTGCGGCTGGGAGATCCAGGGCAGGCAAATGACCAAGCAATATGACGGCACCTGGGAACTGAGGCTCCCGGACAGCGTCTTCAGGCCGGAAAGCGACCCTGAAAAGGATTCGTATCCGGAGGCGGGGGAAAAGCTCCTTTCCTACAAGTACTCGGTCGAGGGCCGGGACGGACAGCGGCACCTGAAGGCTGATCCCTACGCGTTTCGCGGAGAACTGAGGCCCGCAAGCGCCAGCTGTCTTCAGGACCTGGACGGATACCCCTGGGGGGACGGAGAATGGATGAAGGGGAGGAGGGACAAAAATCTGTACCGCAGCCCCGTGAATATCTATGAAATGCATCTGGGCTCATGGCGCAGGGGAGAGAACGGCAGGATGCTCAGTTACCCGGAGATTGCCAGCCAGCTCATCCCTTACATTCTGGAAATGGGCTACACGCACGTGGAACTCCTCCCCGTGATGGAGCATCCCCTGGACATGTCCTGGGGGTATCAGGTGACGGGATTCTACGCTCCGACCGCGCGTCACGGGAGGCCCGGGGAATTCATGCGTTTCGTGGACCTCCTCCACCAGGCGGGGATCGGGGTCATCCTGGATTGGGTCCCTGCGCACTTTCCAAGGGATGAACAGGGGCTGAGGAGATTCGACGGGACCCCCTGCTATGAGCACGCGGACCCAAGGCGCGCGGAAATGAAGCAGTGGGGAACGATGATGTTTGACTTTGCCAGGGGGGAGGTCTGCAGTTTTCTCCTGTCAAACGCGTGTTTCTGGCTGGAATACTACCACGCGGACGGGCTGCGCTGCGACGCGGTGAGCAGCATGCTGTATCACGACTTCGGCAGGGAGGAAGGATGGCTGCCCAACAGCTACGGCGGCCGCGAGAACATTGACGCCATCGCGTTTCTGCGCCGGCTCAACGAAACAGTCTACCACGACTTCCCGGGCGCGATGACCATCGCCGAGGAATCCAGCGCCTATCCCATGGTGACGCGCCCGACCTATCTGGGCGGGCTTGGTTTCGGGTTCAAGTGGAACATGGGATGGATGCACGATATTCTG
>CAZLYF010000128.1:0-2649 GCA_964563725.1 uncultured Oscillospiraceae bacterium
AGGTCAAGGGCGCCTTCGAGGTAGGCATGGCCTGGCTTCCGGGCGGCAACGACGGGGAGACCTTCACCAGCGAGGTCGGCGGCGCGGTGCTGCTGATCCCCGCAAACGCCTCGCAGGCCGAGAAGAACGCAGCGTGGCAGCTGATGGTCTTCATGACCAGCCCCGAAATCAACCTGTACTGGGCGGACAAGACCGGCTACTTCCCCACCAGGCAGTCCGTGATGGGCACCCCTGCCTATGAGGAATACCTCTCTCGCAAGCCCGCGATGCAGGCGGTCGTTTCCATGAGCGGCTGGATCAACCCCCGCAACCAGGCGCCGGTCTATGACACCTGCGCCAATCTCTGGCGCGACGCGCTGGCAAAGATCCTGGTGGAAGGCGCGCCGGTGCAGGAGGCGCTGGACACCCTTGCGGAGGAAATCACCGAACTTCTCGAAGACCAGTAAGAAAGGCGCGCGGCTGAACGGGTCGGGAGGAAAGCCGGTCTTTCCTCCCCCCCTCTTTCGTCGGGGGCGTGGCCCGGGCAGGCCAGGAATCAGGCTTCTATGAACAGGACCATTCGAAAGACCGTCGGGCCCGCGAAACGCGTTGCGGCGCTCATCCTCGCCGCGGCAGGCCTGTGCCTGTTCGCGACGGGTCTTCTTGGGTATCTGGCCGGGGATCTCCAGGCGGGGATCCCCGGCTTTCCTGACCTGCGCGCGGAGGTCATGGCTGCCAGGAAGGTCGCGCAGAGCGAGGGCGTACCGCTGACAGGATGGCTCGGCCTGGTCAGCGGCGTCATGAACACCTCGGTGATCCTGATGATCGTCGGGGGCCTGCTTGTCTATACCTGCGTCATGCTGCTCACCCAGCCCTGGGAACGCTTCAAGGACTTCGCCTGCGTGCTGCCCGCGGTCGCCTTCTTTCTCATCTTCGTCTATTACCCCATGGTCGACCTGCTGCGCATCAGCTTCACAAACTGGAACCTGATCAAGGCGGATTACGGGTACGTGGGCGCCAAGAACTACCAATGGCTGTTTTCGGGCAGCGGATGGAAGTATTTCGTTGAGTCACTGCGCGTCACGATGACCTACACCGTCTGGGAGATCGCCTTCACGCTGGCCGGCGGGCTGCTGCTGGCGCTGCTGTTCAACCGGATGACCACCGTGTTCACAGCGATGCGCGCGATCATCTTCATGCCCCGGTACATCGCGGTCTCCACCAGCGCCATCGTGTTCATCTGGATCCTCAACGGCAGGTACGGCATCCTCAACTACGTCCTGCGCCTTTTCGGCGTTCAGGGGCCGGACTGGCTCAACACGGAATCCACTGCCCTGACAGGTATCCTGTATCTGACCATCTGGCGCGTCACGGGATATGCCATGATGATCTATCTTTCCGCCATGAAGGGCATCCCCCGCGACTACTATGAGGCGGCGGAAATTGACGGGGCGGACGGTCCGCAGCGCTTCCGCTTCATCACGCTGCCCCTGCTCGCGCCAACCACGCTGTTCCTGCTGGTGACCACCTTCATCGCCAGCATGAAGGTATTCCAGTCCGTCGATGTCATGACGGGCGGGGGACCCGGCCGTGCCACGAACGTGATGGTCCAATGGATCTACAACACCGCGTTCAGGGATTTCCGCGTGGACCGCGCCGCTGCGGTCTCGCTGGCCTTCTTCCTGATCCTGCTGCTGGCCACGGCGGTAACGATGCGTTACTCCAGACGGAGCGTCAGCTATGACTCCTGAGACGAGAACCGGCGCGCGCGCCGGCCACCTGCACCGGATGAGACAGTCCGGCTGGTTCGACGTCCTCCTCTGGGCGCTGTCCGCCGCCCTCCTGTTGCTCGCCCTGAGCGCCGCCGGGGAGATCCTCTTCAGCCGCGCCATGGAAAAGGTCACGCCGGACATGACCGAGTACCAGGTCCGGCAGGCCATTCCCCCGCTTGCGCATGTTCGCATGACCTTGCTGCAGCTTGGGCTTATTCTTTTCGCGGCCGTCGCCTTCTGCCTGGCCTGGCTCCGATTCGTTTCACCCGCGGTCGCCGCGGACGTGCGCAGGCAGATCGCCCTGCGCCGTTTCCGGAGAGCTTTCCAGTACCTCACAGCCATCGCGCTGACGCTGGTCGTGCTGTTCCCGATGTATTGGATGCTCGTCTCCTCCTTCAAGACCAGCGAGGAGCTGCTGCTCCCGGTACCGACCCTCTGGCCGAAGGAATTCGTGTTCCGCAACTACCCGGAGGTGTTGTGGAAGGCGCCCTTCGGGCTGTATTTCTTCAACACCATCGTCAGTACCCTCTTTATCATGCTCGGCGAGATCCTCCTGGGCACCTTCGCCGCTTACGGCTTCAGCAAGGGGCGCTTCGCGGGCAAAAACGCGCTGTTCATCCTGGTATTGGGCGCGCTGATGATCCCCATCCAGGTCACCTTTGTGCCCATTTACGTGCTGATTTCCCGTCTGGGCTGGATGAACTCCTTCCCCGGATTGATCGTGCCGCACCTGGTCTCGGCGTATTTCATTTTTATGCTTCGGCAGACCTTTTTGTCTGTCGACGACAGTTATCTGGACGCTGGCAAGGTGGACGGGATGGGGCGGATCGGCTCCATCTTCCACGTGCTGGTGCCAATGTGTGCCCCGACGATGGTCACCATCAGCATCATCTCCTTC
>CAZLYF010000128.1:2659-10312 GCA_964563725.1 uncultured Oscillospiraceae bacterium
TGGAACAGCTACTTCTGGCCGAAAATGATCACGACGAACAATTCGCGCCGCACCGTTGCCGTCGGCGTCGCCTACCTGCGCGAAACTTTTTCCGGCATGGAAACATCCAATTACAACGAGATGATGGCGGGCGCGGTCATGGCTGTCGTTCCCATCGTCGTTCTTTTCCTTGTCCTTCAGAAATACATCATGGCAGGTTTCAGCAAGGCAGCGATGAAATAGGGGGTCCAACGATGGGCGCATCACGCCTGAGGGTTTTTCTGGTATGCCTCATGCTCTTTCTTTTTCTGATCCCAACGCTTTCGCTCGCGGAAGGCTACGCGCAGCTGATGGACCGCAGCGGGGACGACGGCAGGCTGACAGCCCGCTTTCTCTGGATGGACACATTCAACGAAGAAAAATCGGGGGACTGCGCGATCCTCACCTCTCCGGACGGCAAGGTGATGCTCATCGACGCCGGGGAGCCCACCGCTGCGGAATACGTCGTCCGCGCGCTCGAGACGATGGGTATCTCCCGCGTCGACTTCCTCGTCGCCTCGCACCCGCACATCGACCACGTGGGCGGGATGCCTGCGGTCATCAGGCGCTTCGAAATCGGCGCGGCGTACATGAGCCCTGTGGAATACCCCTCCGAACCCAACGACGCCTTCATGGCGGCCCTTCAGGAAAGGGGGATTCCTGTCGTCCGCCTCAGTCGCGGCGACAAATTCATGTTTGGCGAGTCCGTCCTGGTCGACGTCCTCTCTCCCACAGACGATATTGTATACTATGACGGGTACCCGGAAGGCTCGACGCAGTTCCTCAACGACCTGAGCCTTGTGATGAAGCTCAGCTTCAACGGCTCGACGATGCTTTTCGCGGGGGACCTGTATCTGCAGGGCGAAAAAGGCGTTGTGGAACAGGCAGGCAGCCTCAAGGCCGACCTGCTGAAAGTCAACCACCACGGGGACGACACCTCTTCCGGCAAGACATGGCGGACCGCCGTGTCCCCCAAAGTGGCCGTCATCATGCACAACGGGATGGCCAGCCTCCGCGTTCCGGTGAAATTCATGCAGGAAGGCGTCCGGGTGTTCCACACTTTTCTGGACGGCTGCGTGAAAGTGTCCACGCCAGGCGGCGGTGACCTGGCAGTGGAAGTCGAGCGCGAGCGTTCCTGGAACTTTCCCTGACGCTGTTCTTTTCCGTCATCACCCCCGAAAACGAACTGAAGCCCGACAGCGGGCTGGACCTCGCGGCTTCCCGCCGTCGCCGTGTCGCTTTCGCAGCCAGGCCACTGCTCGGCTTCGCCCGATGCTTGGACTTAAGGCGCACGGGCACCTCCACGTCCGGCACAGCCGGCGCCGGAGGCCTTTTTTCATGAGGGCTGTGATCCCAGGGCCCCCTTCGCCAGGCGCAACGTAATGCTCGTGAGGCTAAACAACTGCATCGGCCAGATCCCGAACAGACAAATCATTGCCTTCAGGGCCATTCCCGTTGGATCGTGCAAGGGATACCATCCTGGAGGACACATACGGCAGGAAAGGTCGTGAAAGCATGAAGGACGCCGCAGGCTGCACGCCCGCGTGGCTGCCCTTTCTTCCCATGGAAATCCCTGAAGGGGCTTCGCCTGCCGGGATCGCCCGTTCCGAACTGCGCAACGGGCTGCGGGCCCTGGGCCTGGACCGTTCTTTTGCCGTCGACGCGCGGGGCGCCGGGGACGCGTACTGCCTTTCCTTTGCGGACAACCAAATCACCGTCAGCGGCGGGGAGCCGGGCGTACTCTACGGTGCCTACGAGGCGCTTTCTCTGGCCGCCCGGGGCCTTGAGCCCCGCGCGGATGTCAGCCGGCCCTTCTGGCCGCTGCGCCTGCTCAACCACTGGGACAACCCGGACGGCTCCGTGGAGCGCGGATACGCCGGGCGTTCGCTGTTTTTCAGGTCCGGGAAGCTTGATTACGACGAGCGGCGCATTCACCGCTACGCCCGGATGCTGGCCTCCGTAGGCATCAACGGGGTCTGCCTGAACAACGTCAACGTCGCGCCGCCCGCGGACGGTCTCATCGCCGACGGGCTGCTTCCCGGCCTGGCTGCCATAGCGGGCATCCTGCGCCGCTACGGCGTGCGCCTCATCGCCGCGGTGGACTTTGGCATGCCCGTCCGGCACGGGCCCGGCACCGCCGACCCGCTGGACGGACGCGTCGCCCGCTGGTGGGCGCTGCGGGCCGACCGCGTGTACCAGGCTATCCCGGACCTGCTGGGCTTTCTGGTCAAGGCGGACTCCGAACACAGGGCCGGTCCCAACAGCTACCGGCGCAGCCACGCCCAGGGCGCCAACATGCTGGCCAGGGCGCTCAAGCCACACGGGGGCAGGGTATTCTGGCGCGCTTTCGTGTACGATTGCCAGCAGGATTGGAGGGACGCCTCGGCAGACCGTCCCCGCGCGGCCTACGAATGCTTCGCTCCGCTGGACGGTCGGTTTGACGATCACGTGGTCCTTCAGGTCAAAAACGGGCCTTACGATTTTCAGGTGCGCGAACCGGCCTCCCCGCTGCTGCTGGGGATGGACGGCACCCGGAAGGCCCTGGAACTCCAGCTGGCTCAGGAATACACAGGGCAGCAGGTCGACCTGTTCTTCATGGCGCGGCAGTGGGCGGACCTGTTTGACACGCTCCCTCAGGACAGGGTCGACGCGGTCTGCGCCGTCTCCAACCTGGGCGACGACGGCAATTGGGCTGGGCATGACCTCGCGCTCGCCAACCTGTTCGCCTACGGCCGCATGGCCTGGGCCGGGTGCAGCGACCCGGAAGCCCTGGCGCTGGAATGGGCGGCGCTGAGCTTCGGCGAAGCGGGCCCGGACGTGGCGCGCCTGCTTCTCAAGTCGCCCGGCGTATACGAACAGTATGCCTCCCCTCTGGGTCTTGGCTGGATGGTGAACCCGCAGACGCACTACGGCCCCAGCCCGGAAGGCTACGAGTTCTCCCCCTGGGGGACCTACCACCGTGCCGGCCGCGAGGCCATCGGCGTCGACCGCTCCTCCCGCGGCACCGGCTTCACGCGCCAGTACCCTCCTGCCCTGGCAGAACTGTACGACGACCCGTCCTCCTGCCCGGAGAAGCTTCTGCTCTTTTTCCACAGGCTGCGTTACGACTATCGGATGAAGGACGGCCGCACGCTTCTGCAGCGCGTCTATGACGATCATTTTGAGGGAGCGCAGGGTGCGCGGGAACTCAGGGACGCATGGCGGGCCCTGAGGGGTCGAGTACCGGAGGACGTCTTCGGCCGCGTCGCGGAGCGCTTTGACCTGCAGCTGCAAAACGCGGAGAACTGGCGGGACGTGATCAACACCTGGTTTCACCGACATTCGGGCGTCCCGGACGCGGACGGTCGGGAAATCCACCCTTGAGCGGAAGACCTTCGACCACCTTCGATTCAGACAAATCAGGACCCCTGCAACCATGGATGCGCCGCCCGGAGCATGGTATACTTTTTTTAAAGAAAATCAGCGCAGATGCCAGACGTCGCTCCCCCTATGTGCCGGACTGGAAAGTGGGTGGTTTTGCGGCACGGACCGCGTTCTCGTGCGCTGGCGCTCCGCCAGGGAGAAAAACTCGGTCCAGTTCCTGTTCGAAGACGCCGGTGGCGCTGTGCGCGCAATGCTGGAACTCAAGCGCCGCGACGCCTGGGGGGAAGCCGTCTTCCCTCTGGGGACGACAGTCGCAGGACCAAAGGACCTCTCGCTGATTTTCCTCCCGGGAAGCAGCCTGGACCTCGAGTCCATCCGCTTCCTCGAAGCCGGAGAGGAGAAACCGGACGGACATGGCTGAATACTTCAGGTACGCTCAGCCCCTGCCGGGCATTTTTCACATCCTCGACCCGTTGGGCGTGCACGCCACGCTTGTCCTGGGCGGAAAGCGCGGTCTGCTGTTCGACGCGGGCTACGGCATCGGGGACCTCTCCGCCTTCATCCGCGGCCTGACCCCGCTCCCGGTCACGCTGCTGCTCAGCCACGGTCATCACGACCACGCCCTGGGCGCGAGGCATTTCCGGGGGTCGCTTGTCCTTCCCGGGGATCTTCCGGTCTTCCGTACCTACACCGCAGCCCGGTGGCGGGCGCGCGTCGCGCAGGGCGCGGGGCTCTCCGCCCAGGAGACGGCCGCCTTCATCGATGCGGATATCCCCGAGCCCTGGCCGCTTAAGGAAGAAACCTTCGACCTTGGCGGCGTCACGGCCCGCGTGCTGCCGCTTCCCGGACATACGCCGGGATCCGCCATGCTGTTTGTCCCGGAGCGTTCCCTGCTCCTGACGGGAGACAGCTTCAACCCGGTCACCTGGCTGTTCTTCCCCGAAGCGCTTCCGGTTCGCGAGTACGCGCGCTCCCTGCGGGGGGTGCTGGAACTGCCGTTCAGGAAAGCGCTGTGTTCCCATTTCAGGGGGGCGCTTGACCGTTCCCGCGTCGAAGCCTTCGCGCGCGGGCTGAACGAGGAGACCTTCGCGGGCTCAAAACCGGTCACGATCGGCGGCTATGAATCCATCGTCACGCGGGAGTGCTTCCCGGCCAGAGGCATGAAGCTGGTCTACAGGATCAGCGGCTGAACACTTTCGCGCGGGATGGCGGATAACCCTTGAAGCGTTTGAACACCTTGCTGAAGTGAAAGATGTCCGAAAACCCGAAACGCGCGGCAGCCTCGCCTACGGTGACGCCCTCGAAGCTAAGCGCGTCTTCCGCCATGTTCACGCGAATGGAGGTGACAAAACGGCTCAGCGTCATCCCGGTTTGCATAAGGACGATCTTGTTCAGGTAACGCGGATGCAGCCCGATGGCTTCGCCGAGCTGCCCGGCACTGACGCGCTCCCCGATGTGTTCCAGCACAAAACTCGCGGCCTTCTGCACGCGCGGTTCTCCGTCGGTGCCTTTGACAACGCCGATCTGAAGGAACAGGTGGCAGAGTGTCTCCAGAAACAGCGCTGCAGCCTGCATCCTGTAGGTCGGTTCCCTCACAGCCCAGATCCGCTCCGTTTTGAGAAGCAGGTATTCCAGTTTTGCGTCAGGTCCCGGATGGCTCAAAACCGGCAGGGGAAGCCTTGCTGGCTCGAAGCGGTCGTCAAACAGCCTGAAATTGAAGGCGAAGAGTTTCAGCGGCTCGTCCGGGTCCGTTTGCGCTTCTCTCACGCTGCCGGGAGGGATGCACAACAGGTCCCCCTGCCTGACGGGCAGCACGGCGCCGTCGATGCGGTACTCTCCCCGGCCGTCCTGTACAAAGGTCAGGTCATGAAAGTCGATCAGCTGGCGCTGGATGACCCACCCCGGCGCGCAGATACGGTGCACGAAATAGTGGACGTCCGGGTGATAGAAATGCTCCGCCACGCCGCAAGCCTCCTTCCCTTCCGGTCAGCATGCAAATCAAATCGCGAGGCGGAGACAGTTTTGCCCTGTCAGCGCGGCGCTCCGCTCATCCGGCTGGCTTCCGCCGACATGCAGGGTGCCCGGCCCGCGGCGTTCGACGCGCTCGCCGGAGACGGTCACGACGGTGAACGCCTTCTCATCGATTTTCAGCGTGACCCTGCGTTTTTCCCCCGCTTTGAGCGTGACCCGCCGAAACGCGCACAGCGCGGGGTTGGGCGGCGCGTCAGGATGTTCAAGCTTCACGTAGACCTGGACCACCTCGTCACCGTCCATCCTCCCGGTGTTTTCAACGCTTACGGAGACTTCGCCGTCCCTGAAGGCAGCGTCCGAGTAATTGAAGCGCGTGTAGGAGAGTCCAAACCCGAAAGGGTACAGCGCCTCGCCTTCGAAATACCTGTAGGTCCGGTTTTTCATGCTGTAATCCGTGAACGGAGGCAGGTCGTTAACTGAGCGGTAGATTGTCACGGGCAGGCGGCCGCCGGGGCTCGCCTTGCCAAACAGGATGTCCGCGAGGGCCTTTCCGCCGGCCTGTCCGGGGTACCAGGCCCAGAGGACGGCGTTTCCCTCCTCCACGCGCAGGGCGCTGCCGGCTGCGACGACGGTGACGACGGGCTTGCCTGTCCTGACGATCGCCTCGACCAGCCTGCGCTGCGCGGCGGGGAGTTCCAGGTCCGGCTTATCGCCGGACGCGAAGAAATTGCCGACGTCTGACTGCTCTCCCTCCAGCGTCGCGTCCAGCCCCAGGCACAGGATCACGGCATCCGCTCTTTTCGCGGCCGCGACAGCCTCAGAGATGCGGTGATCCGCCTGCGGCAGGGGACTGTCCCTATCCAGGAAAAGCTGGGACCCCTGCGCGTACAGCACGCGCGCACGGCCTTCGCAGGCGTGGCGGACGCCTTCCAGGAAGGTGACATAGCGGGAGGATTTTCCGTTGTAATTCCCTTCCAGCGCGGCGACGCTTGTGGCGTTGGGGCCGATGACGGCAATGGTCTTCAGGCGGTCCGGGTCCAGCGGCAGCACACCGTCGTTCTTGAGCAGCGTCATCCCCTTCAGGGCGGCGGTATAGGCAAGCTGCGCGTTTTCGTCCGTGTCGCAGTCCATCAGGCTCAGGGAGTCGAAGGGGCAGTCCGCGTCCATCAGGCCAAGGCGGACGCGGGTAGCCATCAGGCGCTCGCAGGCCGTGGTGATCTGCTCCTCGGTGACAAGCCCTTCCGCAAAGGCAGCCAGCATATGCAGATAGGTGCTCCCGCAGTTGAGGTCGCAGCCATTTTCAAGCGCAAGCGCGGCGCTTTGAGGCGCTGTCGCGGTCACGCCGTGCCCTTTGTGAAAGTCCGCGATCGCCCAGCAGTCGCTGACGACGTGACCCTCAAAGCCCCATTCTCCGCGAAGAATATCCTTCAGCAGCGTTTTACTGCCGCAGGCAGGTTCTCCGTTGACGCGGTTGTAGGCGCCCATCACCGCCTCCACGTCCCCTTCGCGCACGAGGGCCTCGAAGGCCGGCAGGTAGGTCTCGCGCAGATCCTTCGGAGTGACGCGCGCGTCAAACTCGTGCCGCAGCGCTTCGGGCCCCGAATGCGCGGCGAAGTGCTTGGCGCAGGCGGCTGCCCTGAGGTACTTTTCCCTCCCCTGCAGCCCCCGGACGAAGGCGACGCCCAGCCGGGAGGTCAGAAAGGGATCTTCTCCGTAGGTCTCGTGTCCGCGCCCCCAGCGCGGGTCGCGGAAGATATTGACGTTGGGCGACCAGAAGGTGATCCCCTTGAAGATGTCCCGGTCTTCGAGCGCCGAGGCCTCGTTGAACTTCGCGCGTCCCTCCGTTGCGGTCCTTTCGGCGATCTCAAAAAGCAGCTCCGGATCAAACATCGCCGCCATCCCGACCGCCTGGGGGAACACGGTGGCCGTGCCTGCGCGCGCGACGCCGTGCAGCGCCTCGGACCACCAGTTGTAGGCCGGGATCCCCAGCCGCGGGATGGCCGGCGCATCGTACCGAAGCTGGGAGGCTTTTTCCTCCAGCGTCATTTTCGCCACAAGTCCCCTCGCGCGTTCCATGGCTTGGTTTCTGTCCATACTGACCCGTCCTTTGCGTTTGATCCATACGCGTCAAGCCAGCTTTCGCGCGCAGAAAAATGTTGGCGCGCGATATGCGGTCTTTGCCGGTCATCTTAACACCCGGCAGGCCTCCTGTCCAGGCGCACGGCGCAGGATCCAAAACAGGGCTGTGCGCGTGGCCTCAGAAACCTGGCCGATATAGGAATAGCCTTTTGAGGCGGGGCG
>CAZLYF010000129.1:0-10242 GCA_964563725.1 uncultured Oscillospiraceae bacterium
GAAGCGCGCTTTCAGCGCGTGAAACGATCGTAAAAGCATTGGGGCTTTTGCATGGAAAGCATGTGATGATATATGCGGTTGGCATACATGATGCAATTATCCGCGCAATAACAACTCCCATATCGTGCTCCGATTGTTTTACTATTGTTTCACTATGGTTTCACAATTGTTTTCCCATTGTTTTGCACATCTCGTGGCGAATCCGAAGGGCTTCAGGCGGATGGAAATCCGGCCGCCGGGCGTCAGGACGCGCGCCGTGCGCGGCTCGGGGCTCATGTTCACAGCCGCCAGCGTATTCGCGGCGGGGTACCAGGCGCATTCCGTGAAGGGGTCGTCGGTGAGGTATAACTGCCGGAGAGGAAGGTCCGCTGCGTAGAGCAGCAGGTTCAGCAGCAGCCGGGCACCAGGAGGGCTTATGTGGAAGGAAGTTAGATAGATCCCCTTGCCCCGCCCGAAGGCGTTGACGGTGCAGGTGGGCACGCCTCCGTCCGCTGCCAGCACCCTGGCTCTGCCGTTGGTGAGGAAGAGGTTGGATTTACGGCTGAGGCGCGCGTCCCCGGCCGCGAGGCCTTCCTCCGGCCGGACCTCGAAGGCGAAGCGGCCGTGGCAGACCCGCGACCCCGTGTCCAGGTCGACGCCAAACACGTGGGCCATGCGCAGGAAGCTGTCCCCACCCGGGAGGGCCGAGGGTTCGTTGACGCCGATCAGCGCGCCGCCTTCATGCACCCAGCGCGTCAGGGTTTCGACCACCGCAGGGTCCTCCCAGGCTTCCCCGCCGCTCCAGGCGCTGCCCGCCACCCCCGCGTTGATCAGCACCTGCACGCCCTTCAGCGCGCCCGCCTTCACGTCTTCGAAATCAATGAAGGATACGTCCACCGGCAGCCCCGAAAGCGCTTCGTTGATGTGGATCAGGTCGTGCGCGTCCGTCTCGTGGAAATGCCCTGACAGGGACCAGGACCTGAGCCTCCCCCAGGCGTGCAGCACCGCAACGCGCAGGGGCAGCGCCCAGGGCCCTCCCTGCGCGTGCAGCGCCCGGATGCGGCGGAACTCGCCCACCAGGGATGCCACGTAGTCGCAGAAATCGGGGAAGCCCTCCGCAAGGTGCAGGTAACCGCCCAGGCCGATCCTGTCCACCGGGGCGCGCAGGAGCGCCCTGCGCACCTGCAGCCAGTACTTGCGCGCGTCCCCGGCAGGATCTCCTCCGGCCTGGAAGGTGGGCGCGCCGCTCAGGCCCACCGGAAACAGGTAGGGGTGCAGCCGCAGCTCGTGCGTCGGGACGGGGACCTGGGCACACAGCCGGGCCTCGAACCCGGAAAACACGCACTTGACGAGCCCGTCAAAACCGATGTCCTGAAATCGTTCCCCATAGGGTTCCATGCCCACCCAGCTGTCGTCATAGAACACGAAGGCCTTCTTCCCATACCGGTGGACGATGTCCACCATCTCTTTGCCCAGGCGGACCACGAAGGCGTTGACGAAGTCCATCCAGGCGAGCTGCTTGGGCGTGGGCGGGACATGGGTCACGCGGAAATGGCCCTTGCTGACAAAATCCTCCGCCGTCAGGGCCTGGCCCGTTTGTTCCCGGAACCGGTCCAGGGCCAGGGGGCTGACGGTGAAATCGTAGGAGGCCCAGTCCGAGAAGAGGACGCGGTTGCGGCTGTCCGCGCCCCAGATGAAGGCGAAGTTGTAAAACAGCGACGTAAAGCGGACCACGTCCACATCGGGGTGCTCCGCGCACCAGCGGTCCAGCCACTGCAGCAGGTAGGCCTGCGCCTGCGGATGGCGCGGGTCCAGCGGCATCAGGGGCTCCGAGGTCCAGCCGTTGGCGGTGTGGTTGTACATGTTGATCTCTTCCCACATGCGCCAGGCCAGGAAGTTCGCGGCGTAGCGCCGCCAGGGCACGGCGCCCGTCACGGTTACCCTGCCCGTCCCGGGAAGGTAACGCCACCGGCCCCTAGGCAGCTCCACCCCCGTGGTGCGGTCGTACACCTGCCAGTAGCGAAGGGCGTCCGGGCTGTCGTTCAAGGCGAACTGCCGGGGGAAATAGCGATCAAGGAGGGGAATCTCCACCGTATCGCCCTCAGCGGTTACGGCT
Source organism: uncultured Oscillospiraceae bacterium (assembly GCA_964563725.1). Classification (GTDB taxonomy): domain Bacteria; phylum Bacillota; class Clostridia; order Christensenellales; family Aristaeellaceae; genus CAZLYF01. Next base: position 2,096 of record CAZLYF010000129.1, read on the forward strand.
TCGCTTGACAGGAAAACCTGCTGCAGCGCGTCCGGATGATTTTTCGCCCACGCGTTGTGGTCCCGGATGACGCAGAGGGTGGCGTAGATATCATAGCCGGCCCGCAGGATGGCAGGGGAAAGGCGCGTGCCGTCGCTGTCGCGGATCGCGTCGGCCCCCCACTTCCTTGCCAGCCTCAGCGTCAAGGCCTCATGGCCCGCCTCGCCGGGCAGGGTGAAACCGCCTTTTCGGCCGTTGTTCACAGGTTCAGCCTTCCTTCTGCTCGAGCACCGCTGCCAGGAAGGCCAGGGCGAGGCCCTGTCCCCAGCCCTGCACCCAGTCCCGCGAGATGTTCCGGTACCCGTTAAGGTCGTTCATCACCGCCGTCCCGCCGGAAACGTTGAGCACGCGGCCATCCGGCGTGATGTGCGGAAGGATGCCGTCCAGCGCCTTCTGCGCAACTTTCGTGTGCAGCGGGTTGCCATTGGCCACCATGGCCGCGGCAATGCCGCAGCTGGCGCTGAGCTCCTCGTAGCTTTCCGGGTCATCCAGCACTGTACGCCAGAGACCGTTTTCCGTCTGCAGCTTCCTTAGTGCGGTCAGCTGGTCCCGCAGCGAGCAGTCCGCGTCCATGAAGGCCGGGTACAGATAGGGCTTCGGCAGCCGCGCCTTCACCTGCGAAAGGGTGTAGGCAGCCCAGGCGTTGGCCCGCGCCCAGTAAAAGCCCGACAGGTGATCCCCGCGGGTGTGGTCGTAGCCGTGGTACCAGAGTCCGCTCTCCCTGTCCTGCAGGAAGCGGATATGCCGGAGGCACTGCCGCAGCGCGTCTTCGATCATGCCCCGGTCCTGTACGGCGATCCCCGCGCGCAGCAGGAACAGCGCCGCCATGAACAGCGTGTCCGCCCATGCCTGCTCCGGAAAGTCGTTGTGGACGGAAACGGTATGCTGCAGCACCCCGTCGGCGAAACGCGTCGCGCTATGCGTCAGCCAGTCCGCATTTTGGAGGGCGAGGTCCAGATAGGCCCGCTCGCCCGTGGTCTCGTGAAGCGACAGCAGGCAGTGGCCCATCGCGCAGCTGTTCACCGTAAAGGGCGGCAGGCCCAGGCCGATCAGCTCGTCCACCCTGGAGCGCATCAGGTCCAGGTATTCCCGGCGGCCGGTGAGCCTGAAGGCCTCGGACACGCCGTAGAAGGCCACACCGCAGGGCCAGTCCCAGGGGAGGTCCATCTCCAGGGTCCTGCGCACCGCGGCGTCCACAGTGGCCAGGAGCCTTTCCCGGTCATACGCGAGCTTCATGCCGTCCGCCTCCCTCTGTTTGCGGCGCCGCCAAAGGCTGCCCCCCAAACAGGCTTGGAGGGCAGCCCGGCGCCGGTCTTAACCGTTGTTCATTTGGGCAGCTTGGTCGTTTTGCCGGCCTCGTACGCCGCCAGGCGCTCTGCAGTGATCTCCGCGTAGCCGGCGTCGAGGAATTTCTGGCTGAGTTCCGCGTAGAGGGTGTCAAACTGGTCGGGCGCGCACTTGGTCAGCGCGACGCTGTACTCCTGGTAGAGGCTCAGCAGGGTGGCGTTATACTCGCTCTCGGCCGCGATGGGCACGGAGAACACCGGGTCGGAGTAGGCCCATCCCTTGTTCGCGATGTCCCTGAGCTCGTAGTAGTTGTCGATCAGTTCCTGGGTGAAGTCCTGGGGGATGGCCTTGGGCGTAATGGCCGCGATGGTCTGCTCGATGGTGCCGAGCTTCTTGGAGGCGTGCACCAGGCAGGTCATGTCGATGTTCATGTTGTGGTTGAGCATCTCGGGGCCCCTGTAGTCGCCGTTGACGATGGGCAGGCCGTCCGCGCCCAAGGCATAGGTGACGCCTTCAACGCCGTTTTCGAGGACGAACAGGTTTTCAGGCTGGCACATCCACTCCATCAGCATCCAGGCGGCTTTGAGCTGGTCCGGCGTCGCCAGGGAGCTGAAGCCCACGATCATACCGAAGGGGTTGTCCGCGCGGATCTGGGGATAGTCGGCCACGCCTTCCTCCACGACGCGGTATTCGCTCGCGACGGCCAGTTTGGCGTCCGGGTTGGCCTCGTAGAACGCGATAAGCCAGGCCACGTTGCCGGACATATAGCCGCCGTACATCAGCTTTTTACCGTTGATGAAGTCCGTCTGCCACTGGGAGGCGCCGCCGCTTCCGGTCATCTCGGCGGTGTCGAGGTCATATTCGCTGGAGAAGAAACCCATGTTGAATTCGGCGTTCTGCCGCTTGAGCAGCCTGTAGGTGGGCTCCCAGCTCAGACTCGGCGTGCCGAGGCTGGAGTGCATGGCCCACTCTGCCTCGTCCACGGGGAAGTCCCGGAAGGCGAAGTTCTGCACGTAGGCGGTCTTTGGCAGCGACAGGCCGATGGGGTTTTCCGCGAGGCCCGCATCCTGCACCGCTTTGACCGCCTTCACGAAGTCCGCGTAGCTGCGGGGCAGGTCCAGGCCGAGCTGGTCCAGCCAGTCCTTGCGGATGAAGTTGGCGAAGGTGAAGGTGGTGTTGTAGTAGGGCCGCTCGCTGAGGACGAAATAGGTTTTCCCGTTGATGTCGGTGTAACCCAGCTGATTGTTGTCCACCATGGCCTGGTAGTAGGTGGGCGCCACCTTCGCGAATTCGCTGAGGTCGATCTCCTGCATGGCGCCGTCGTTCGCCCACTGCGACACCTTGGGGTAGTCGTACTCCATCATGATGGTGGGCGTCTCGCCTCCGGCGATGAGCAGGCTGTACTTGGTCATCACGTCGCCCCTGGGGATGGCGACATACTGCACGTCCACGTTGTACGTCTCGCCGAACTCCTGCTGGATCCAACGGGTCCAGTAGTTGTCATCCACGGCGGGATAACCCTCCTTGGAACGGTCGTACACCGGGACGGTGATGCTGACCCTGTTCGCGAAGGGCTGCATGTAGCCTTCCGGCTTGGCTGCCTCCCCCAGGGCGGCGGTGAGCGCCGAGAGCATCAGAACGAGGGAAATCAGGGCTGCCAGGGATTTTTTCATCTTGCATTCCTCCATACATGTTGGTCGCGCGCAGCGGAAACGGGTCTCAGCCTTTGACGGCTCCGATCATCACCCCTTTCACGAAGTGCTTCTGCACGAATGGGTAGACGAGGATGATGGGGATGGTGGCGAACATCACGGCGGCGGCCTGCAGGACCTCCGGCGTGCTGGTGACGGCGGCCCCCTCCGACAGGCTGATGGCGTCAGAGCCTGTGCTGAGGATCATGTTGGACAGGATGTACTGGATGGGCTGCAGCGCCTTGCGGGTGATGAAGTACTTTGCGTCCGCGAAGGCGTTCCAGCGGCCCACGGCGTAGAACAGGGAGAGCGTCGCGAGGATGGGCTTTGAGAGCGGCAGCGTGATCCGAAACAGGATCTGGAAATGGGACGCGCCGTCCAGGAAAGCCGCCTCCTCCAGGCTGTCGGGAATGGTGGACTGCAGGAAGCTTTTCATGATCAGCATGTTGTAGGGGGAGAAGGCCAGCGGAAGCACCAGCACCCACATCCTGTTGGTCAGGCCCAGGCTCTTGTACAGGAGGTATTCCGGGATGAGCCCCGCGTTGAAGTACAGCGTGAACAGGATGAAGAGGGAGAAAAAATTGCGCCCCCTGAGCTTTCTGCGCGACAGCGGGTATGCCGCGCAGATCGTCAGGACCATGCCGATCACGGTGAACAGGAAGGTGACTTCGATGGTGTAGAGCATGGAATGGGTCAGCTGCCCGTCGCGGAAGATGGACAGGTACGCGGAGACGTTGAGCCCTTTGGGGACGAGGAAGACGCTTTTTGCCAGCACCGCGGTGTTGCTGGACAGCGATTTGGCGGCGATGTGGACGAAGGGCAGGATGCAGGTGAAGCACAGCAGCAGAATGACCGCCGCGATCGCGACGTCGGCGAAGCGGATGCGGTTGAGGCCGGACAGGTTTCCGCGGCTCCCCGGCTGCGGCACGCCCGAATGTTCCATCGCGCGCACCCCCCTAGATCAGCCCGGTCTCGCCCAGGCTCTTCGCCGCCCGGTCGGCGGAGAGCACCAGGATGAAGCCCAGAAGCGACTGGAAGAGCCCCACGGCGGTGGCGTTGCTGAAATTGCCACTGGCCAGGCCCTTTTCGTAGATGTAGATGGCCAGCTGGTACTGAAAATCCTTGACCTGCACGTTGCCAAAGGAGATCAGGCGCTCAAAGTTGGAGTTCATGATGCGCCCCAGGTTCAGGATCAGCAGCGTGACCGTGGTCGCGCGGATGCCTGGCAGCGTCACATGCCAGATCCTGCGCAGGCGGCTCGCCCCGTCGATGCTGGCGGCTTCGTACAGCTCGCTGTTGATGCCTGTGATGGCAGCCAGGTAGATGATGGTGCCCCAGCCCATGGACTGCCATACAGCCACCAGCAGGTAGGTGGCTGCCCAGTGCCACTTTTCCGTGAGGAAGGGAATGCCTTTTTCGATCCAGCCAAGCTGTTTGAGCAGGATGTTGATCAGGCCCGAATCCGGCTTGAAGAGGGAATAGGCGACGCTGGCGATGATGACCCAGCTTAAAAAGTGCGGCAGGTACAGGACGGTCTGGGAAATCCGCTTGAAGCGCCTGAACCTCAGCTCGTTGAGCATGATGGCCAGGACGATGGGGACGGGAAAGCCTACGGCGAGGTCCAGGAAGTTGAACACCAGCGAGTTCTTCAACGCCCGCAGGAAATCCGCGTCTCTGAAAATCTTCGCGAAGACGCCAAAGCCCACCCATTCGCTCCGGGCGAAGCCCAAGGCGGGCTTGTAGTTCATGAAGGCGATGCGCAGCCCTGGATAGGCGGCATACTTGAACAGGATGACCGCGGCGACGGGGAACGCGAGCAACAGGTACAGCTGCCAGTCCCTTCTGAGGAACAGCAGCCTATTCCGGCGCCTTGGCCCGGGATCCAATGACCGCGCGGGCGAACGGGCTGCTTGCGCCACGCCATCCCCCCCTGTCGTCCGTCCCCATCCTGCTGACCGAATCATACCATGGGCGGCCGGCGTACGCAAAGCGTTCCGCATACAATATTACGCAGATCCAACCATTTATTCCCTGCGATCTTGCCGGAGGATGGAAAATCTGGCCGCATAGGAGCAGTTCCGTGGCAGTCCCAGCTGCAAAACCGCCCCTGCGGGTTGAATGAGGGCGCCGATTCCGCTATCATTCGCGTCCAGGAGAAGGGAGGCGGTTGCGTGCCCCGGCCCGGAAAAACCGTGATCGAATACAGAAATTATGAGCTGCCCCCGGACTTTCCCATCCTGCTGTTGTCGGGGGAGCGCTGGCACATCTCGGACGTCAGGTCCGGGCGGCTGCACTTTCACAACTGCCTGGAGGTAGGGGTGTGCCACAGCGACAGCGGCAACATCGAATTCTTTGGCGCCCCCTGCCCCTTCCGCGCGGGAGACGTCACCTGCATCGCTCGCAACGTACCCCATACCACCTACAGCGCTCCCGGCAAAGCCAGCCTGTGGACCTATCTGTTTTTCAGCCCCCAGGCGCTTTTGCGCGGCAGCTTTCAGGACCTGCTGCCCGGCGGCCTGTATTCGGACATGCTGCAGGACTGCCACATGATCCTTCCTTCCCGGGACCATCCCGACATACGCCAGCTGGCCCTGGCCATCATCCGGGAGATGGAGGAGAAGCCGGTCAATTACCAGGTCAGCGTGCGTGGCCTGTGCCTGGCCCTGCTGATGGCCTTCCTGCGCAGCTATGCCAGGGCGGGCAGGGACCCTGGTATGAAAAACGGTGGGGAAGCGCTGCCCATCGCCCCCGCGCTCGATTACGTCCAGGCCAACTACATGCTTGATTTTCCCGTGGAGCGCCTGGCGGACCTGTGCCACCTGAGCCCTACGCACTTCCGGCGCAGCTTCCGCGCCATTATGCGGACGAGCCCGCTTCAGTACCTCCATTCGACCCGCATCCTGGAGTCCTGCACCCTGCTGCGCAGCACGGAGGAATCCGTCGCCGCCGTCGCCGAACGGGTAGGCTACGGTTCCGTTTCCAGCTACAACAGGCACTTCGCGGAACTGATCGGCCAGCCGCCCGCCCGGTGGCGGCGGACGGTATCCCCCATCGCCAGGCCTTCCATATTGGAATACGCGGGGTGGAGGTGAGTGGATGAGTGATTAGTGGTTAGTGGTTAGTGGTTAGTGTTTAGAAAGTAATGTGTGATTGATGGATTGGGTATTTTGCATTGATGAGAAGGTATTGGACGAATGTTTATAAAGAGTTATAAAGACTTGATCGTCTGGCAGAAGGCGATGGAATTGGCGGCAGAGGTATATCGGCTGGTCGGGAAGCTGCCGAGGGAGGAAATGTACGCCTTGTCAGACCAGATGAGGCGCGCGGCGATTTCGATCCCTTCCAACATCGCTGAGGGGCAGGCGCGGAACTCCACAAAGGAATTCGCACAGTTTCTCTCCATAGCGGCGGGATCCAGGGCGGAAATCGAAACGCAGCTGCTGCTTTGCGAAAAACTCAGCCTACTTTCGACTGCTGATACAAAAAGGTCAATGGATCTTGCGGACGAAGTCAGCCGCATGCTTTCTGTCCTTATGCGCAACCTGACAAACCGTATTCCACACCTCAGTCATTCGCAATCCCCCGCATGCAATCAACTTACCACAAATCAATAACATTAGAAAATGTCGCTAACCACTAATCACTAGCCACTAATACCCACGACCTTGCGGTCACCATGATAAACGAAAACGCCCGGATATGGTAGTATGCTCAATGACGGCAGGAGTTCGATTACCGTTTGGGTTACGAGCTCGAGCACTAATATGAAAGAGGCTTCTGTATCGCACCGCGAATTGTCCCGCCTTCGGGCATGAAGGACGCACAGTAAATTGCATAACTGACAGAAGCCATGCCGTCAATCATATCTGGAGGTGTCGGACATGGAAGATGTGATTTATGGTCGTTGCGCGGGGATCGATGTGCATAAGAAGACGATTGTGGTCTGTCTGCGAATCGGGCGCAAGACAGAGCTGCGGGAATTCGGGACCTTCACACATGAACTGCGGGAGATGGTAGCGTGGCTCAAAGAGAACAACTGTGAAATGGTTGCCATGGAAAGCACGGGGTGTTATTGGAAACCGCTGTACAACCTTCTGGAGATGGAAGAAGTTCCGGCAATGGTGGTCAACGCGCAGCATATGAAGGCCGTGCCGGGACGAAAGACGGACGTCAAGGACGCGGAGTGGATCGCGAAACTGCTGTCACAGGGATTGCTGAAGGCAAGTTTCATCCCAGACCGCGAGCAGCGGGAATACCGGGACTTGACGCGATTCCGTAAAAGCCAGATCGAGGAGCGGGCGCGCAACATCAATCGTCTTCAGAAGATGCTGGAAGGGGCCAACATCAAACTGGGCAACGCCGTTTCCAACATCCGTGGCATGTCAGCTACCCAGTTGTTGGAACTCGTTCTGAGCAAGGATGTTCCAACGGTGGAGGAAGTGGAAGCCCGCAGATGCGGCCGGATGAAATCTGACGCAATGGAACTGCATCAATCACTGTCTGGGATCCTTACGCCTCTTCAGCGTGAAATGCTGAAGATGGTCATGGAGGTGATCCGCGCGCAGACGGCGCAGATTGAATGCACGGAGGAAATGATCCAAAGGCACATGAGCGATGCGTACATAGCCGCAGCTGCTAAACTGGATGCCATTCCGGGGATCGGGCGTGTCAGCGCGGAGCAAATCGTTGCGGAAATCGGCATTGACATGAGCCATTTCCCGTCGGCGTCCCACCTGTGCAACTGGGCAGGCATTTGCCCGGGCAACAACGAAAGCGCCGGAAAGCGCAAGAGCGGCAAGACCAATTATGCAAACAAGACCCTGAAGACAACCTTGGTGCAGTGCGCCCAGGCCGCAAGGAAGAACAAGAACAGCTTCTTTTATGCCCAGTACCAACGGATCGTGGTGAGACGCGGGAAGAACAAGGCGATCGTCGCTGTGGCGCATTCCATCCTGATTGCCATCTACTATGTTCTTCGTGGCGCAGACTTCAGGGACCTCGGCGCAGACTACTACATTCGTTTCAATAAGGAGAAGAAGATCCAGACTCACTTGAGGCAACTGGTGAAGCTTGGAGTGCATCTGCCCGATGATGTGCTTCAAACTGCCATCACTCAAGCCGTATCCTAAA
>CAZLYF010000130.1:0-10020 GCA_964563725.1 uncultured Oscillospiraceae bacterium
CCTGATGGTGGGGCGCGACATCAAGGAAAAATTCCCGCGCGAGGAATGCAAAAAGGGCGCCAGGGTCTTCGAGGTAAGGCACCTGAGCGCCGGCCGGCTGGTGCGCGACGTGTCCTTCAACGCCCACGAGGGGGAGATCGTCGGCATCGCGGGCCTCGTGGGCGCCGGCAGGACGGAGACCTCGCGGGTCATTTTCGGCGCGGACCCGAAGGAAGCGGGGCAGATCTTCGTCGACGGCAAGGAGATCGTCATCCACAGGCCCATGGACGCCATCCGCAACGGCGTCGTCCTGGTGCCCGAGGACCGCAAGCGCGCCGGCCTGTGCGTCAAGCTGAGCGTCCGGAGCAACATCGAGCTTCCCAACCTGGACATCCTGACCACAAAGACGGGCGCCGTCAACAAAAAGCGGGTGGACGAAGTGGCCCGCAAGGCGGTGTCCGACCTGTCCATCAGGCTGGCCGGGCTGGACGTGGACGCGGCCAGCCTGTCAGGCGGGAACCAGCAGAAGGTGGTCGTGGCCAAATGGCTGGTGCGCAATTCGCGCGTTGTCCTCTTCGACGAGCCGACGCGCGGCATCGACGTGGCCGCGAAGGTGGAGATCTACCACCTGATGAACCGCCTGAAGCGCGAGGGCATCGCGGTGGTCTTCATTTCTTCCGAGATGCAGGAGATCCTGGGCATCGCGGACCGCGTCATCGTGATGTGCGACGGCCGCGTCACCGGCGAGATGGCGCGCGAGGACGCCACCCAGGAAAGGATCCTGGAATACGCCACGAGGTTTGAGAACAAGTTCGGCGGCGCCGCGAGCGCCTGACGAGAGGGAGACGCAAACATGACCGGCAAAGGGAAGCGTAAGCATTTCCTCGGGCGCCTGTTCGCCATCCGGGGGATGGGGCAGGTCATCACGGTATTCTTCGGCCTGATCGCGTTGGGTTTCGTCTTCAATCTCATCAACCCGAATTTCCTTTCGGAGCGCAACATCGCCAACCTCCTCAGGCAGATCGCGCCCTATCTCATCATCGGCATCGGGCAGGGCTACGTGCTGATCACCGGCAACATCGACCTGTCCATCGGATCGGTCATCGGCATGAGCACCATGATTTCCGCCACGCTGCTCACCAGGGGGACCGATCCCTGGCTGGCGACGCTCGTCACGCTGGTCCCCTGCCTCCTGACCGGGCTGCTCAACGGTTTTCTCGTCTCGGTGTGCAGGCTGCCCCCCTTCATCGGCACCCTCGGGACGATGACCATCGCCCGGGGCGTGGCCCAGCTGGTCAACGGCAACATGAACACCGACGCCGTCGGCACGGCGGCCGTGGTCTGGCGCGACGCGCTGTACTACGGCAAGTCCCTCGGCGTATTCAACACGTTCTGGATCGCCCTGGTGATCTGGCTGGGCTTCAACTACCTCCTGTCCCGCACGCGCACGGGCCGGCACATCTACGCCGTGGGCAGCAACGTCGAGGCCTCCAAGCTGTCCGGCGTCAACGTGAACGCCACCATCATGAAGGTGTACATGATCAGTTCCTTCTGCGCGGGCGTGGTCGGCCTCATCACCTGCGCGCAGGCCGGCATGGGCTCGATGGACGCGGGCCTGGGCTATGAGCTTTACGCGGTGGCGGCTTCCGTCATCGGCGGCATCTCCACCCTGGGCGGCCAGGGCATCCTGCTGGGGGTGGTGGTCGGCGCAAGCGTGTGGGGCACCATGTACAACGGCCTTTCCCTGGTGGGCGCGCCGGTCGCCTGGCGCAACATCGTCGTGGGCATCATCGTGGTGCTGTCCGTCCTTGTCGACGTGGTTATCCGCAGCGGCTCCGGCAGCGTGTCCCGGCTCCGCGCGGCATTCAAAATAAGGTCCGAACGCGATAAGCGTCCAGATAATTCATCCAAGGAGGAACCCAAACCATGAAGAAACTCGCTGCCCTCCTCACTGCCGTCCTGATGCTCACCGGCGCCGTCGCGCTGGCAGCGGACGAGTACAACGTGTTCCTGATCACCATGGACCTGATGGACCAGCACTGGGTCAGCGTGGACGCCGGCTGCAAGGACGCCGTCGCGGAACTTGAAAAACAGGGCGTCAAGATCAACTACAAGTGGGATGCCCCGACCCAGGGCAAGAACGACGCGGCGCAGATCGAATCCATCAACAACGCCTTCGCCGACAACGCGGAGCTGATCCTGCTGGCCTCCAACGGCCCGGACACGCAGGTGGCCACCATCCAGCAGTACCAGAAGGAAGGCGTGAAGTTCATCTACGTCGACAGCCCCGCCAACACGGAGGCCTATCAGACGCTCGCCACCGACAACAGGGAGGCCGGGCGGCTCGCGGGCAAGGCGATGCTGGACAAGCTGACGGAGACGGGCGTCACCGAAGGCAAGATCGGCATCGTCAACGTGAACTCCTCCACCATGTCCACCCAGCTGCGCGAGGAAGGCTTCCGCGCCGCCTTTGAAGGCACCGCGTTTGAGATCCTTGAGCCGCAGTACAGCGAGGGCCAGGTCACGGCTTCCCAGACGATCGCCGAGAACTACATCACCGGGGGCTGCGTGGGCATCTTCGGCTGCAACGAGGGCTGCACCACCGGCACCGGCAACGCCATCAAGGAAGCGGGCGCCGCTGTGGTCGGGGTCGGCTTTGACAAGTCCGACGCCATCCTCCAGCTCGTCGTGGACGGCGCGCTGCTGGCCACCATGGCCCAGAACCCCTACGTGATGGGCTACGAGGGCATGATGAGCGCCGCCAGGGTGCTCAAGGGCGAGGAGATCCCCGCCGAGCAGAAGGTGTTCGACACCGGCGTCACGGTCGTCGACAAGGCCTACATCGAAGCGAACAACCTGCTGGGCAAATAGGCTGACCGGACAAAGGAAGCCGGGCCTCGGCCCGGCCTCCTTTTTTTCCGGACGGGAAGCGATATGGCAAAGGAGTACTGGGGACTCGACATCGGCGGCACCAAGACGGCCTTCCTGACCGGGGACGCCCAGGGCAGGATCCTGAGCCGGCATGAGGTGAAGACCGGGGAATATCCCGGCTGGGAGGCGGTCCTTGATGCCGCGCTCCCCGCGCGGGGTTCTCCCGCGGCCGTCGGCGTCAGCTGCGGCGGCCCTTTGGACGCCGGACGCGGCCTGATCCTCTCGCCGCCCAACCTGCCCGGCTGGGACCGGGTGCCCGTCACGGACTGGCTCGCCGGCCGCTGCGGCGCGCCCGCCTTCCTTGAAAACGACGCCAACGCCTGCGCGCTGGCGGAGTGGCGCTTCGGCGCGGGCAGGGGCTGCCGGGACATGGTCTTCCTCACCTTCGGCACCGGTTTCGGCGCGGGCCTGATCCTCGGCGGCCGCCTGTACCGGGGCGCGGCCGGCCTGGCCGGGGAGATCGGGCACCTGCGCTGCCGCCCGGACGGCCCCGAGGGGTACGGCAAGCGCGGTTCCTACGAGGGTTTCTGTTCGGGCGGGGGCATCCGCCGGCTGTCCGGCCTGAGCGCGAAGGAAACCGTGGAACGCGCCCGGCGGGGCGACGAAAAGGCGCGGGAAGCGCTGAAAACGAGCGCCACGGCGCTCGGGATGGCCTGCGCGATGCTGATGGACCTGCTCAACCCCGAACGCATCGTCATCGGCAGTATCTTCGCGCGGGCCGAATCATGGTTCAGGGAAGACATGGAAAAAGTGATCGCGCAGGAAGCGCTGCCTTTGACGCGGGAGGCCTGCCGCGTCGTGGCGGCGGAGCTTGGGGACGCGGTCGGGGACATCGCCGCGATCACCGTCGCGATCGACGGACTGGAGGAAAGGGAATGAGAAACACAGTGGAGGAAGCGGCGGAGGCGCTGTGCGCCTGCTTTCGCGCGGGCGGGAAGCTGCTGCTGTGCGGCAACGGGGGCAGCGCGGCGGACTGCGCGCATATCGCGGGGGAGCTATGCAAGGGTTTCCTGCTCAGGCGTGCCCCCGGCGAAGGCTTTGCAAGCGCGGTGGGCGAACCCTGGGCGGCGGAGCTTCAGCTCGGCCTCCCGGCCGTCGACCTGACGGCGAACAGCGCGCTCCTCTGCGCCATCGTCAACGACATCGGCGGCGAATGCGTCTTCGCGCAGCAGGTCCTGGCCTACGGGCGCGCGGGCGACACGCTGCTGTGCCTGTCCACCTCGGGCAACGCGGAAAACGTCCGCCGCGCGGCGCTGACGGCGAAGGCCCTGGGGCTTCGGACAGTCGCCCTCACGGGCGCGGGCGGCGGCAGGCTCGCAAGCCTCTGCGACCTGCTGCTCGACGCGGACGGGAAAGAGACCGCGGCCGTGCAGGAAACGCAGATCCGCCTCTACCACAGGCTCTGCGCGCTGGTGGAGAGGGAACTATTCGGCCAGGACGGGGGCTGACCCGCGGCGCCGGGCGGCGCACCGCGATACAGGGCGGCAGGAACGCCGTAAGGCAATGAAGCGTTGGGGCCGCAGGAGAGGGGGAGGCGAGGACGCTGACTGGGAGACGAAGGGCGCGCCGGGCGCTGGGCGCGCTGCTTTTCTCTGCGCTGCTTCTGGCGGCCGGCGCTGGGATCTGCCGCTTCGCAAAGGAAGACCGGGCGCTGCGCGAAAGCCGAGGCCGGGCGGAAGCGCTGCTGCGCGCCGGGGACGCGGAGGGCGCGGTCGCGCTGCTTGAGCCACTCCCGGAAGGCTACGCGGACGTCGCCGCGCTGAAGGCCTTCGCGGGTTCCCTGGCCGCCCTCCACGGAAACGACGGGGCGGCCGCCGTCGCGCTGGCGGACAAGGGCGGGCTGCGCGGGTATGACGGGGAACTGAAGGCCGAGGCCGCCCGTCACCTGGAGGCGCTGGAACCCGTCCGCGAAGAACTGCGCGCGCAGGAAGAGGAACAGGCCCGGCTGGCGGCGGAGGCGGAGGCGCGGAACTATCTCAACACCGTGCCTTTTGCGGGGATGGACCCGGCCTATATCCACCGCACGGCGCTGGGCAAGGCGACGCGGGAGAGCTATCACGAAAACATCTATCACGGCAAGGAGGACCACGTCGCCTACCAATGGTACTACGGGGGCGACACGCGAGCCGAAAACCTGGTGATGGCCGCGTTTGTGGAGGTGACCGGCGAAGGCGGCGACGCCATCCGCGTCAGGGACGCGCCGCGCTACAACCAGGCGCGCTTCTGGGATGGGCAGGAAAGCGGGATCCCCCGCGGCTATGACGGAAGCGTCCCGTTCCCGGCGCGGACGCTTAAGCCCGGGGGGACGGAATGGAAGGGCGGACAGGAAGAGGACGGGGCCTTCGACGTCTCCCCCTTTGCCAACGAAGAGGATTTCTACGACGAGTATCACGAAGATTTCTTCGATTTTGAGGAGGCGGAGGACGACTACTGGTCGCGCCAGGAGTGAAAGAAAAGGCCCCCGGCGGCGCCGGGGGCTGACAAAACGCAGTTCCCTTGTCTTACTCGCCCAGCACGCCGACGAGGACGGCCTTATCCAGAACGCCGAGAGCCCCGTGGAAGGATTTGAAGAAACTGGTCACGTCCGCGCCCGCGGCGTACCTGCCGCCGGCGTGGGCGCCTGTCTTCCACTGGGGGATGGCCGACACGTCATAGACCTTGCCCTCCACGGCGACGTAGGCGGGCCTTCCGTCCTTGCCGTCGAAAGCGGCCAGTTCCGCCAGGGTGAAGGTTTTGACGGAAGCGCCCGCGGCCCTGGCTTTCGCGTCCGCGGCAGCCTTTTCAAGGGCGCCGAGGAGGTCGCCGATGTCCATGGTGACGGAGGTCTTCAGGTCCGGCGCGTCGGGCACCCGGGTGTGGTGGCCGTCGCCCTTGTCGTAGGTGGGGGTCCCGAGCACCTCTTCCACGGTCTTGCCCGCGCAGAAGGCCTCGAAGGCCGCCGCCTGCTCGAACCATTCCCTGCCGATGGGGCTGGCCTTCTTCATGCCGTACGCGTCGCCTTTTTCGATCTTGGTCTGCGGGGACACGGCGATGTCCGTCACCAGCTCGCCCGCGCCAGAAAATTCCACCTTGGCCTGGAGCACGTCGAACCGGACGTCCTGGATGACGCCGTCGTCGTCAAGCACAAGGGCGCAGATGGTGGTGTTGACCTGGCTGTTGCCTTTGGCGCCGCCTTCTCCCTGGGCGGCGTTCTGCCCGGTGATGCCCGTCACCACGCCCAGCCCGAGCAGCTCGGCTGACGCCGCGGTAAAGGTACCGGCCGCCAGCAGCGCGGCCACCAGGAGCGCAAGAGTCCTTTTCATCGATGATTCCCCTCCCGACAAATTGATGCGCAAACTATCGCATACGCGCGCCGTTTCGTCAAGCGGGCGGGTCATTTTTTTGGGCTGGAAAACGCGGGGCGCCCGCGGTAGAATGTCAGCGGCAGGAACTCAGGGAGGGAAGGGCATGGGACATGACGCAATCGTCGTCGGCGGCGGCGTCGCGGGGCTGACGGCCGCGGCCTATCTGGCCCGCTACGGGTACCGCGTGCTGCTGTGCGAGAAGGAAGCGAAGGCCGGGGGCCTGGTCAATTCGTTCGAGTACAAGGGCTTCACGTTTGACGGCGGCATCCGGGCGGTCGAGAATTCCGGGATCGTCACGCCCATGCTGCGGCAGCTGGGCCTGGATGTGAGCATGGTCCGCAACGCCGTGTCCATCGGCATCGGGGATGACATCGTCCGCCTCAGGGACCAGGAGAGCCTTCAGGACTACCGGGCGCTGCTGGAAAGGCAGTTCCCGCAGAGCGCCGGGGACATCCGCGCAATCATGGATCTTGTGAAGCGCGTGATGAAGGACATGGACGTCCTGTACGGGATCGACAACCCCCTGTTCCTGGACCTGAAGAAGGACAGAGAGTACCTGATGAGGACCGTCCTCCCCTGGATGTTCCGCTACGCGCTTGCGATGCCCCGGCTAAAAAAGCTCAGGCTCCCGGTGGACGAGAAGCTGCGCAGCCTGACCCGCGACCAGGCGCTGATCGACATGATCGCCCAGCACTTTTTCAAAAAGACCCCGGCCTACTTCGCCCTGAGCTATTTCAGCCTGTACCTGGACTACCGCTACCCCAAAGGCGGCACGGGCGCGCTCGCGCATGCGCTTGAGGAGTATTTCCTTAAAAAGGGCGGGGAGATCCGCACGGGGACGGAGATCCGCGCCCTGAATGCCCGGGAACGGCGGGTCACGGACGCGCAGGGGGCGACCTATGAATATCGCATGCTTGTCTGGGCGGCCGACATGCATGGGCTCTACCGGGCTTTGGACGCGAACCCCGCCGGGAGCGGGAAGGCGGACAGGACGATCCTTCAGCAGAAGCGGGCGATGGAGGGCAAGACGGGCGGGGATTCCGTCTTCACGCTGTACCTGACCCTGGACCTCCCGCCGGCGTATTTCGAAAAGATCTGCAGCGCGCACTTCTTCTACACGCCGGCCAAGGCGGGCCTGGCCGGGGCGGCCGGGGGGCCTGCGGGCCCCGGGGCGGACAGGGCCGCGCTCGCCGAATGGGTAAAACGCTACCTGAAGCTGACCACCTATGAGATCGCCATCCCCGCCCTGCGGGACGAAAGCCTCGCGCCCGAGGGCCAGACCGGGCTGATCATCAGCACGCTGTTTGATTACCCCGTCGCGAAACGGGTCTTCGACCTGGGCTTTGACGAAGAGTTCCGGGACCTCTGCGAAAGGGAGATCATCGGCGTCCTCGACGGGAGCGTGTTCCCGGGGCTCAAGGACAGGGTGACCGGACGCTTTTCCTCCACGCCGCTGACCATTGAAAAGCGCACGGGAAATTTTCAGGGCGCGATCACGGGCTGGAGCTTCCAGAACGACCCCGTCCCCGCCGTCAGCAGCCTGCCGAAGGTGGCCCGCTCGGTGCTGACGCCCATCCCGGACGTCGTGCAGGCCGGGCAGTGGACCTTCAGCCCCTCCGGCCTCCCCATCTCGATCCTGACAGGCAAGCTGGCGGCCGACCGGGTGCGCAAAACGCTGCGCTGACCGCCCTCAGGCGCCGGGCAGGCCCGTCAGGCGCAGGCTCAGGTCCCAGACGCGCTGCCCCAGCGCCCGGTCCAGCGCGTGCGCGGCCGGCTTTTCCTCGACTGTCAGGTGGAAAAAGCGGCCGTTCACATCCTTCAGGGCGGGATCGGCCGCCAGATAGAAGATCGCCTCCGCGGAGATCGACGGATCCTTCAGGAAAAGCGCCGTGACATGGCGCGTAAAGAAGCGGTACAGCGGGCCGTTGTTGCCGCCGATGCCCGTTTTGACGTCGCCCGGGTGCAGCGCGTTGACCGTCACGCCGGAGCCCGTGAGGCGCTCCGCGAGCTCCCAGACCGTCAGCAGCTGCGCGGTCTTGGACGCCCCGTAGCCCTTCAAGCCCGTATAGTGGCGCCTGGTCCAGCGGATGTCGTCCGGGTCGAAGCCGCTGAAGCGGTGCCCTTCGCTGTTGACGAAGAGGATGCGCGCGGGCGCGCTCTCCCTCAGGCGCGGAAGCAGCAGCTGCGTGAGCAGGAAGGGCGCCAGGTGGTTGACGCACAGCACCGTCTCGAGCCCTTCGGGCGTGAAGCCGAGCGTCGTCGAATGCATGCCCGCGTTGTTGATGAGCAAGTCGATGCGCGGATGCCGCCGGAGGATCGTTTCCGCGGCCCGGCGCACGCTGTCCAGGCGGCTGAAATCCGCGATCACGATGTCCGCGGGCTCTCCGCCCGCGTCCGCCTGCAGCCGGCGGACGGCCTGCGCCTTATCCGGGTCGCGGCACAGCATCACCGGACGCGCCCCGGCCCGGATGAAACGCCGCAGCGTTTCCAGCCCGATCCCGCTCGTCGCGCCGGTGATGACGCAGACCTTGCCCTCCAGGGCCGCGGCGCTGCGCTTCTGCGGGGCCTTTCTGTTGCGCAAAAACATCAGTTCTTCCGGCAGCCCGCGCCTCATATCGGACCCTCTCACCCGAAAAATTTCCGCATGAACCACCGGTACAGCCGCCGGTAGCCCGGGACGCCGTTGGCGATGTCCCCCCAGAGGTCGTAGTAGTCCCGCTGGCTCATGATCCTTCCGTCCCCGTGCAGAAAAAGGCGGGTGCAGCCGCGGACCGGCGCGCCGGGGAACCATCGGAAGGACATCGTCATCGTCCAGTCCATCAGGATGAGGTCCCCGTCCTGGGCGATGTGGTGGATCTGCATGCGCAGGCTTCTGCAGCGGCCCGTCAGCCTCCCGCACATGGCGGCGAAGGCCTCAAAGCCTTCCAGCCGCTGGATGGGGTCCTCGAACACGACGTCCGGGCGGTACCAGGGCAGGATGTGGGACCAGTCCGGCCTGCCCTGATCGTTGGTGGTCTTCGACCACAGGCGGAGGACCGTGTCCGCCGTCAGCCGCCCGGGGCTGCCCGCGCCTGCAGCTGCCGGAAACCCGTTTTCGGGCCGCGGCCCGGCATCCGTCTGCGCGGACCGCAGGTCTTGCAGAGCGTCTTTCCTTTCAAGGGGATCCGGACTCATCTGTGCCTCTCTTTTGCGCCGGCGGCGCTGTTTCGTGAAGCGGGCTCGCTGTGCCCTGCCGGCCGCGCCCTGATTGTAGCATTCTCCCCGGCTCGTGGAAAAGAACCGGCTGATGGTTTTCTGGCTTTCCGAAGACCGGAAACGCCTGGCTGCCCGACGCGTGATGATCGCGCACAACAAATCCCTCGCGGAAGCCCCTCGGCAAGCAGGCGTGGGAACAGCACAGGACCATGCCCTCTTCCAGAGCAAGGGATCTGCGTATCCGCTGCAGGGGAGCGCGCCGGCGAATTCTCTCCTTTGATGTTCTTTTTGCTTTTTTCCATGGCTACGGCACGCACCCCCTCCGCCGGTATATCCGGCATCGGGGGTGCGCGCCCTTTCAGGTCAGCACCGCTGGCCTGTCAGGTGAAGCGATCAGGTCAGGGCCGTGTTGTTACTTCCCGCCCGGGAAGGTGCCGCGGTAGTTGCCCGACTGATAAGCGGCGCGGAATTCCTCGATCATCTGCGCTGCGCCTGTTTCCAAGATGTTCTTCATGAACTCGTCATATACCTTGTCGACCTCTTCAGGCGCGCAGGTAATGATCGCGGTCAG
>CAZLYF010000131.1:0-9905 GCA_964563725.1 uncultured Oscillospiraceae bacterium
GAAAAAGGTGTACATGGTGGTACTGTTCATCAGCGGCGTGGACACCGTGAAGATATTCGATTTGATTTACGGCCTCACGGGCGGCGGGCCCAACAATTCCAGCATTTCCATCAGCATCTACGCGTTCAACCAGGCTTTTTCCAATGTGGATATGGGGTATGCCATGGCGCTGTCCATTTTGGCCATGGCCGTGGCGTTCCTTTTGTTCGGTTTGCCTTTCGCGCACTTCAGCGGCAAGCGCGTCCTGCGGTGAGGAGGTGAGGGGCCATGAACGTGAAGACGAAGTGGTATAACCGGATCCTGGAACGCCTGCTGGTGCTGGTCTTCCTGCTGGTCGCGGTGCTGCCCGTGTACATCGTCGTGTCCAACGCGTTCCGCCGCACGCTGGACATCAAACGGATGCCGCCCAAGCTCCTGTTTTCGCCCATTTACACGCATTTTGAACGAGTGCTGTCAGTAGACAATTTCGGAAAGTATTTTATCAATTCTCTGATCATCGCCGGCAGCGCCACGTTCCTGGTGATCATGATCGGGACCCTTGCGGCCTATGGACTGCGCCTGTTCAGGAGCAGGATCGGCATCCGTCTGAGCAACGTCATGATGCTGGGCAAGCTGGTCCCTTCCATCACCATCATGATCCCCCTGTATATCATGCTCAACCGCATCCATTGGACCGGGCACTATATTTCGCCCATCCTTGCCCACGCGGCCATCTCGGTGCCCTTTGTGACCTGGCTCATGCGGGGATTCATCGAGGATATTCCAGGAGAGCTGCTGGAATCGGCCACGGTGATGGGCTGCTCCAGGATGAAGACCTTCTTTTACATCGTTCTGCCCCTGCTGATGCCCGCCGTGGCTTCAGCAATCATTCTTGCCATGCAAAGCTCCTGGAATGAGCTGCTTTTTTCCCTGACGCTCACAAATATCAAAACCTATCCCCTGACGGTGGCGGTCGCCAGGTTTACGGGCGCCATGTCGGTAGACTGGGGCAAGTGCTCCGCCGCAGCCACCATCACGCTGACGCCCATCGTGGTCCTGGGCTTCTTCATGCAGCGCTATCTCGTGACCGGCATGACGGCCGGAGCGGTGAAGGGGTGAAACCTGAGATGAACGGGCTGAACATCGGCATGGTCTTCGGCGCGCAGTATTACCGCCCGCCCTTTCCCGGCCGGGAATGCTGGCGCCGGGACATGGCGAACATGAAGGAGCTGGGCTTCAATACGGTGAAGCTGTGGGCCGTATGGAACTGGATCGAGCGCGAGCCGGGCGTGTTCCAATTTGACGATCTGGACCAATTGATGGATATCGCTTGGGAGTTTGGCCTAAGGGTGGTCATCAACACCATTCCGGAGGGCGCCCCGTACTGGACGCTTGAAGGGAATGGCGACGCCCGTTATCAGACGGCGAGGGGGGAACGGGTCAGCTATGGCGGGCCAGCGAACCTGCCGTCCGCGGGATGGCCCGGCCTTTGCATGGACAAGGAGGAAGCGGGCGCAGGCGTCGGGCGCTTCATTGAAACGGTGGCTTCCCACGTGAAGAGCCATCCCGCCGTGCTGGCCATCGACGTATGGAATGAACCGCACCTGGAGCCGATGTTTGATTACCGCGAGGAGATGCTGTGCTACTGCCCGCATTCGAAAGAACGCTTCCGCGCCTGGCTCAGGGAGAAATATCACGCGCTTTCCGAGCTGAACCGGGCCTGGTTCCGTACCTATACGTCCTGGGAGCAGATCGAACCGCCGCCACGCGTCGGCACCTGGACAGACATGATGGACTGGCGTCTCTTCTGGCTTGACAATCTTCGCCGCTGGATGCGGTTTCG
Organism: uncultured Oscillospiraceae bacterium; assembly: GCA_964563725.1. Classification (GTDB taxonomy): domain Bacteria; phylum Bacillota; class Clostridia; order Christensenellales; family Aristaeellaceae; genus CAZLYF01. The sequence continues at coordinate 1,823 of CAZLYF010000131.1, forward strand.
GGTGGCGGCGGCAAAACGCGGCGCGCCGGACCTGCCCGTTCAGTCGCATGTGGCGTACTCGGGCTATGTGGGTACCCATGGAAACGGAGGGCTGGCCAACGAGCTGGGAGACGAGTTTTTGCTCTCACGCGAGGTGGACATATTCGGGCTGACCTGTTTCCCGAAGTGGCTGATGCGGGGAGACGCTTGCTTCAACCACCTGCTCAACAACCTGATTGTGGCCGAGGCCTCCCGCGGGAAACCCTTTTATCAGGTGGAGCTGCAGGGCGGGGGCGGCAAAGCGGGGCTGCTGGGGGGCGAGGTGCCGGACGCGATGGATATGCGCCTGTGGAACTATCTGTCCATTGCCGCCGGCGCCAAGGGCGTCCTCTACTGGCAGTACGCTCCGGAGCCTGCCGGCATCGAATCGCCCGGCTTTGGCCTGACCGGTTTTCAGGGAGAAAACACCCCCAGGGCCCTGGAAGCCGGGCGCTGCGCAAAAACGCTGAACAGTCCGCTGCTGGCGCAGGCGCATCCTGTGAAATCCTGCAACGCGGTCTACCTTTCGCGTGTCACTTCCGTTTGGTTTTATGGGGCAGGCAGGCAGGAAACCCTGTATGCACAGGCGATCCACGGCATGTGCAAGGCCGCCTGCCTGAGAGGCATCCCCTTTGGGTTCGTGCATCAGGATGATCTGGGCACGGCTTGGGACGAAGGGGTGCGCACGCTGATGCTGCCCATGCCGCTGACGCTGTCCGCCCTTGAGATCGACCGGCTGGAAAACTTTATCCAGGCAGGCGGCACTGTAGCAGCGGAAGCGTTTCCCGGCCTCTACGATCAAACCGGGCTGCTTGACCAGAACGCCCAGTCGCTGCGCAGGCTGTTTGGTCTGGAGCACCTGGAAGTACAGGGCCTTCCTGAGCGGGAGAAGGCGGCAGCGGTGAAGGATGGCAAAACTGTCTTCTCAGGCAGTCTCTACAGGCAGGCCGTGCGGCCTCTGCCGGGGACAAAAACAATAGCAGTCTTTCGCGACGGACTGCCAGCATGGACGGAATACGCGCTGGGGTCCGGAAAAGGCGTGTGGTTTGGCACCTTCCTGGCGCTGCCATATGCCAAGGGTGAGGCGCCTGAAAATGAAGAGGTCCTCGTGTCCTGCCTGCACAGGGAAGGATATGACGCATTCTCTTTTCTTGACGTACCCGCTGGGGAAGGCTTTTTCCCGGCATTGTCGACCGTGGTCCGCCTGCATCAGACAGATACGCAGTACATCATCATTGCGGTCAATACGACCGGGCAGGAAGCGCCCATCCGCGTCAAACTGAATGAACCGGGGGAAGAACCGCAGGAGATTTCTTTTCGCGTTCCACCGGGCGAGGGCGTGGTGAAGGCGCTGGCGAAAGTGTCCGCTGCGCGAACGTGAAGCGGCTGCGCCGCTGTGAAGAGGCTGCTGCGCAGCCGTGAAGAGCGCCTGCGGCGCGTGAAGTGCCAGCGAAGCTGGCGTGAAGCAGTTGGAGTTCTATGGAAGCGACGCCGTGCGCATCGGCGCGGGTGACGGCAGTGAACAGTGTAAAGTGGTCAGGGATCAGAGGGTAGTGGCAGCGGAGAATCAATTGCATAACCAATGTGAAGCGGGCCTCGGCGCGTGAAGAGGCAGCTTCGCGTTTTCGACGCGAGAAGCGTCAGCCTGGCTGCCGAGAAGCGCTTGATGCGCAAGCGGAAAGCGGCGGGAGAAAGTCGGGGGACGAAAGCGCGCCTTCAATGCCTGCCCGCGTCAAAGTCCAGGCCGATGTTCCCATTCCTCGTGGCGGAGGTGGAGGTGTAGCCCTCCGGTTTTCCGGGAAGGCTGCCCTTGACCGCGCCGTTTGAGGTGAGCAGGTTGATGTCCCCGCTGTCGAGCCCGGTGACGGCGATGCCGCTTTCCCTCGTTTTGAGCGCGAGCGATTGCGGAGCCTTGACGTCCAGCGAGTTGAACTTTCCGTTGCCGGTCACCGCCTTCAGGACCTGCCGGGCACGCAGCAGCGAGATGAGACGCCTGTTGGCCGCCCGGACAGGAAAACAAAGAAAAAACACATATTTCCGGCTGCCTGCCGGTCCGCCCCGGATCTTTGATGTACAGTGTTTCAAGATCAGCGTGCGTTGCGGCAGCTTTCGTGTCATCCGTTTCCGTGTCTGTCCGGAATGGCCGGCAGACCTCTTCGCATGAACTTCATCACAACATGGAGAAGCAGGTTCAAAATGGAAACAAACGATTACCCAAACCGGACGTGTCGTACGCGTGCCCCCGGCATCCTGCTGGCCGTAGTGGAACTCGCGGTCATGGCCGCCATCATCCTCCTTGACCTGCTGATCCCCTCCATCCTGGCCGCGGCTGTCGGCGCGGCCTTCGTGCTGATCCGTAAGGAAAGGATGCCGATCGACAGACCTCCGAAGACCTTCACAGCATCGCGGTTCACGCTGCTGATGCTTCTCTGGGCCTGCGCGTGGACCGTCGTGCAGTACTCCCTGATCCTGCCGCTGCAGAACCATCTGCTCAACGATACGCGAGACATCGAATCCTTTGCGGCAGTGCAGGGGGACCTTTCGCAGCTCCTGCTCATGCTTGCCGCTTCCTGGACGCTGGCAGCAGTCGGCGAGGAGTTCGCCTTCAGGGGCTTCTTCCAGAACAGGATCATCTCCCTGTTTTCGGACCGGCGGCTGGGCATCGTCATCGCTGTCGCCGTCACGTCCGTTTTCTTCGGGGTGATGCACGCGGAGCAGGGCTTTGTAGGGATCATCGTCACCGCGGTGGACAGCGCCTTTTTCAGTTTCATACGGTACCGCTATAAAAGCGTATGGGCTTCCGTGCTTGTGCACGGTTTCATGAACTCCATCGGGTTCGTCACCTTCTTCTTCACAGGACCGCTGTACGGGCTGTGGTAGTCGACAGGGTCTTCAAACCACGGAAAACCTTCGCACACAGGGGATTGGGATCCGTTTCGCCGCTTGCCATTCGCCCCGGCGGGACGTATGATGATGCCAGAGATCACTGACGGCCCGACCGAAACAACAGCAACGACGCCCGCGACGCAGAACGATACGACCTGCCTCTCAATCCCTTCCGACCCGCATAAGGAGGGACCATATGAAAAAGGCGCATATCGCCCTGCTCATCTTCCTTTTTCTGATCCCGGTTTCCGCGCTGTGCGACCGGGAAATCAGCCTGGAGGGCCTCACGCTTTCAGAGTTGGAAGCGCTCCGGCAGGAGGCGGACGGGCGCATCCGCCTGCTGCGCCTGCCGGATGCCGACGGTTACCTGGACGTGCTGGACGGAGAGGAGTACGCCCGTGACCCGTCCGCCCATCTGTATGAGAAAGTCAGGCTGGATGGGGAGATCCTTAAGGTGACGCAGGAGACGGAGGGCTTTGCCTACTACGTATCGCTGAACGGGAACCCGCGGCGCGTGTTCCTGGTGCGCTACGCGCCTGCGGAAGACGAGCGGCTGCTGCTGGCCGGAGACCTGGTGACCGCGTACGGCAGCTTTGAGGGATTGGCCCCGTTTGACGGCGCCGGCCTCCTCGAAAGCGGCGCGCCGATCGTCAGGGCCTCGCTGGTGATGCGTCGGCTGCCCGAAAAGCATCGATTGGCCGCGGACCCCTACGCCGCCACCCGTGAGGACCCCGCGCGCCTGGGCACCGTGGCCACCTATGGGGGCACCCACTGGTCGGGCTACGCCTCCTTTGAGCTGGAGATGGTCTCCGCCTGCCGGGGGACGGCCGCGCTGAACCGGGCGCAGGGGATGAGCGCCTACAACATCACGCCTCTCAGGACCCAGGAATACCTGCTGGTCTGGGTGCGGGCGAAAGCCCTGTCCGCGCCAGGCGGCAGGGCGGAGATCGGTCCGAAGGATTTCTCCTTCGTCAGCGCGGGCGGCGTGGAATATGAGCCGCACTACCTGCTCAACTCCCCGGAATCCCTGCGCCCCCTGTACGAGGGCGGCGAACAGACGGCGATCATCGCCTGTATCATCCAAAGAGGGGACAGGCCCCTGATCGTGTATCAGCCCGCTTCCGCCGAACCGCTGTGGTTTGATCCCAACCGCAGGCGGGTGCTGGACCTTTCGGCCAAATCCTTCCCGACGCTGCAGCTCAACGACAGCGGAGCGTCTGTATCCAGAATGAAAACGCTGCTTGCGGAAATGGGTTTCCTGACCAGGCTGGACAGCGGGGAGAAATTCACCGGGACCCTTAAAAACGCGCTCGCGGAGTACCAGAGAGCCCTGGGCCTCAAGGCCACGGGGATCGCGGACGAGGCGACGCAGCGCCTGCTCCTGTCCGGCCAGTATCCGCCAGGGGCGCCCAGGTGACCCCGGCGGCCTGGGAGGAGGGGAGGAGATGAACAGGACGCAAGGGGGATGCGCTTCCCTGTGCGCGCTGCTGCTGTGCCTGTGCTTCCTGGCGGGCGCCGCTCCCGCCCGGGCGGACGGGGTGCTGACGGCTGTTCCGCTGCCCACCGCCTTCGGGGACAGCGGCCTGCAGGTGAGGCTTCTGCAGGCGGAGCTCGCGCGCAGGGGGTATGGCCCTTTGGAGGCGGACGGCGTGTACGGCGAATGGACGGTGAAGGCCGTGGAACGCTTCCAGCGCTCAAGGGGGCTCAAAGTGGACGGCCGGGCCGGGGAAACGACGCTGCTGGCGCTGTTTGCCCGGGCGGTCATCGGCAGCCCGGCCGGCGACGCGGACGACGCTGGACGACAGGAGGGCGGAGACGGCGGGAACCTGACGGGAATGCCCGCGCCCAGCGGCCCCGGCGGCTGCGGCAGCCACGTGAAAAGGCTGCAGGAAGCGCTGCGAGGCCGGGGCTATTTCCGCAGGGAGGCGGACGGCGCTTTCGGGGAGGAGACCAGGCAGGCGGTGGCCGCGTTCCAGGCGGACAAGGGGATCAGGGCAGACGGAAGGGCGGACGAGGACACCCTGCGCGCGCTCTACGCAAAGACAGCCGAGCAGGCCGGCGCCACGGAGATGCCCGCCTGGTTCGGCGGCGGCAGCGGGATCATTCCCTGGGGCGCCGTGTTCCAGGTGAAGGACGTGAAGACCGGCAAGGTTTTCACCTGCCGGCGGATGGAAGGCTTCAACCATATCGACGCGGAGCCGCTGACGCCCTATGACACCTTTGTCATGCAGGCTGCCTACGGCGGTGAATGGAGCTGGGACAGGCGGCCGGTGCTCCTCTCCTACGACGGCCGCGTGCTGGCGGCGTCCATGAACGGCATGCCCCACGGCTACAGTTCCATTCGTACCAACGCCATGCGGGGCCATTTCTGCATCCACCTGTTCGGCAGCCGCAACCATGGCACGCAGCGCGTGAGCGCCACACACCAGGACTGCGTCCTCGAGGCCTCCCGCGCGGCCTGGTGAAAGGGCGGACAGGAGACGGGCCTCATCATAATGCTCCATGCCGCGGACCGGCGCCGATACGTGCGATGAGATGAAAAAAGGCCGCGCAACGGATCCCGAAGGAACCAATGTGCGCGGCCTATGACAGGACGTGGCGCCTACCTGTTGATGAGCATGTACCGGTTCGACTCGTGGACCAAGCGCACGGTGTCGTCTTTCCGCAGCGCCGCGGCGCGGGCCTCGCCGGACAACAGCCTGATCCGTTTGACGATCGACACCGCCCCAGGTACGCGGCGGATCAGTATACTGAATATTTTCTTCATGGCGACCTCAATGGCCGGCGTCAAAGTCCAGGCCGATGCTCCCGTTGCTGGTGCGGACGCTGAGTTTCCTGCTCCCGCCGGCGCGCTCGCGCGGCAGGCTGCTGCGGCCGTTGCTGGTGGCGGAGGTGATGGCGTAGTCCTCCGGCTTTCCCGGAAGGCTGCCCTTGACTGCGCCGTTTGAGGTGAGCAGGGTGATGTCCCCGCTGTCGAGCCCCGAGACAACGATGCTCCCGTTGCTGGTTTTGAGCGTGAGAGACTGCGGGGCTTTGACGTCCTCCGCCGTGATCTTCCCATTGCTGGTGGACGCCTTCAGGTCCTGCCTCACGCGCAGCCGCGACAGGTTGAGCGCCCCGTTGCCGGCGCTGAGTTCCATCCGTTTCGCCTGGACGTCCCTGGCGACGAGCGAGGCGTTGCTGGTCGCGGCGGCGATCTGTCCCCAGCAGCCGAAGCCTTCCAGCGTCAGTTTCGCGTTGGACGTGCGCAGGTCCAGTTCTGCCGCCAGGTCTTCCGGCAGCTCCAGGGTCACCTCCCGCATCTCACGGGAGAGGATGTCGAAACTGAACATGCGGAAGGACAGCTCCAGCGGCTCACGCAGCAGGCTCAGCCTGCCGTCCTCAAGGGAGAATGTGTACCGGATCCGCTCTGTCTCGGGGTGGCGGATCACGATCTCGTTTCCGGCCCCGCCGCGGACGATGAGGCGCGTATTGCGGTCCCTGACGCGGATGAAACGCGCCTGGTCTACCCGGACGCGGATGGTGCGGATGCCGTCGAAGGGGGTTTCCGCGCCGGAAACGGGCGTCTTTTCTGCTTCCCGCTCCTCTTCCGGGCTTTCCTTCAGCCTGGCCGCGACCTGCTCCGGTTCCTCCATGGTGGAGACGGCGTCGTCCTCCGCAAGGCCGTCGTCGGCCATGCGGTCCTGCAGCATCTCGTCGAAGTAGGCGATGGCTTCCTCCACCTGCTGGAAATCGTTCTGCTGCAGCGTCAGCTTCAGCTTGCCAAGGTATTCCTCGCGCTTCACGCCTGGTCCTCCTTCTTGTCGTCCGCGGCCGCGCCGCCCTTTGCCGCCCGCTTGACCAGCTCGTACACCTTGCCCAGCTGCTCCCATTCCCGGGCGAAGCCGGACATCTGCTCCCTGCCTTTCGGCGTGATCCTGTAGTAGTGCCGCAGGCGGCCGCCGTGTTCCATGGAATAGGTTTCCACCGCTTTGGCTTCCTCGAGCCTGCGCAGCACAGGATAGAGCGTGGATTCCGACAGCGGCATCAGTTCTCCCGCCTGCCGCGCCAGCCGGTAGCCGTAGGAATCCCCCCCGCTCAGCAGCGCAAGCACGCAGGCCTCGGTCAGCCCCCGTTTCAGCTGTGCGTCCATGCAGCACCTCCTTCGCGGTATATAATACGACACATGGTATCGTGTGTCAACAGTTATTAGAAAATTCTAATCTGAGGGCGGTCTTTTGCTTGTGCCTTGTTCCGCTTCGGGCAGCGGCCATGCTTCTTCCCGTCTTGCGCGCGGTATGTACGGATGCTACACTCGCCATGCATGAACGGCTTCTTTCGTAACGCTTGCCGCCATCTGTCACTCTTCCCAACGAAGCTGTAATCGGCCTCCCCCTGCCCGAACGACTGCTCCTTATCAGACGCAGACTTGTCATATCGAAACGTGAAACCGCAAACAGACCGACGCAAGACTGGCTGACCGCTCCGGGCGGCCGGGCTCCGGGCTCGAAGTGGGACGCCCATGTGTTTTATCAGAAAGGAGAAAAGACATGAACCGATGCACACGAAGCGTCCTGGTCCTGCTGACCGCGCTGGCGCTGCTCTCTGTTTCCGTGGCTATGGCGGAGCCCGCGAGGGGCAGAAGCGATCCCACGATCCATATCCTGCTGATGGGTGCCGGTGAACACGATTTCGGATCTCAGAAAAAGGTACCCTACACGCTCACTCATATCCTGGTCTCGCTGGATGAGGCGGAGCAGAGGCTCCGCTTCACGACCCTTCCCTACAACCTCGGCGTGGACCTGCAGGAGAAGGGCAAGACGCGCACCGTGCAGCTGCAGCAAGTCTGTTCCAGCATTGGGGAGGACGCTGTGCTTGGAATGCTGTGGGACAATTTCGCGATCCGGGTCGACTACTGGGTCACGATGAATTTCGAAGGGCTGGAAAAGGCGGTGGATGCGCTGGACGGCCTGGAGCTGGCTGTGGACAGCCTCGATATCAACAGGATCGGGAACCACGTGAAAAGCCTGTTGGGCAAAGCCTGGGAAAAGGTGGACAGGACGGGCATCCAGCGGCTTTCCGGCCTGCAGGCGCTGGGGTATTTCCTGGACACCATGGAAGGGAACCCGACCGTGGAAGTTGAGGAGGAACGCTTCCGTATAAAGCATCCCGCGATCATCCGGTCTCTGATCGCGCGGGT
>CAZLYF010000132.1:0-9851 GCA_964563725.1 uncultured Oscillospiraceae bacterium
CAGCCGCACAGCCCGGACAACGTAACGGAGGTGTCACGCATCGCCGGCCTCAGGGTCGACCAGGTGGCCATCGGCAGCTGCACGAACTCGTCCTGCGCCGACATGATGAAGGTGGCGGAGATCCTTCGCGGCAGAACAGTCGCCGAACATGTCAGCCTCGTCATCGCGCCGGGGTCCAGGCAGGTGCTGGCCGCGCTTTCCGGCAGCGGCGCGCTCAGGGTCCTGGTGGACGCCGGCGCGCGCATCCTGGAATCGGCCTGCGGCCCCTGCATCGGCATGGGCCAGGCGCCCGCGACGGGCGCAGTTTCCCTCCGCACCTTCAACCGCAATTTTGAGGGGCGAAGCGGGACCTCCTCGGCGCGGGTGTACCTCGTCAGTCCCGAGACCGCTGCGGTCTCCGCCCTGGCGGGCGCCCTGACGGATCCCACAGGGTTTCCACCCGTGCCGGAACCGCTCCTGCCCGCATCCTTCCCGGCTGACGACAAGCTGGTGATCCTGCCGGGAAAGGAAGGCTCTGGCGCCCCCGTCGTCCGCGGGCCGAACATCAAGCCCTTCCCCGTCGGAAAAGCGCTGGAAGGACAGCTCGCGGGCGAGGTGCTGGTGAAGCTTGGCGACAACATCACCACGGACCACATCATGCCCTCAAACGCCCGGCTGCTCCCCTACCGCTCCAACATCGAATACCTCTCGGACTACTGCCTCACGCCCTGCGACCCGGACTTCCCCGCAAGGGCGCGCGCGAGGAACGGAGGCGTCATCGTCGGCGGCGCAAACTACGGCCAGGGATCCAGCCGCGAGCACGCGGCGCTCGCCCCGCTCCATCTGGGGGTGAAGGCGGTACTCGCGAAATCCTTCGCGCGCATTCACGCCGCCAACCTCATCAACAACGGGATCCTCCCCCTGGTGTTCGAAGACCCGGACGATTACGATAAGCTGGACGTTGGGGATCTGATCGTCCTTGAGGACGCGCTTGGGCAGGTCCTTCAGGCGTCGCGGAGCCACAGCGTCGTCCTCACGCTGAACGGTGCGCCGCTCAGGATGCGCGCGGCCTTCACGGAGAGGGAGTCGCTCATCCTGGCCGAGGGCGGGCTCCTCAACCTGATCAAAAGCGGAAAGGAGGCCTCCGGAGAATGAAGCGGGCCATCCTGATCCCGGGCGACGGGATCGGCCCGGAAGTCTCCCGGGCCGCAAGGAGGGTGATCGACGCATCGGGCGCGGCCATCGACTGGCAGCTGCTCGAGGCGGGCGGCGCGCAGATCGGGAAATACGGCACGCCCCTTCCGCCCGGCGTGATCGCGGCGATCCGTGGCTGCGGTGTCGCGCTCAAGGGGCCCATCACGACGCCCATCGGCACGGGCTTCCGCAGCGTCAACGTGGTCATGCGCGTGGAGATGGACCTGTATGCCAACATCCGTCCGGCGAAGACCTTCCCGAACGTGCCCTCCCGCTACGAAAACGTCGATCTGGTCGTCATCCGCGAGAACACGGAGGACGTCTACTGCGGGGTCGAGCATATGGTCGGACCCGACGCCGCGGAAAGCATCAAAATCTTCACGCGCAAAGGCTGCGAGCGTATCATCCGCTACGCCTTTGACTACGCCGTCCGAAACGGGCGGCACAGGGTCACCGCGGTGCACAAGGCCAACATCATGAAATGCACCGACGGCATGTTTCTGGATACGGCGCGCCGGGTCGCGAAGGACTACCCGTCCATTGAGTTTGAGGATATCCTGGTCGACGCGCTGTGCATGCGGCTCGTGCAGGCGCCTGAAACCTATGACGTCCTCGTGCTCCCCAACCTCTACGGGGACATCGTGTCAGACCTCTGCGCGGGCATCGTCGGCGGCCTGGGCCTCGCGCCCAGCGCGAACATCGGCGCGGACTGCGCGGTCTTTGAGGCCGTTCATGGCAGCGCCCCGCAGATCGCGGGCAAAAACATCGCCAATCCCACGGCCCTGATCCTCTCAGGCGCGATGATGCTCCGGCACTTGAATGAAACAGAGGCCGCGGAGAGGATCGAGTCGGCAGTCGCGTCGCTGATCTTGGAAGGCAGGCAGCTGACCGCCGACCTGGGCGGGACGCTGGGCACCGCGGAATTCGCGGACGCGGTCGCCGCGCGGATGCGCTGTCCGTAGACGGACGCGGACGAATGATACCGGAATCGAGGTCGATCGGGAACCGCCGTATCTGAAAGGGTTCCAACGGACGAGACGCGGTTGACACGGCACGCCCACCGCACTAAGGTGGTGAACGTGCCCCTTTTATTGCAGTAGCGGCGGCAGGATGCGCCGGCCGTTGGCATGCGCCCGCGGCTGAAGCATCGGGGCTGTCAGTGCGCAGGCCTTCAGGGCATTTCCGGAGGATCGGATGACGCAACAGGAAAACCCGCTGGGTACGGAGAAGATTTCCAGCCTTTTGCTGCGGTTCTCGGTGCCGGCCATCATCGGCATGGTGGTCAACGCGCTGTACAATATCGTGGACCGTATCTATATCGGAAATGCGCCGGACCTGGGTTCAGTCGGATTGGCAGGCATCACCATCGGCTTCCCGATCATGATCATCCTGCTTGCCACAGGCATCCTGTTCGGCGTCGGCGGCGCGACGCTGTTTTCCATCAGGCTGGGTGAGGGGAAGCCGGAAGAAGCGGAACAGGTGCTGGGGAACGCCTTCACCCTGCTGGTTTTAAGCGGCGTCGCGTATATGATCGCCGGACAGATTTTTCTCGCCCCTCTCCTTCGCCTTTTCGGCGCCAGCGAGGCGGTCCTGCCTTATTCCACCGCCTACATGCGGGTGATCTTTTTCGGCGCGGTCTTCCAGGTGGTCAGTCTGGGGATGAACAATTTCCTGCGCGCCGACGGGCAGCCGAAGCTGGCCATGATCACCATGTTCGCGGGCGCGGGCATCAACATCCTGCTGGACCCGCTGTTCATTTACGTATTCAAAATGGGGATGGCGGGCGCCGCGCTGGCCACCATCCTGTCCCAGGGGCTCTCCATGGCGTGGGTCCTGTCCTACTTCCTCTCCCGGCGGGGCCGGCACAGGATCCGGCTGAAACATGTCAGGCCCCGCAGGCAGGCCGTCCTGCAGATCACCGCACTGGGCATACCGGGGTTTCTGCTGCAGCTGAGCAACAGCCTGCTCAACGTCATCCTCAACAAGAGCCTGCTTAGGTACGGCGGGGACATCGCGGTCTCGGGCATGGGGATCATCAACAGCGTGCAGACCTTCCTGCTGATGCCGGTCATCGGGCTCAACCAGGGCGTGAAGCCCATCGTCAGCTTCAATTATGGCGCAAAGAAATATGGCCGGATCAAGCAGGCGATGAAGCTGGCCATCCTCGCGGCGACTGCCATCGTGCTGTCCGGCTGGGTGCTGACGAGGCTCTTTCCCTCGGCGATCGTCACGCTGTTCAACCGTGAGCCGGACTTGGTGCGCTTCGGGACCCATGCGGTCACCGCCTGGTTCTGGTGCCTGCCCGTCATCGGGTTCCAGATCCTGGCGGCGCATTTCTTTCAAGCCGTCAATCGGCCCGGCTCCGCGACAGTGCTGACGCTGACAAGGCAGGTGCTTCTGCTGATCCCGGCCATCCTGCTCTTTTCGCGTACCTGGGGCCTGGAGGGGATCCTGTACGCGGCGCCGTTCGCAGACGCTCTGGCCGCGCTTGTGACAGGCGTATGGTATTTCTTCGGCCTGCGTTCACTGCGCCCTCCTGCCCGACAAAACCCATCCGGACACTGAGGAGGACTGCTGCCAAGATGCAGATCGGCATCATCGGGATGGGCGCCCGGTCGGTGGCCTACCTGCCGCTCATCGAACAAAGGGAGGGCGTTACCCTCTGCGCCGTCTGTGACGCGGACGCCGGCCGCCTGGCGGATTTCCGCGCAGGATGGCTGCTGGGAAAAGCGGACGTCACGGAATACACCGACTATCGCAGGCTGCTTGGGGATGCGCGCGTGGACACCGTCTTCATCCTGACCCCGGACACGACGCACCGCGAGATCCTGGAGGCTTCCGTCGCGGCCGGAAAGCATATCCTCCTCGAAAAGCCGGTCGCGACCACCATGGAGGACGCCCTGGCCATCAGAAACACGGGCAAGGCCAGCGGAAAGACGCTGGTCCTGGGCTTTGTGCTGCGCTATACCCCTGTCTATACGGCGGTGAAAACGCTTCTGTCGCAGGGACGCATCGGCAGGCTGGTCACCCTGCGCGCACAGGAGATGCTGGACACGCGCCACGCCGCCAGCTTTTACCGGCGCTGGCACCGTTTCAGCGTCAACAACGGCGGCCTGATGAACGCCAAATGCTCCCATGACCTGGACCTGCTCAGCTGGCTGGCGGACGCGCTGCCCGCGAAGGTCAGCGCCTTTGGCGGAAACAGCGTCTTTGTGCCCAACGCGGCCTACCCGCAGCGCTGCGGCCGGTGTTACCGTGCCGGAGAATGCCTGTACGCCTTCGACGCGGACTATTACGAAGACAGATTCAGGGGCATCCATTCACTCAGCGATCTGTGCGTGTACAATGCCGACAAGGACATCGTCGATCACGAAAGCCTCCAGATCCTGTATGAAAACGGCGTCGTCGCGCAGTTTGAGCTCTGCATGGTGGGACATGAGGAAAACCGGAAGATGGTTTTGCACGGCACGGAAGCGACGCTGGAAGTGGATTTCGCCAGGTCTGAGCTGAGGCTTCTTCCCCTCAACAGCCGCCTGACACATCGCGAGCCCGAAGTGATCCGGTGCGGCGCCCCCGCGGAGGGTCACGGCGGCGGCGACAGCGGCATCCTGGATTCCCTTTTCGGGAGCATTCATGGCGCTTCCCGCCTCAATCACGCCGAGGCGGGCTTCTACGCCACCTGCCTGGCCCTGGCAGGGGAGGAAAGCATGAGAAGCGGCCAGACGGTGGATATCAGGGCGTTCATCCAGGCTTATCAATGAAACCGCCTCGCGGGAGCGCGGGTCCGCGATCGGTCTGGGCAGGATACCGGGAAGCCCTTTCAGCGCTCCCTTGCGCTGTCCCCTTCCTCTACCTGGCGCTCCGGCTCGGGCAGGGACTCCTCTTCAGTCATGTCTTCCATCGGCGTCTGCGCCTGCTCCCCCGTCTCCTCTTCGGACGCGCCCATCGCGGCGACGAGCTCGCGGGCCGCCTCCCAGGCGCCATAGGGCACATAGACGCTGTACTCCTCCAGCATGCCGCCCGTGTACATGGACAGGCCCGCGCCCATGCGCCCGAGTTTGGAATAGGGGATCTTTTCCGCCTCCAGCAGCGACACCGCGATGGCGGTCTGGATGTCATTGCCCTGCATGAGCAGCACGGGGTCGTTGGCCAGAGGCTCGCGCAACCTGCCCCTGCAGCGCTCGCAGCGGCCCTCGGACAATAGCTGGCAATTCGGACAATACTGCATATTCAGTCGTCCTTTCCGTTCACGTCATGCCGCCGGCCGCGCGGGCCGCGGTTCCCAAAGCAAAACACCGCCGGTTTCCGGATCCCCGCGGTGCTTTGGCTGTCTCCTGAACACGACGGCGCTTTCCTTGCGCCTGGTCAACGGGCTGAAGCCCCAGGTGACGCGGCGCCGCTTGTCCAGTTCGCGCCGCGCCCGTTTCGAAAGCTTGCCTTTCGGCGTCATGGTTTTCACGCACCTCACCCCCCGCCTGCATTATACACGGTTTCGGGCAGGAACGCCGCTCCCCCGACCGCAGGGCTCGGCTGCAATTCCTATTGATCACTTCCCCGGGAGCAGCGTCTCGAAGTCCCCCAGATAGGTGCTCAGCGTGGCAAGGCCTCCTGTTGCCCAGTTGAACGGATTGGAGGAGGGGTTCCCCTTCAGCTGCTCAGACCTCATCACGTCGCGCGAAAGCAGCGAGAAATACGCGTAGGCAGCGTCGTTGTAGGGCAGATCCTGGGTGACGATGAACGCCAGGTTGAACTCCTTTTGCGATTCGCCCGCGGAAGGTTCCCTCTCGCCTCCGGCGCTTTTGACAATCTCCCGGGCGGTGACGGTTTTGTACGACTTCGCGGTGATCCTTTCCGGGTCTGACAGGTCGGGTTCCTTGAGGATGTGGATATCAGTGATCTCCGTGGAAGGGATCAGGCCCATCACGTACAGCTCAAGGGGTGAATAAGGCTCTTTGACAGTGTTGGGGATCAGCCGCCAGGTCCCGTCCCCATTCCAGGCGAAGTGTCCCACAGTGTCTCCGGAAAAGAAATACCACCCCATCCGGCCCTGGACATCGGCCAGATCGTTCCAGTGGCCCTGGATCACGCTCCCTGACTCTTCGATCAATCCAAGCTTCTTGCCCAGGGCCATCCCCCAGGTATGGCCGATCTCGTGGGTCAGGATGGCGGTACCGCCAAAGGAGTGGTATTGGACGGACTTCAGCCGCCCGGCCGACCCGAAGGATCCCGTCTTGTCCGACAGGGGCATCCCGATGTGTTTGACCTGGTTGGAGACCAGGACGTTATAGGGGACGTTTTCAGCCAGATCCTTCGGCCGGAAGATCTGCATGCCCGGCATCAGCATGGCGAAATCGAACACGTCCGGGAACACGCTGTACAGCTTTCTGTAGGCGTTCGTGTTTTTCGTCCCGCAGGTGACATTGGAGACGGGGTAGCTGTCGATGACTTTGTGATCGCTGTCCTGGATGAAGAAGGCGTAGGGCGTGGCGGACAAGCCCTTCCCGTAATCCGTGACCGGGAACTGGCCTTTGTACTTCGGGTCGACCGTCCCCACCGCCATGCCGTAATTGTGGCCGAGCAGGGTCCCGTCCTTCAGTTCCACCCGCAGGAATCCCAACCAGTTGCGGTATCCCGTATCCGGCAGGAACCTCGCGGTGTCCTTGCAGAGGATGACCTCCGCAAGCGTGAAGATCCGATCGTTCGCTATTTTGTCGCCATGGGCGCCGTCGTCGAAGAGTTCCCTGCGGCCCTCCGGTTCATCGGATCCGAGGTCTGTGAGCCAGACGCGTTTCACGTCCTTGCGCCCGACGATGTGCACCTCCAGCGTGGTCGTTGAGTTGGGGTCTCCGGCCCAAACCACGGAAGGGATCGCCTGGGTCCAGGCGTTTTTCTGCGGAAACTCCCCATACCCGGGTTCGGAAGCGCTGGCGGGCCGGATTACGCATATGGAGATGAGCGTGACAGCCAGCAAAATCCGAACGGCAACGGATGGATGTCGTATCATGCCTGTCTCCCCTCTTCTTCTGCGGACGGGATATGAAGTCAGTTCGATGTCAAAACGATTGTATGGCCGCAGGGACTGTCTGTCAACCAAAGTCTTTCCTGAAAACCACCCGGTCGGTCAGCTGCTTTCCGTCCTCGAACATCGGATGGTCATAATGGTCGATGAAATAATCCTTGACGCGGTGTGACTCGGAAAACCCGCAGGCCGTGTAAAAAGCGATGGTCTGAGGGGTGTCCCCGGTACCGACGACCATCTCCCTGCACCTGCCGCTGTAACGCGCAAACAGGAAGCGGACCAGTGCCTTCCCGTATCCGCGCCGCTGAAAGGCGGGGGCGACCGCGATGTTCTGGATCTCATACACTCCCCCGCCCTCGTCCGTCACAACGCAGACCGCCCGCAGCTCCGGGTCATGCAGCGCGAACAGTTCGCCCCTGTCAAGGTACAGGTCGATCCTGTCCTCCTGCTCGTCCGCCATCAGGAGCAGGGGGAGATATCTCCTTTTCCCTTCAGTGATCTGCCTGATTTCCATCCGTTCCCACCTTTCGCGTATGGAGAGAAGCCTGCAGCCATCGCGTTTGCCCTCGGTATCGAAGTCTCCCTTTTCTTCTTCCCATGACAGCCCCTGATTGCTCCGGGTCAATCCCGCCGCAGCCGAGCGTCGGGTAAGTTTTCTTTGCAGACTCCGTTTCTAAGTGAATAGTGGGAAAAGAGGGAGTAGGGAACAGGGAACTGAGGGCTGAGGGCTGAGAGCTGAGGGCTGAGTGACCAAAGGGAGTAGGGAGCAGGGAATAGGGAGTAGCATATAGTGAACAGTGATGGTTATTTGGAATCACTGCGATCACTGATATCTTCATATTACACTCCAATACTCATCTTGGGATTTCGTTTGCGTTAACAGTTCATCCTTTGAGCTTTATCGAATAAAAATAGTTCACTTCCGCTCATTTCCTCAATTTTAGCTCTTCCCCCTCCCTATCCGCCAGGGCAATCAATGCCGTCTTCAGGTTCTCTTCCGCCTCCGCGTTTCGAAGTGCCGCCCGCAGGCCTTCGATGGACAGGAGCGCAGCGGCGAGGCAGAAAAGGCTCTTGCTCCGCCCGTCGTCATATTCGCTGAGCGCTTTTTCCAGGAAGTCCATCCGCTCCCGCTGCTGTTCAAGAAAGGCCTCCAGTCCGATCTCACGGATCTGCGCCTGATTGGTCAGCACCCTACGGTGGGTGACGAAGGAGTCCCGCGTACCGTCTTCCTTATCGAATCTTGCGCAGGGGAAATCCCCGCACTGCGCGCAGGCCTCCAGGATCCGCTTCTTCGCGCAGCAGGTGAAAAAGCCGCAGGGGGGATGGCGCTGTTCGAATTCCTCCCCGCCGCAGCCGGGGCAACGCGAGCTCCCGGCTGTATAGTACCGCGGGCATAGCCCGCAGTCGATCCCACAGCAGCCGATTGTCGGATGCGCTTTCATGGCAACCCTCCTTAGTGGTTAGTGGCTAGTACCTTGTCACATCTTAATCTGCGGATAAAGCTGTTTCAGTTTGATTCTGGCATCGGGTGTGGTGAACTGCCAGTCGACTCCCTTCTGTAACGAGTTGCGGGCTTTTTCCCAGGAGGCCAGCTCATTTTCCAGGGAGGTGATGTTGTCGATCCTGCGGTCCAGACACTGCTTCGTCATGGCACTCAGTTCGATTTCAGCGATGTTCAGCCAGCTGCCGTGCTTTGGCGTGTGGTGAATCTCGAGCCGCTTGACCAGGGTGCGGGCAATTTCCGGGGGAAAGGCCTCATAGAGTGAAGCTGTTGAGTGGGTATTGAGATTGTCCATGACCAGTCGGACTTTGGGACATTCGGGATACTCCACTTCCAGCAGATGCCGAATCTGATTGGCCCAATCAACTTTAGTCCGGCGCTCCTGCGGACTCGTATGACGCCAGCCCGTCAGGGCTTCCGTAAACAGGAAGATGCAGCAGGTGCCATTGCGGACATACTCATCGTCCTCACGCCTGGGTCGGCCACGCTTCATTGGGATCGGCTGCCTTGTTTCACCAAGCAGCTGGAAAGGCTTCTCATCCATGCAGATCACCGGGCATTCATGGTCGTAGGGTTGCTGATACAGGTCCAGAACGTCCTCCATGCAGGCGACAAAGGCGGCGTTCTGTTTGGGTGGAATCACCCAGCACTTGTGCTGATGTGGCTTCAGTTCGTTTTTTTTAGGAGCCTGAATACCGACTGGTGCGAGATGCTTTCGATGATCTGAAGTTCAACAGCCCTGTCAGCTAAAAGCCGAACAGTCCACTTGCTTCTCCCCTCCGGGGGTTCGCTGCAGCTGAGCGCGATGATCTTTGCCTCAACGTCACCGGTGATCTTCGGCTGAATCGGCGGGGTTTGGCGCTTCTTGCGGCCGACGGCGGCATCCAGGCCCTTGGTTGCGTAGGTCTTGCGGATCGTGTGCACCGTTTGGGCATTGACATGAAACAGGCTCGCAATCTCCTTTTCAGTGCGCTTCTTGCCGTTACTTTCATCGGCGGCCAGCAGAACATGGGCGTGCATGATGGATTTAGCCGATGCCGTGCCTTTTGAAATGATTCTGGTAAGCGCAATGCGCTCATTGTCGGGCAGGATCACGTGATACTTGATCACAGGCATGGTACTCACTCCTTCCTAAATGAGTATACCATGACCTGCCTT
>CAZLYF010000133.1:0-1437 GCA_964563725.1 uncultured Oscillospiraceae bacterium
GCGCGCCGCTCTTGTACAGGTAGGGCATCTGGATGGCGTTGATGGCGGGGACGAAGTTGGAGACGGGGGACGCCGACACGCGGGAGAAAGCCAGGTCGCCCAGCTGCAGCGCCTCGATGGAGGCGGGTTCCGTGGGGTACAGCGTGGCGCCGAGGTAGACCTCGATCTCGACGCGGCCTTCGGTCCTCTCCTTGACCAGGCGCGCGAACTCCACGTCCGCCAGCGAGGTGGGATAGCCGGGCGCATGCACCTCGGCAAGCTTGAGCACCGTTGCCGCCATGGCGCCGGAGGCGATGGCGAGGGTCAGCGTGAGCGACAGCGCGAAGACCAGGAGTTTCTTCATTGCAGCAGACCTCCTTTGAATATTCCGCCGGCGGCCGCCGCCGGCGATTTGAACGGCTGCTCCCGTAATACCATACCTCGGATGCCCTGTCAACCCGGGACGTGCTACAATGAGCCGGCCATGGCTGCGAAGGCGGCGGGCGTAAAGCGATAAGGAGAAACGGATGCCCGGAAAAAAGCGCTACGACATGGACATGACCAGCGGGCCGCTGCTTGGGAAGATGCTGCGCTTCTCCCTGCCGCTGATGCTTTCCGGGGTCCTGCAGCTTTTGTACAACGCCGCGGACATCGTGGTGGTGGGCAGGTTCGCCGGGAGCACGGCCCTGGCGGCAGTCGGCTCTACGGGCGCGCTGATCAATCTGGTCATCAACATCTTCATGGGCCTTTCCGTGGGCGCCTGCGTGGCCGTGGCGCAGTTCACCGGCGCCGGGAAGAATGCCGACGTGGAGGAAACGGTCCACACGGCGATCGGGCTGAGCCTCGCCTGCGGCGCCGCGGCGGCGGTCCTGGGCTGGTTCACGGCCCGGCCGCTGCTCGAACTGATGGGCTCCCCTCCCGACGTCATCGGCCAGGCCGCGCTGTACCTGAAGATCTACTTCCTGGGCGTCCCGGCTTCGCTGGTCTACAACTTCGCGGCGGCGATCCTGCGCGCCACGGGGGACACGCGCCGGCCGCTGTACTTCCTGTCCATCGCCGGCGCGGCCAACGTGCTGATGAACCTGCTGTTCGTGATCAGGTTCCGCATGGGCGCTGCGGGCGTCGCGCTGGCGACTGCGATCGCGCAGGGCATCTCCGCGGCCCTGACCCTGACCGCGCTTTCCCGCTCCCACGGCGCCGTGCGCCTGAGGTTCAGGAAGGTCCGCCTGGTCTCGGACAAGGTCCTGCTGATCCTGAAGATCGGCCTCCCCGCGGGCCTGCAGGGCAGCATCTTTTCCCTGTCGAACGTCCTCATCCAGTCCGCCATCAACTCCTTCGGTTCAATCGCCATGGCCGGCAACGCGGCCGCGGTGAATATCGAAGGCTTCGTCTACACCTCCATGAACGCCGTCCACCACGCGGCGCCGCAGCTGCGGCACGGCGCGGGTGGCGCGCCAG
>CAZLYF010000133.1:1447-9782 GCA_964563725.1 uncultured Oscillospiraceae bacterium
CCTTCACGGGTCAGAACACCGGCGCGGGAAAACCCGGCCGCGTCCGCCGGGTGCTTCTCCTGTCCGTCCTCATCGTGATCGTGTCGGGCGCCGTGCTGGGGGGCGCCGGCCTCCTGTTTCAGGACGAGCTGCTCAGCATCTATTCCACGGACCCGCAGGTGGCCGCCTTCGGCAGGCTCCGCATGGGCATCATCATGTGGAGCTATTTCATCTGCGGCATCATGGACGTCTTCGTGGGCATCCTGCGCGGCATGGGCAACGCGACGCTCCCCATGCTCGTTTCCTTTGCGGGCGTCGTCGGCGTGCGGATGGTGTGGCTCTTCACGGTATTCGCGGCAAACCGCACGCCGCAGATCCTCTATCTGTCCTATCCCGTGTCCTGGGCCGCCACCGCGGCGGCGCACTACGTATGCTACCTGCTGATTGCAAGAAGGCGCCCGCCCGCGGAGGCAGGAGCAGCGTTTGAATGATCCGCCGCCGGGCACTATACTGATAAAAACACCCCGGAAAGAGGGACCGAGATGAAACCTTTCATGAACGAGGACTTCCTGCTGAACACCCCCTGCGCGAGCCGTCTGTATCACGATTACGCCGAGGACATGCCCATCATCGACTACCACTGCCACCTGCCGCCCAAAGAGATCGCGGAAGACATCTCCTTCCGCAACATCGGGCACCTGATGCTGGGAGGGGACCACTACAAGTGGCGCGCCATGGCCGCCTTCGGCTACGGCAACGAATTCATCAGGGCCTCGGGGGACCGCGAGCGTTTCATGGCTTACGCCAGGGCCCTTCCGATGATGATGGGCAACCCCCTCTACCATTGGACGCACCTGGAACTCAGGCGCGTGTTCGGCATCGACAGGGAGCTCAACGAGCAGACCGCCCCCGGGATCTGGGAGGAAGCCAACGCGCTCCTGAAAACGGAAGGCTTCCGCGCCGGGGAACTCATCAGAAAATTCAACGTCCGGGTGATCTGCACGACGGACGACCCCGTGGACAGCCTGGACTACCACAAGGCCATCGCGGACGGGGGGAGGCTAAAGGCCCGCGTGCTGCCCGCGTTCCGGCCGGACAAGGCGGTCAACGCGGACCGCGAGGGCTTCGCGGAATATATCCGGACGCTGTCGGACGCGTCGGGGATCCCGATCCGGTCGACGCAGGACGTGATTGCGGCGCTTGAGTCGCGGGCCGTCTATTTTCACCGGCACGGGGCGCGCCTTTCCGACCACGCGCTGGATACCGTTCCCTTCGCCGGCCCGGACATGGCGAAGGCCGACAGGGCCTTCCAGGAAGGGATGGAAAAGCGCGCCGTCGGCAGGGAGGGGCTGGAAAACTACCGCACCGCCGTCCTCACCGCGCTGGGGGAGATCTACAGCCGCCTTGGTTGGGCGCAGCAGTACCACATGAACGCGATGCGCAACGTCAATTCCCGCATGTTCAGGCGCTTCGGGCCGGACACCGGCTTTGACGCCGCCACCGACGCGCCCCTGGGGGAAAAGCTCGCGGGACTCCTCGATGCGCAGGACGCCCAAGGCGCGCTGCCCAAAACGATCCTCTATACCCTGGACCCTTCCGCCAACCATGTCCTTGCCACCGTGGCGGGCTGCTTCCAGGGGGGGACGCCGGGCAGGATCCAGTTTGGCAGCGCCTGGTGGTTCTGCGACCAGCGCGACGGCATGGCCGAGCAGATGAAGACCCTGGCATCGGTGGGGCTCCTGAGCAATTTCGTGGGGATGCTGACCGATTCCCGCTCCTTCGTCAGCTACCCCCGTCACGAGTACTTCAGGCGCATCCTCTGCGACATCATCGGCGGCTGGGTGGAACGCGGGGAATTCCCGGACGACAGGAAGACGCTTGAAACGGTCGTCCGCGGCATCTGCTACAACAACGCGAGAAACTACTTCGATTTCGGCCTGGAAGGCTGACGCCTAGGCCCTTTCCGGCACGCCCAGGGCCTGGAGGTGGCGGCCGATATGCCTGTCGAGCGCCTGCGCGTAGTCTTCCGAGCGCTCGTCCAACAGCCTGTACAGCCGGCTGCGGAGCTGTGGGTCGCCCAGGATCAGGCCGTAGGTGATATGGATGAGCTGACGGGCGTCGTCCTGCTCAAGAAGTCCCGGCAGCTGCGCGTTCGAGAGCGAAGCAAGCGGCGGGACGCGCCCGAGCTCCGTCGTGACGTGATAATACTTTTTCGCCTCGCTGAAGCTCTTCAGCGCGAAGGCGTGGACCTCCCGGTACAGCGCGGGGTCGCGCGCGGCGACGACGCGCACCGCCTCCAGCCAGCTCGTGCCCGCCGTCTTCAGGTGGAACACGCCGCGCGTCTCCCTGCCGATGGAGGGGAACACGCTGAACTTGTCCGATCCGGAATGGATGCTCAGCTTATGGCCGTAATGGCGCGCGATGGCGGCGTGCGCCCTGAGCTCCCGGTCAAACTGCCTGAGGTCCCCGATGTAGTCGATGCCCTTCTGGAATTCCCCGCAGAACCGGGGGGCCACGGTGGCCATGTCCACCCCGCGGCGCCTGAGCTCGCCGGCGACGAAGAAATGCTGCAGGGGCGTGGTGGGCGTGGAGGTCTCGTCGATGGAGATCTCAAAGTCCGCCCCGGCCTGCCCGCGCGCAAAAAAACGCTCCCACACAGACGCGGCGAAGGAGACCGCGCCGCCGTAGATGTGCTGGGCCTCCGCCAGCGCGTCCTCCGAAAAGGTCAGGGACAACCCGTCTTCGGGGCTGAAGGCCCCGCCCAAATACCTTTGCTTCAGTTCGTCCGTCAGGACGGCCCTCCCGCCGTCCTCCCGGATATGTTCGGAGCAGTCCAGGGTGATCATGGTGTAGCCCAGGGACAGGGCCGTCTGCACGTCCTCCTGCCGCTTGAGGTGGTCGCCGTCCGCGCCGAAGCCCCCCCTGAAGTCTTCCCTGAACACCGCGAAGGTCACGGCGTCCAGCACGTCCCGGTAGCTGCGGTTGGTCAGGTTCAGTTCCCGCATGGACTGCTGGGCGAATACGGGGCTCGCGTCAAAACGCTCGAACGCCCGGATATGGCCCGGGCAGGCGATGCCCAGCCGGTCGCCAACGCCCATGGTCCTCTCCCGGCGCAGCACGGGGACCGGCGCCGTGAAAGGGAATTCCTCCCGCAGGTAGGCTGCCGCCTCATGGTCAAGCGGGCGCGTTTCCCCTTTGACGACGAGGACGTCGCCCCGGTCCCCCCTTGCGATGTGCACCCCGCCGTGCACTGATCTTTCATACACCTTCAAGCCGTTCATGCCGCACCTCTCCCGCTGTCCTTTTTCCCGCCGCCCGGGCGGCGTCCCCTGCCAGGGCCCTTCCCGGCCATTATAGCGCCGCCCGGCCGGAGTTCAAACGCGCCCGGCCTGCTCGCCGGCGGCGTCCTGACGTTCACCCGCGGCGCCAGCCCTCCGGCAGGATGTCGAGGGTGTTGCCGAGCATCTCGCCGAGCATCTTCTCAGCGTCCGAAGGATCCAGCCTTGAGGTCTGCGGGTCGTTGAGGAGCGCGGACAGGGCGAGCCCGCGGTCACAGTCGAGGGCCGCCCGGACGACGGCGCCCGCGTTGAGCGCGTGCCTGAGCACCAGGGCGTCGACCGGCCGCGGCAGCGGACCGGCAAGCGCCGGCGCGATCTCGTCCCGCCTGAACAGGGCGTTGGTCTCCACCGCCTCGCCCAGAGGAAGGTTCGGGATCTGCCCGCGGTTGGGCAGGATCACGTTGGAGACCAACTCCTGAAGGCCCAACAGCGCCTTCAAAAGCAGGTGGCCTTCCTCGCCCGTGGGCTTCAGCTCGATGGGCAGGCTCCCGTTCAGCATCGCCTCCCGCCGGCGCAGCCGTTCCCTGAGATCCTCTTCCCGCCAGTCCACGCTGGTCAGGCCGAAGCCCCAGGCGTGCGCGGTTTCCGGATCCTTCAGGTACCAGAGCGGCATAAACTCGGCCAGGTGCCGGTCCCCGGCGGCCGCGATCAGGCCGCAGCGGCGGAACAGGTCAAACTTGACCCGGTGGGAGCAGGCGAACACGGAGTTCATCCAATGGTCGTCCCCGCCCTGCAGGAAACCCGTTTCATGGTACTTTTCGACGAATTTCCGGTACACCGGAAACAGGTCGCAGCCCTGGTAACTCGCGCTGGAGAGCCAGGTGAAGTGGTTGACGCCCGTCACGCCGGTGCTGATCTCCCCGCGGCCCACGTCCGGGATCCCTTCCATGTCAAGCAGCATCCGCGCCAGCAGCTTCTGGGTGCCGAACACCTCGTGGCAGCAGCCGAAGGCCTTGATGCCCGGGAAGACCGCGTACAGCGTGTCCACGCACACGGACATGGGGTTGGTGTAATTGATCACCCAGGCCCGGGGCGCGTACGCGCGGACGGCTTCGGCGATTTCCGCGAACATGGGCGCCGCCCGCAGCGCGCGCAGGAGGCCGCCCGGGCCGACCGTATCGCCCACCGACTGCCAGATCCCGTAGCGCTCCGGCCAGTGCACGTCCGAGCGCATGTGCCTGAAGCTGCCGGGCAGGATGGAGACGACCGCGAAGTCGGCCCCGGTGAGCGCCTCCCTGAGCGAAGCGGCGGTCTCGTAGCGCCAGCGCGCCCGGGCTTCGGGGTGCGCGGAGATCATGCCCCCGATGCGCCGGTTTTTTTCCGCCGCGTCAAAGTCGATGTCATAGAGGCGCACGAGGCCTTCCATCTGGGGATCCGTCCCCAGGTCCTTCATGAAGCCCCAGGCCCAGCCCCTGGACCCTCCTCCGATATAGGCGACGGTCAGCCCGTCCGCCCGTCCGCGATAACCTTCCATCCCGACCCTCCTTTCGTCCCGCTCAGGCGCCTTCGCCCATGCGCAGGCCGCAGCGCCCATGGGCGCTGCGGCCTGCGGTCCGGCCCCCGGGGCCCTCAGTTGTTCGCGGCAAGGTAGTTGTCAAACGCCTTCTGGTACATGTCGATGTAGCGGCCCACGCCGACCGCCTCGGCCGAATCGAGGAAGGTCTGCCAGCTTTCGTCGGTCACGCCGCCGGTGATGAAGTTGGCGATGGATTCCTTCATGAACTTCTCGATCTCCGTAAACAGGCGCTCGCCTTCCGTCGCGTCTTCCAGGATCACGAGCTTGCGGAGGTAGTCGTTGGAGTACTTCTCCAGCACCCCGGCCTCCTCGTAGCGCAGCGCCTGGTCCTTGCGCTCCACGCGGTGCGGCGGCATCTCATAGATGCCGAAGTAATAGTCGCCGGGCGCGAAGAACTGCCCGTGGATCACGGGCACGTACTGATACAGCCCGTTGTCCGCGGGAATGTAGAGAACCTCGTACCGGCCGTTTTCGTTGATCTTCATGCACGGGTCGATGGGGCCGCCCTCCTTGACCGGGCCGTTGACGCTGGCCATCATGGTCTCCGTTTCAAACTGGGCGTCCAGCCAGCGCAGGGTCTCCGGGATATGCTTGTTTGCCACCGTGAGCGCCGCGCCGAAATCCGGGATCTCCAGGATCCGGGGCACCTTGACGCCGTATTCGCTCGCGGGCGGGAGGATATGCGTGAACTGCTCGACGATATTAGGCTGCCACGCGGTGTTTTTGGTCCTCAGATAGGTCGTATAGCCCACCCGGTCCGCGTTCACCTTGGTGCCCCAGACGTTGGAATCCTGGGTGATCGCCTCCGGATCGAGCAGCCCTTCGGCGTAGCACAGGTGCAGCCATTCGCAGGCGGCGCGGAACCCGGGCATGTATCCCGGGAACACCACCTTCCCGTCGTCCCCGATGCAGGCGTAGACCCAGCGCTGCAGCGGCACGCCGAAGAGGGCGAAATGGTTGTAGACACCCTGGGTCTGGTGGATGAGGTCCGCGCCGGTGAAGGGGATCTCGTCCTTGAGGCCGTTGCCGTTGGGGTCCCCGTCCCGGAAGGCGCGCAGCACCTCAGTCAGCTCGTCCACGGTGGCCGGGATCGCGAGCCCCAGCTTTTCCAGCCAGTTGCGGTTGATGAAGAAGGTCCCGTCATGGTTGATGTTCTGCGCAGTCAGGTTGCCGATCCAGTAGGTCTTCCCGTCCGAGGCCGGGATGGCGGCATTGGCGTTGTTCATCTGCAGGCGGCTGAAGTAGTTGGGCATGTATTCCTCGAGGTACTCGTCAAGGGGCGCGAGGATGCCCTGGTTGACGCCGTACTCCTCGATCATGTTCTTGTTGAACTCCCCCTGGATGATGAGGTCCGTCCAGTCGCCCGAGGCGAGCATCAGGTTGAGTTTCGTCAGCCAATCCCCGTCCTTGACAGGCTCCCAGGCGACCTTGATGTTGGTCTTCGCCTCCAGCTCCTTGAAGAACCAGAGCTTGTCGAAGTCGACCTGCTGGTTTTCAACGACCCACTGGAAGGCGCTGATCGTCAGGGGCTCCTCCACGATGGGGTACTCGGCCAGGGCGGCGGCGCCTGAAACGAGCAGTACGGCGGACAGCAGCAGCGCAAAGCGTTTTTTCATGGTTTCCTCCTTTATGGCTCGGTCGGATCGGCGCGGGCGCCGGCCCGCGCGGGACAGCGGCTTTCCCGTCCCCTATCCTTTCAGGGAACCGATCATCACCCCCTTGACGAAGTATTTCTGCATGAAGATGTACAGCAGCACCGCGGGGCCGATGCTGACCACGATGGTGCAGTACTTGGCGACGGCGGCCTGCCTGATCGCTTCCGTCATCCCCTTGATGTCGTCCGCGTACGCGCTGAAAAAGGATTCGCCGGAGGCGCTGGTGGTGAGGGAGGCGATGATCTCGCGCAGGATCGTCTGCAGGGGCAGCTTTGAGCGGTCCCGGATGAAGACGAGGGCGGAGAAGTAGTCGTTCCATTTCGCGACCCCGTAGTACACGCTGAGCACCGCGACGATGGTGCCGGACAGGGGCAGCACGATCCGGAAAAAATAGGAAAAGTGGTTCGCCCCGTCGATGACCGCCGCTTCGTAGAGCTCGTTGGGCAGCGTGGTCTGGATGAAGGTCCTGGCCACCATCAGGTTCCACACGGACACGGCGTTGATGAGGATGAGCACCGCGCGGGTGTCGTAGAAGCCCAGGCCGCGCAGCGTGAGAAAGATGGGGATGAGGCCGCCGGTGAAAAACATCGTGAAGACGATGAGGAAGTTGACCGCTTTTTTCCCCGCGAAGCGCCGGCTCAGGGCGTAGGCGGCCATCATCGTCGCCGTGACGCTGACGGCGGAGCCCGCCAGGGTGTAGTAGACCGCGTTTGCGTACGAGTTCCACAGCACCGTGTGCCTGAACACCGCCTCGTACCCGATCAGGGAGAAATCGATGGGCAGGAAGAGCACCTTCCCGGCGATGACCGCGTCGGGATCGGACACGGAAGCGATCACGACCAGCCAGAGCGGGTAGAGAGTCAGGAGCAGGACCAGGGCCCAGAAGGCGATGTTCAGGGCGTCAAACAGCCTGTCCGCCTTCGTTTTCCTGATCCTCCCGGCTTGCCCGGTCCTCCTTTGCATGTTTCCCTCCGTCAGAAAAGGCTCGTGTCGCCTGCCCGCCTGGCGATCCAGTTGACGGTGACGATGAGGACGAAGTTGATCACGTTGACGAACAGCCCGATGGCCGCTGTGTAGGAGAACTGGGCTTTGCTCAGGCCCATCGTATAGACGTAGACGCCGATGATGTCCGAGGTGGCCATGTTGCCAGGCGTCTGCATCAGAAGGGCCTTGTCCGTATTGCTGGCCAGGAGGCTCCCGGAGTTGAGGATCAGCACCATCACGAGGATGGGGACGAGGCAGGGAAGGTCGATGTAGCGGATCTTCTGCCTTTTGGTCGCGCCGTCGATGGTGGCCGCCTCGTAGATCTCCTGGTCGATGGCCGTGAGGGTGGCCAGGTAGAGGATGGTGTTCCAGCCCGCGTGCTGCCAGACCTCCGTGATGACGAACAGGGGGCGGAACCAGCCGGCTTCCAGCATGAAATTGACGGGCTTTCCGCCCAGCGCCGTGATGACGTAGTTGACGATGCCGCTGTCGGGGGACAGGAACAGGTACAGCATCCCGGCAATGACCGCGGTGGAGATGAAATGGGGCACGTAGATGGCCGTCTGCGTGAATTTCCGAAACCGGGCGCGCTCGACCTGATTTAACAGGATCGCGAGGAGCACGGGGATGGGAAAGCCCCACACGAGGTTGTAGAGGTTGAGCAGGAAGGTGTTCGTCAGCAGCCTGCCGAAATAGTAGGCGCCGAAAAAGTCGCGGAAGTTTTTGAGGCCAATCCATCTGCTGCCCGTGATCCCGTCCACGAAACGGTACTGGCGGAAGGCGATCTGCACGCCGTACATGGGCAGGTAGCAGAACACGACGAAATACGCGAGCGCAGGCAGCAGCAGGACATAGATCTGCCA
>CAZLYF010000134.1:0-9708 GCA_964563725.1 uncultured Oscillospiraceae bacterium
GGTTCCCGCGTCCCCTCTCGCTTTTTTTGGGGCGCTTGAGTAGAGTACCACCTCCGCCCTCTCCTGTCAATACTTTTTTCTGCGCCCGGAACGCTCCCCGCGGGAAAATTTTGGAAAAATCGGGAGACCCGCGGGCGTCCCGCTACACCCTGACCTCCTCGGGCGGCCCGGAGACGCCGGCGAGCCTGTCCAGGGCAGCCTTCGCTTCCCCGGCGAGGTAGCGTTCCGTCTGCTCCGCGGCGCAGCCGATGTACTTTTCAGGGTCCAGCGCGTCCTCCAGTTCTTCCCCGGTCAGCCTGAAGGCGCCGTCCGCGGCGACGCGGCCGAGGAGGTCATTGGGCCGCCCTTCCCGTTTCACGGCTTCGCCCGCGGCAAGGGAATGGAGCCGCAGCCTTTCGTGCAGCGCCTGCCGGTCCCCCCCGGCCCTGACCGCGCGCATCAGGATGTTCTCCACGGCCATGAAGGGAAGCTCTTCCCGCAAGTGTTTTTCGATCATCCGGGGGTATACGACCAGCCCGCTGGCCACGTTGAGGAAGAGGAGCAGCAGCCCGTCCGCGGCCAGGAAACCTTCCGCGATGGCGATGCGGCGGTTGGCGCTGTCGTCGAGGCTCCGCTCGAGCCATTGCTCGGCGGCGTTGAGTGCGCCGTTGTGCGCGTTGACGATCAGGAAACGCGCCAGACCGGCCATCCGCTCGCAGCGCATGGGGTTGCGCTTGTAGGGCATGGCGGAGGAACCCACCTGCTCGGGCTCGAAGGGCTCCTCCACTTCCTTCAGGTGCATCAGGAGGCGGATGTCGTTGCTGAACTTGTGCGCCGTCTGCGCGATCTGCGACAGCAGCGAAAGCGCACGGTAGTCGCTTTTTCTTGAATAGGTCTGCCCCGAAACGGGCACGGGCGCGTCAAAGCCCATCCCGCGCGCCGTCAAAAGGTCCAGCTGCGCGGCTTTGCCGTAGTCCCCGCCAAAAAGTTCCAGGAAGGAGGCCTGCGTCCCCGTTGTGCCCTTCGACCCGAGCGGGCGCAGCAGCCCCAGCGCATGCTCCGTTTCCGCGACGTCGTCCAGCACATCCTTGAGCCACAGCGCCGCCCGCTTCCCGACCGTGGTGGGCTGCGCGGGCTGGAAGTGCGTGAACGCCAGGGTCGGCAGGCCCTTGTGCTCCCCGGCGAAGGCGTACAGCGCGCGGGCGACGTCGGCAAGCCGGCCGCGGAGCAGCTGGAGCGCTTCGCGCATGATCAGGATATCGGCGTTGTCGCCCACATAGCAGGAGGTGGCGCCCAGGTGGATGATCGGCTTCGCCCGCGGGCAGACGTCCCCGAAGGCGCGGATGTGCGCCATCACGTCATGCCTGGATTTCTCCTCGTAGAGCCTGGCGGCGTCGAAATCGATGTCTCCGATATGCGCCTTCATTTCCTCGATCTGTTCCCGGGTGACCGGGAGCCCGAGTTCCATCTCGCTTTCGGCGAGAATCACCCACAGGCGCCGCCAGGTTTCCACCCGGTGCCTGTCCGAATACAGGTACTGCATGCGCGCGCCGGCGTAGCGCCTGGAAAACGGGGACGAGTATGCGCTGTGAGCGTCCATGGTTCGCCTCCGGGATGGATTCGCCACGAAGATAGCACAGGCGCGCCGGGGCGGGCAACCCAGGCCGCCGTCCGAGCCGGCGCCTGCCTTTACTGAGCGCGCGCGGATTTCTATAATGGGGCGGGCAAAAAGAACCTTTCCCCGCGCACGCAGGGCCGGCCCGGATGCCGCCGGCCCGGAAGGCTCCCGCGGCCTTCCTGCGGACGCGCGGGCCTCACCGGGGGGCAGCCATGTCAAGGATACAGGTTTCAGGTCTGCAGTTCAGCTACCCGGGCAGTTCGGAACCGGTCTTCGAAGGCCTCGGTTTCGCCGTGGACTCGGACTGGCGCGTCGGCCTGGTGGGCCGCAACGGACGCGGCAAGACCACGCTGCTGCGGCTGCTCGCGGGGGAGCTGTCGGGAAGCGGCCTGATCCTCTCAGGCCTGCGCTTCAACCTGTTCCCCTTCCCCGTCGCCGACTGCAGCCTGCCCGCGCTCAGCTGCGTGAAGGAAGCCGTCGCGCCCTACGCCGAATGGGAAAGAGGGATGTCCGCGCTGCTCAGGGACAAAAGCGCGCCGTCGATGGAAGAGTGGGGCAGGCTGGAAAGCCTGTACGCCAGGCATGACGGCTATGTCATCGACGAGCTGGTCGCCCGCGAGGCGTCGAAACTCGCGGTCGACCCCGCCTCGCTCGCGCGGCCCTTCCTTTCCTTCAGCCCCGGCGAGCAGGCCAGGCTGCTGCTGGCCGCGCTCTTTCTGAGAAAAAACCGCTTCCTGCTCATCGATGAGCCGACCAATCACCTGGACCTCAGGGGACGCGGAACCGTGGCGGACTACCTGGCCGGCAAGCAGGGCTTCATCGTGACCTCGCATGACCGGGATTTCCTTGATCGTTCCGTGGACCACATCCTCGCGCTGGAAAAAGGCGGCGCGCGCGTGGAGCGGGGCGGCTATTCGTCCTACCGGGCCAACCGGCGGCTGCGGGACGAGGAGGAACAGCAGAAAAACGAGCGGCTCAGGAAAGACATCGTCAGGCTCAAGGCGTCCGGGGAGGAAAAGGCGCGGTGGAGCGACCGCCTTGAGAAGACCAAAATCGGTACCGGAGCCGCGGACCGAGGCTACATCGGCGCCAAATCCGCCAGAATGATGAAGCGGGCCGTCACGCTGAGGAACCGCGTTGAAAAGGAACTGAAGCAAAAGGAGGCGCTGCTGAAGGACCTGGAGTACGCCCCGCCGGTCTCCCTGCGCCCGCTCAGGCATCCGGCCAGGGTCCTGGTCCGCCTGAAGGAGGTCTGCGCGGGATACGGCGGCGAGCCGGTGCTCATCGGCCTTTGTCTGGACGTGCTGCCGGGCGAGCGGATCGCCCTGACGGGGCGCAACGGGGCCGGGAAAACGACGCTGCTGAAGCTGATCACGGGAGAGCTCCTTCCCGCGGGCGGGTTCGTGAGCCGCCCAGGGAACCTCGCCGTGTCTGTCCTTCCGCAGAAGCCCGAGGGCCTTTGCGGGACGCCCCGGGACTTCGCGCGCCTTCAGTCCCTGCCCGGGGATCATTTCCTGATGCTTCTGAGAAAGCTGGATTTCCCCCGCGAAGCGTTTGAGTCTGACATGCGCGGCTTCTCCCCGGGCCAGAAAAAGAAAGTCCTGCTGGCTGCCTCCTTGGCCAGGCCCGCGCACCTCTACGTCTGGGACGAGCCGCTGAACTACCTGGACATCGAGTCCCGCGAGCAGGTCGAGGACATGCTGGGCAGGACGGCCGCGACGCTGGTGTTCGTGGAGCATGACAGGCGTTTCATCGACCGCGTGGCGACCAGGACGATCGTCCTGGGGGAATGAGGCGCCGCAGAAAAACGCCCGCTCCCGGCTTGCCGGGGGCGGGCGATGGGCTCTTCCTGCCGCTCAGGGCCGGTAGGCGACTTCCGTCACGTCGTTGGTGATGATGACGAAGGTCTTCCCGCGCTGCAGCGCGATCTCCTCGCCCTTGTCGTCGAGGAACACCGTCCTGGATCCGTCGGCCGCCCGGAACCAGGCGCCCGCGATATACTTGCCGTTGGTGAAAATCTCCGCCGCGCCGGAACCCACCGCGTGCTTGAACACGATGTAGCTTCCGTCGACATAGCTGAACCGGGTGCGCTGCACGATCACGTTGGCGTACTCGATGGGCGTGCCGAGGTCGTTGAAGTCCACGTAGGGGCCGCTGCTGTTGACCCGGACATACGCGTTGCGCTGCGGGTCGTAGGTGAAGTTCGAATCGCTAGCTTCGTTGGACACCTTCCCCTTTTCTTCCCCGTAGTGCTTCAGGTCGATATAGGAGGCCGGCGCCCCCGCCGCCTGGGGTTCATCCGTAAAGCGGAAGGGCCTTTCCGTGAACCTGGCGCCTTTGATGATCAGGGCGTTCTTGATCTGCAGCAGGTTGGCGGACAGGTTGTGCGGCCTGATCTTCCAGTCGATGCGGCTGCTGTAGTCGTAGTTCGCGTTCACGTCGAAGGCGACGCCTGCCTTGCTCATCCCGTTTTTCCCAAGCAGGGTGGTGACGTTCGCGTCTTCCCCCACCCGGCTCGGCGGCTTGCCGCCATAGACGAAAGCCGCGCCCCAGGACATGGCCACGTCCACAAACGGCGTCCTGCCCGAGCGCACGCCGCCCGCGCCATCGGGGACCGTATCGGCGAACAGGGCCAGCAGCTTCGTCGCGCCGCCGCCTCCGTTGGGCACCTGGTACATCACGTCCGCGTCGCCGACCCCCCAGTGGGGATGCGCCGCGGGCGAGTTGTCGACCACCATCAGGATCGGGACGTAGACCCCGGCGGAGGGGAGCCCCGTGGTGGAACTGACGCCCGGGACGGCCGGGTTGTCGGGATAGGAATTCCTGATGGGGACGTTGCGCGTCAGTTTGCCCTCGATTGTGATCAATCCTGTTTCCGCGCCGAGGGCAACGGCAGGCAACAGGAGCAGCGCCGCAAGAGCGCACGTCAGGATCCTCTTCATCAAATGCTGCCTCCTCTGGTTTCTTGGGCGAAGCCTTGCGCTTCCCGGGCATTGTAGCACGCGTCCGCCGGCTTTTCAACCCGCTTCGTTTTGAGTCTTTGGCAATATCTATATTT
The DNA here is from genome assembly GCA_964563725.1 of uncultured Oscillospiraceae bacterium. GTDB lineage: Bacteria > Bacillota > Clostridia > Christensenellales > Aristaeellaceae > CAZLYF01. The sequence continues at coordinate 4,656 of CAZLYF010000134.1, forward strand.
TTAAATGGTTCTCAGGGCTGGATCAGCACGCCTTTTTTGATGATCATGCAGGCCCAGTACTGCATCTCGCTGGTGGCGACGGTCGCGTAGGCCTTCCTGGCCAGGTCGTAGAACGCGAAGCGCTCCGCCACGCCGATGCGCGCGCCGGGCTGATGCCTGTTGACGATCTCCCTGATCTGGGCCCAGGCCGGCGGCTCGCCTTCGATGCTCCCGGGCGTAGGCCGCATCAGCGTGACGGGCGCCTCCACAAAGCTGTCCAGGGGGAAGAAAGTCAGGATGGCGTCCAGCAGTTCGATCCCCTTCACGCCGTCCGCGCGGACGCAGACCCTTCCCGTGGAGGAGGATGGAAAGTTGCAGTCGCCGATCACCAGGTCGTCGCCATGCCCCATTTCGGCGATGATCTTCAGCAGTTCCGGGGAGAGGATGTGCGGAATCCCTTTGAGCATCCTGATCGCTCCTTTCGATGATTGGCCGCTATTTCGCGGCGTTGGCGGCAATGTGCACCGCGTCCCAGGCGCCGCCGAAGGGAGGGGCGTAGGCCAGGTCGAGCATGCCCAGCTCGTCCGTCCTCATGCCGCAGTGGATGGCCGCGGCGATGACGCCCAGACGCAGGACCGCCCCCTGTCCGCCCGCAACGCAGGCTCCCAGGACGCGGCCCGTCCCCTGCTCCCAGGTCAGCCTGACCGTGATCTTTTCCTGGCCCGGGTAATAGGCCGGATGATTGTGGGTGGTGATGGTCCGCGCGCCGCAGCGAAACCCCTGCGCCTCGGCTTCCGGCCCGCTCAGCCCGGTGCGAGCAAGCTCGAGGCTGCCCACCTTGATCGCCGCGCTGCCCAGAGCGCCGATGAACCCCTCGCGGTTCCCAGCCATGTTCCCGCCCGCGATCCTGCCGCATTTGTTGGCGGTGGTAGCCAGCGGCAGGTAGAATTCCCTTCCGGTGATCCTGCTGAAGGTAAGGGCGCAGTCGCCCGCGGCGTAGATGTCCGGGAGCGAGGCCCTCATCTCCCGGTCCACCCTGAGGGCGCCGTTTGGCTCCATATCAAGTCCGCTGCCCTGGAGGAACGCCGTGGCCGGCCTGATGCCCACAGCCATGACCACGAGGTCCGCGGGCAGCTCCGCGCGCTCGCTCGCAACGATGGCATGGCCGTCGGCCTCCCGGATCCCGGCAACCTTCTCGTTGGTGCGGACCGCCACCCCGAGCCCTTCGAGCTCCCGCGCCGCCATGGCGGAAAATTCCTCCTCGAACGGCAGCAGGATCCGCCCGGCGGCTTCGAGGAGGGTGACCTTCAGGCCCCGGTTGAGCAGCGCGTCCGCGGTTTCCACGCCGATATAGCCTCCGCCGACGATCACGACCTCCCGGACGGACCCCTCCCGGACGGCCCGCTCGAGCCTGAGCCCGTCCTCCATCGTTTTGAGGTGGTGCACGCAGGGGAGGTCCGTGCCGGGGATGGGGAGCCTGACGCTTTCCGCCCCCACGGCGATCATCAGTTTGTCGTACGCTTCCTCGAACACCGCGCCGCTCTCCAGGTTTCTGACCGTGACGCGCCTGCGCGCGGGGTCCACGCGCAGCGCCTCGTGATGGAGAAAGGCCTCGATCCCCTGCCTGAGGAATTCCTCCCGGGTCCTGACCACCAAGAGGGAGGGGTCGCTGTTGACGCCCCCGACGAAATAGGGCAGCCCGCAGGCCCCGTAGGAGAGGTAGCCGCCCTTTTCGTACACGACGACCCGGGCGTCGGGGTCCGTCCGCCTGAGCTTCGCGGCGGCCGACATCCCCGCCGCGACGCCTCCGATGATCAGCGCCTTCACGCCTGTTTCCATCTCCTTTGTTTCACACTTTACATTCCATGAAAACCGCCTATCATCAAAGGCGAGGGGCCTCAGGATCCTGCAGACAGGGGAGGATCAACACATGGACTTCAGGGGAAAGACCGCCGTCGTGACCGGCGGCGCAGCCGGGATCGGCCGCTGCCTTGCAGAAGCCTTTGCCTCAAGGGGCGCAAGGACTGCGGTCATCGACCTTGCCGAAAGCGGCGCGCCCTGCGATTACTATTTTCGCGGCGACATCGCCGACCGGGCGGTCCTTGAGGACTTCGCCGCCGGCTGCGTGTCCCGTTTCGGGCGCCTCGACTTTCTGGTCAACAACGCCATGCAGACCCGGGGCGGCCTGTCCGGCTGCGGCTGGGAGGATTTCCTGTACGTCCAGAAAATCGGCGTCGCAGCGCCCTATTGGCTCACCAGGCTGCTCGCCCCCCATTTTGCGCCCGGCGCCTCGGTGGTCAACATCTCCTCCACCCGCGCCTTCCAGTCCCAGCGCGACACCGAGAGCTACACCGCCGCCAAGGGCGGCCTCACAGCCCTGACCCATGCGCTGGCGGTCTCGCTGTCCGGCAGGGCGCGCGTCAACGCGGTCGCCCCTGGATGGATCGACACCTCCGGCAGGAGCCATCCTGGGCCGGACAGCGCGCAGCATCCCGCCGGCCGGGTCGGGACGCCGCAGGACATCGCCCACGCCGTGCTGTACCTGTGCGGCGGGGAGAGTTCCTTCATCACCGGGCAGACGCTGACGGTGGACGGCGGCATGAGCCGGCTGATGGTCTACCACGGCGATGAGGGCTGGACGCTTTCATGAACGGAGGGGCTGTTTATGCGCTGAAGGGCCGGGGTATACTCCCCGTGAAAACGGCGCGAAGCAAGAAAGGTGGAAGAAGAATGTCCGTGATGGAAGTAACAAAAGACAGTTTTGAGAAGGAGGTCCTGCAGTCCGACAAACCGGTGCTGGTGGATTTCTGGGCGGTCTGGTGCGGCCCCTGCCGCATGGTGAGCCCGGTAGTTGAGGAGATCGCCCTGGAACACCCGGAGATCAAGGTCTGCAAGATCAATGTGGACCAGGAGCAGGAGTTGGCCAGGCGCTACCGCATCATGTCCATCCCCTCCCTGTATGTGTTCAAAAACGGTGAGGTGGCCAACAAGACCATTGGCGCGGTGCCCAAGCAGAACATCCTGGCGATGCTGGACTGAGCTTCAGCCACCTGACTGGAAAAAGCGGCAAACTGCCGCTTTTTCATCTGTGGTATAGTGGGAAAAGAAGAAGGCTTAGGCCAAAGGAGGCTGCGGATGCTCTACTGCGCTGATTGCCGCGAACTGATGGACGCCCCCTGCCCCAAACGCCGCCATGTGACCCGGGTGCCGGAGGAAGGGGACCCGGTGCTTTTGTTCCGGGGGGACGCTGTGCAGGCGGGCATCCTGGACGCCATGCTCAAGGAGGCCGGCCTTCCCTTTCTCAGGGAGGGGCGGCTGGGCTCCGGGCTCACCGCCTGGGCGGGGGAGATGCTGGAGTCCTACAGCATCTATGTGCCCTTCGCCCTGTATGACAAGGCCAATGAGCTGGCCATGGTGCTCAAAACGCCGCCCCAGGGCCCGGATGCGGGTACCGAAGCGGCGGAGCAGGAAAACCTGTAAAATACCGGCGGCGCAAAGTAAAAGCGCCGCCTTTTTTATCCCCTGTAATCCCGGTACCGCAGGGTGATCCAGGAGAGAAAGGTGAGCACGGCCCACAGCCCCAGGCTCACCGGCAGCAGCTGGCCGGGGGTGGTGGGGGCTATGTTGGAGAAGCCGCCCCTGCCCATCATCATGGAACTGAGCAAATCCGGCTGCGCCTGGCCAAAGGTGAAGATGTCCAGCCTGCCCGCCAGGCCCACCATGCCGTATTCGCTCAGGTCAAAGGGCAAAAAGCCGATCTGGTCAATGAGCAGGTAGATGAGCGCCTGCATGTTGAAGGCGAACACCATGCCCACCATCACCGCGGCGGTCCGGGTCTGGAAAAGGGCGGTGGCCAGGGTCAAAAGGGCGAAGAGGGCCAGGTCGGCTGAGAGGTGCAGGCCAAAGAAAGCGGCCAGCTGCGGCACATCGATCCTGGGGGTATTCCCAAAAAGCAGGGTCACCACCACGCTGCCCAGGATGACCACCCCATAGAAGAGGGCACCCGCCGCAAGGGCTGCCGCCTGCTTGCCCACCAGCCACTTTTCCCTGGCGCCGGGGAGGGCGAGCAGGTTCTTGAAGTAGCCGCTCTGGTGATCCCTGGAGATATAGCCCGCGGCGAACACCACCAGGAAGAGGTGCATGAAGCTGGGCGCGCCCATGAAGAAACTGGCGAAGCGGCTGACGTTGAAGAGCTTGCGCGCCTCTGCGACCATCTGCCCGCCGGATAAACCCGCCAGGCCGCCCGCTTCCCGGGCGAATTCGTCGGCCAGAAACCAGCTGGCGGTGGCCATGATGGCCATGATGCCAAGCGCCCACAGGCAGGCCAGGTAGAAGCCGCGGGTTTTGAACAGCCGCCTGAAATCCATACGCAGGGTGTTGATCATGCTTCGCCACCTCCTGTCAAGCCCATGAAGTAGTCCTCCAGGGAATGCTGGCGCACATGGAACTGGCTGACATAGATGCGCTGGTCAAACAGCCAGCGGCTGACCTCCTCGTGGGCCTCCACCCTGTCCCCGATGGCAAGCGTCTGGGGGGAGAGCACGCGGATGTCCTGAAGTTTCAGGCCTTCCCTGAGCGCCTGGGCCACCAGGTGGGCGTCGGGCGCAGTGATCTCAATGCCGGAGGTGTTGCGGCGCTCCAGTTCGTCCCGGCTGAATTCCGTGACCAGAAGGCCGTCCTTGATGATGCCGTAGGTGGTGGCGAACTTGGCCAGCTCATCCAGGATATGGCTGGAGATGAGGATGGTGACGCCCCGTTCCCGGTTGAGCTTCACCAGCAGGCCCCGCATGTCCTTGATGCCCTGGGGGTCCATGCCGTTGATGGGCTCGTCAAGGATGAGAAGCTCCGGCTCGTTCACCAGCGCCAGGGCAATGCCAAGGCGCTGCTTCATGCCAAGGGAGAACTGCTTTGCCTTTTTGCTGCCCGTGCCGTCCAGCTCCACGATTTTCAGCAGGCTTTCAGCGTAGCCCTTCCTGTCCCTGCCGGCCGCCTGGCACATGAAGCGCACATTGTCCTTCGCGCTGTAGTCCGGGTAGAAGCCGGGGCTTTCCACCAGGGCGCCCAGGGCGATGCC
>CAZLYF010000135.1:0-9548 GCA_964563725.1 uncultured Oscillospiraceae bacterium
GCAACTGCGAGGATTTCCAGGCTCGCCGCGCCGGGATCAGATACCGCGAGGCTGCCGGTGACAAGCCGAGGCTTTGCCATACGCTCAATGGCTCGGGCGTGGCCGTCGGCCGCACCGTTGCCGCGATCCTGGAAAATTTTCAGAACGGAGACGGAAGCGTGATGGTCCCCGAAGCGCTCGAGCGCTACATGGGCTGCAGGGAGATCCGCTGACGCCCCTCGGCGCCTGGGGTTGACCCCGCCTGTTGGGCAGATTGCTTTCAGGCCCCTGAACGCCCGTGGGAAACTGTCGAAAACCGGGAGGGCCCAAAATGCCTGGCTGTATCTGGAGCGGTTCGTTCACCCGCGCGCAGCTGGCGAGGTGGTACGGCTCCATTCCTGCACGATACAGTTGCAGGAACTACGCGGGCGCGCCTGACGTGGCGCAGAAGAGCGCGCTCAATTACGCCGCGGCGCGCGTCTGTCTCCCAGGCGTCAGGATCGTGCTGGGCGGCTGTCCAAAGGGTTTCTTTCTTCCGGTCCCTTTCATCGGACGGGTTTCAGGCGCCACCGATTTCGCGGCCGTTCTGGTTAAAAGAGGTCAGCCTGCGGCAAAGCTTTGCGCCGGGATATCCGGCGAAGCCTTCGTCCTCGAAGCAACCGCCCTCGGTCTGGGGAGCTGCTGGGTGTCCGGAAGCTTCCGGAGTAGCCGCTGCAGCCCCGGCGCCGGGCAAGGAGAGACGATCGCAGCCGTGATCCCCCTCGGCGTCCCCGCGGACAGGGAAGGCCCAGCCGGCCGTCGGCGCAAACCCCTGGCTTCGCTGTGCAAAGGCGACCCGGCCGCGTGGCCTTTTTGGGCGTTCAAGGCTGCAGAAGCCGTTCGGATGGCCCCCTCGGCGCTCAACAGGCAGCCATGGCGATTCTCCTTCGCAGGGAACACGCTGCGGATTTCCGGCGGCCGCTTCGGCAGGCTGGACGACGGCATCGCGATCCTGCATGCGGAGTGCGCGATGAGCGACACGCCGCACAGCTGGCGGACGGCGAAGGGGCTTGGGGGCGTTCTGCTGAGCGCTGAGGAAAACGATGAACCTGTTTGACGCAAACGAAAAGCGCGTTCTTCCCCTGGATGTGAAGTCACCGTTTACTACCGACCCGGAAAACTCGGCGGGGAAGCGGGACACATGAAAAATAAGGACGCTTCGGATGGAACCTGACGAGGGGATCCTCCTTTTTCTCAGGGAGCGGGGCATCCCCTTCACGCTTCACCTGCACCGGCCGGTGTGGACCATGGAGGACTGCCTATCCCTCGGGGAGATCCCCTGGGACAACGCCGGGATGTGCAAGAACATCCTGCTTTGCGACCGCAGGCAAACGCAATACTGGCTGCTGCTGACGCTCCACGACAGACCATTCGCGACCAGCCTCGTCAGCAAAAAACTTGGGACCTCCCGCCTGAGTTTCGCTACTGAAGAAAAGCTTCAGGAACTGCTTCGCGTCCAGCGAGGCGCGCTGAGCCCGCTTGCCCTGATTTATGACCGCCGGATGAGGGTCCGCATCGCGACTGACGCCGCGCTTGGCCGATTCGAATACCTTGTTTTCCATCCCGGCGTCAATACCGCGTCCGTGAGGATGCGCGCCGAGGACTTTTTCACCCGGTTCCTGCCGCTCGCAGGTCACGGGAACACCGTGATCGACTGCGGGCCCGATCCGCTGGGAGGCTGAGATGGCTCATCATTTTTTTGCGTACCTGTCAAGGATGAGGTTTATCCGCCGCTGGGGCCTGATGCGCAATACCTGGCCCGAGAACGATATGGAACACGCCATGCAGGCGGCGATGATCGCCCATGCGATCGCGCTGATCGGCAACGAGCGCCACAAGAAGGCCTATGACGCGGAACACGTCATGGCGCTGGCCCTGTATCACGACAGCAGCGAGGTGATCACCGGGGACCTGCCCACCCCGGTCAAGCACAGCAATCCTTCCATCCGGGCCGAGTACGGCAAGATCGAGGGATTGGCCGCAAGAAGGCTCCTGGCGATGCTCCCTGCCGACCTTGTCAGGCACTACGAGCCGCTGGTCAGCGCAGACAAATCCAGCGCGGAATGGCGCGTCGTCAAAGCTGCGGACCGGATTTGCGCCTTCATCAAGTGTTTGGAGGAAATCAAGGCGGGCAACAGGGAATTCATGGAAGCCCAGGCAGGGATCGAGAGCAGCATCCATGCCATCGATCTGCCTGAGGTGCAGGACTTCATGCGGGAATTCGCGCCGGGCTTTGGCATGACGCTCGACCAGATCTCCAGATAACACAGCCCGGCCGTACCGGCCGGGCTGTCACGGGCTGGTAAGACGAAGGTTCACGGCGGGGTTTCCCCGGGGCTTTCCGCGGCGGCCCGCGGGCTCTGGCTGCCCGCGCGACCGTCGTTCATCAGGCGGGTCAGTTCATGCATGAAGGTCGGGATGTCCGTGAATTGCCTGTAGACGGACGCAAAGCGGATGTAGGCGACCTCGTCGAGTTCCTTGAGCGCGTCCATCACCATCTCGCCGATCTGATGCGTCGTGATCTCCTTTTGCAGGCCATTGGTGGCAAACTGCTCGATCGACGCAACAAGCGCGTCGATGTCCTTCGCGGCAACCGGCCGTTTATGACAGGCCCGGATGATGCCGTCGCGGATCTTGTTCGCGTCGAACACTTCGCGCGTGTTGTCCTTCTTGATGACGAGCAGCTGCAGGGACTCGACCTTCTCATAGGTCGTGAACCTCCTGCCGCAGCTGTTGCATTCCCTTCTTCGCCTGATGCTCGAATCGTCGTCGGTCGGCCGCGAGTCAATCACGCGGCTGTCGACGGAATTGCAGTACCGGCACTTCATCCGCATCATTCCTTCTTGTTGGTCAGCTCAGTATACGCTCGGCGGCCCCCTCTTGTCCATCGGTCCTCTAAGGAGGTATCAGGCTACCTACCATTGCGAAAGCATCTCCCTCATCCATGCAACAACATCCATGCCATAGGCTTGCCGCAGGTTTGAGCGGCTGAGCACCTCTGCGCATTCGCCGCTTGCGGCGGTGCGCCCCTGCGAAAGGATCAGCGCGTGCGTCCCGTATTTCCTGGCAACGCTCAGGTCATGCACGACCGAGACCACGGCATGCCCCTGACCGCCCAGCCAGCCCGCGATCAGATCGAAAACGCTTTTCTGGTGCCGCAGGTCGAGATGATTGGCGGGCTCGTCCAGCAGAAGGATCTTCGGGTCCTGCGCGAAAACCTGGGAGAGGAAGGTCCGCTGGAGCTCGCCCCCTGAAAGCGTCAGGACGCTGCGGTCCCTGCGGGCGGACATCTCGGTCATGGCCAGGGCCTGTTCAACTTTTTCCCCGCCCAGGGGATCGTCCTTTCTCAGAAGGCCCCTGCCGTGGGCGTAGCGCCCAAGGCGAACGACTTCCTCGACCGTGAACGCATAACCGACGTGGTGCCGCTGGGACAGGACGCCCAGGCGTTTCGCCAGCTCATACGACCTCCACTTTTTCGCGTCCCTTCCCATGACCGCGATCTCGCCTTCGTAGGGGATCATCTGGGAGATCGCGGAAACCAGCGTCGTTTTTCCTGCGCCGTTGGGTCCGACAAGCATCAGCCACTGGCCTTCTTCAAGCGACAGGCTGACCTCCTTCAGGACCTGCTTTTTCCCATACGAAACCGACACGCGGCTGAGCTTGAGCATCATGCCGCACGTCTCCCTTTTCTGCTTTGAAAGAGGATCGCCGTGAAGACGGACGCGCCGATGAGGGATGTGACGACCCCGATGGGCAGCTCGACGGGACTCAGGACTGTCCTGGCCAGCAGATCGCAGAGCATAAGGAAAACGGCCCCCAGAAACACGGAGGCGGGAAGCAGGCGCCTGTGGTTTGGGCCAAAGAGGATGCGCGCGATATGCGGCATCACCAGCCCGACGAAGCCGATCGTGCCGCCAACCGCGACGCAGACGCCGATGAGCAGCGAAACGGAAACCAGGATCACCAGTTTGACCCTTTTTACGTGCACGCCGATATGCAGCGCGTTCTCTTCCCCGATGGCAAAGGCGTTCAGTTCCCGGACATGCCAGTGGAGCGCAGCCGCGCAGACGGCCAGTGTGCACAGGAGGAGAAGGGCCTGTCCATAGGTAGCGCCCGCCAGGGAGCCCATCGTCCAAAAGGTGATCGTTTTGATCTTCTCCCCGGAAAAAGCGATCACAAGGCTGATCAGGCTACTGACGAACATGGAGAAAACGATCCCGATGAGGATGATCGTGTTTGTTGCCAGGGAGCCGTCCAGAGAGAAAGACAGCGAAAGGATCAGCAGCATCGACAGAAACGCGAAAATGACAGCCGCGAGAAAGGTCCCGGCCCCGGCCATGCCTCCGAAGCGGAACCCGAAAGCGATCGCAAGCACCGCTCCGAGCGAAGCTCCGGAACTGACCCCAAGGGTCGACCCGTCCGCCAGCGGGTTGCGCAGGAGGCCCTGCATGGCCGCGCCGCCAAGCGACAGGGCGGCGCCGCTGAGGGCTACGCAGAGGATCCGGGGGAGGCGGACATCGAGGATGATTGCCTTTTCAGGCGTCCTGGGCGTTTCCAGCCCCACTGCCGCGTTGAGGACGAAACGTGCGGTTTCCCTGAAGGGGACCGTGACGCTCCCAACGCTGACGCACAGCATGGCGACGATCAAGGCGGCAAAGGCAAAGGCCATCAACACGGACGGCCGGAAGCCTTCGCGTTTCACCATTTCACTACCTGTCTTTCCGTGCAGGGCACGCCCCGATTATAGCCAGAGGCTCAGGACCGCGTCAATCAAGGGCTCAGGCGAGGCAGCGCCACGCTTTACATCCCCTGCCGTGCGCCATACAATGCATCAAGGCGACCGAAGAACCATAGGGAGGACAGAATGGAACTTGTCAACAGGCTTCACCTGTATACCGGCGACGGCAAGGGCAAGACCACGGCTGCCATGGGGCTTGCGCTGCGCGTGCTTGGCCACGGCAGAGAGGTCCTGATCGCGCAATTCATGAAACGCGGAACTTCGGGCGAACTCAGGGCCCTCAAAGAGCTCCGCGGCGCCACCGTTCACGAAGGCGCCCTGATGGACCGCTTCACCTTTGAGATGAGCGCCGGGGAGCTCGAGGAGGCCAGACGGAGCCAAACCGCTGAAACGGCTGTCATCGCGGACAGGATCCGCCGCATCAGGCCTTCCCTGACCGTGCTTGACGAGCTGGCTGTCGCGATGCACCTCGCCCTGGTTCCGGAAGACGCGGCTTTCGCGCTCATCGACGAGGCGCTGAAGTGGGGAGACACCGTCGTCACTGGCCGGAATGCCCCCGAAAGGCTCATGCAGCGGGCGGATTACGTCAGCCTGATCCAAAAAGGCAAACACCCTTTCGACAAAGGGCTGCCGGCACGCGAGGGGATCGAGTGGTGACGCCTTCCAAAGGCTGATGGGACCGCTCACCGCGGAATACTCCCTCCTTCCGACCGTCGCCCTGACCCTTGCGCTGTATGTTCCGTCCGGCGCGGCCTGGCCTGGGCCTGTCTCGCCGTTCCAATAGAACACGCTTCCTCCGCCCAGGAGCCGCTGAGGCCTTGTGGGCTGCTCAGAGAAAAGCGTCGCCACAGCGTGCCCGCCGGCATCCAGTATGTCCAGGCTGAGGCTGCAGGGGAAGCCGTGCAGGACCCTGATTGAGACTTCTTCGCCGCGCCCGGGGTCAAAGCCCTTTCCCGCGTAGACTTCAAGCCCGGGATCGCCTTCAGACGGCTGCACGCAAAGCAGGGCGCCCGCCTGCGGCTCTGCCCCGTCGTCGCCGACCACGGTGATGAAGAACAGGACATAGCCGGAGTTCTCTTCCCCGACCTCCCGAAGCTCAAGCGTCCTTCGTTTTCTCCCGGGCATGCAGACCCCGTCCGCGGATCCTTCCTCCGCGATCGCCTGCGGATTTGAAAAATCCCAGGCGCCGTTGCTGTCGTACACAAGCTGGTACGCCACCCGAGCGCTGCTGTTGAGCGTATACGAAAAACTGGCGCTCCTGTTTTCGTTTGTCAGGACGGTCTCCTCAAACAAGAGGTCGGTGACCGCCTTCAGGCCGGACCGGTCCTCAGCGGGATCGTACCTGAAAAAGACCGCCTGTCCGTCTGCCGGATAGAGCTGCGTGGTGGACAATGCATATGATCCAAGGAGATACGCGTGCAGTTCGCCAAAGGTGATGGCCCCGTCGTCATTTCCGTCCGCGGCGAAATTGCCGTTGGGCCCGATGCCTGCCGCTAGCGTTTCCGCGAAATATCCGCCGCCACGGAGGTTCTCGTCCCCCGAAGACCAAAGGAAGCTGGGCTCGCTTCCCCCGGCGCTGGTCAGGACAGCATACCCGCTCCCGATGCCCGACGGCTGATGACTCACATGGCTCATTCCCTTGCCGATCAGCGCGCCGCTGTTGCATGCGTCGGCGATGAGGATCTTTTCCCCCGGAACGGCGTCCATACACCGGTACAGCGTCCGGGCATCAAGTTCGAATTCAGCACTGCCGTCGCTCATGAGCAGCCTGAACGACGCGGACGGATCATCGGCGTTCACAAGCCCGTGCGTTCCGATATACACGAGGGATACGTCGTTTTCGTCCGCACCGCCGAATGCTTCCCCGACCAGGCTCCGGAAAGCGTCTTCCCCCGGCGCTTCATTGACCGCCGTCCTGACGGACAGGTAACCGCGGGCATCCCTTTCTATGGCTTCAGAAAGGATCCGCACATTGTTCTCCGCGGCAGGGGATGTGTCCGGTTGTGAGACAAAGCGGTCGCAACCCACCAGCAGGGCCCTGAGGTCCTCGGCCGCGGGTCCTGCCCCCGCCGCCCCGGTCACGGGCGGGATGGCCAGGGCAAGGAGGAGCAGGAAGACAAAAAGACGCACGGCGCCTCCTCTCCACCCGCCTGGGCCCGCCTTTTCGCGCCACTTGCCCGGAATGGTAGCACGGACGGAAAATTATGTCAATTTATTGACGATTTCATTGCGTTTATCCCACGCGACCGCCGGGGCACGGCAGAAGCGGGAGGGAAATTTCTTATAAAAGATTTTTATTGACGCGATCTGATGCATATGATATCATTTATGATTGCATCGGTGTCGACTTGATGCGGTCTGAGCGGGAGCTTCAGGATTTTTCGTCAGCTTTCCGTTCCGTACGGGTCGCCTGGGCAGCATTGGAGGGATGAAGTCAGAATGGTGCACGAAGTCAATATGGGGAAGCTGCGCAAGCGCATGAGCTTCTCGCGCATCGACGAGGTTCTGGACATGCCGAACCTGATAGAGGTTCAGAAGAACTCCTTTCAGAAATTTCTCGACGAAGACTTCCGCGAAGTGCTCGCAGATGTTTCCCCCATTACCGACTACAGCGAGAACCTGGTGCTCGAATTTGTTGACTACTCCCTTGACAAGAACCCGAAAAACAGCGTCGAGCGCTGCAAGGAGCGCGACCTGACCTATGCTGCCCCGTTGAAAGTGTTTGTCCGCCTAAAAAACAAGGAGACGGGCGAGATCAAGGAAACCGACGTATTCATGGGCGACTTTCCCCTGATGACCGAGCACGGCACCTTTATCATCAACGGGGCGGAGCGCGTGGTGGTCAGCCAGCTTGTGCGCTCTCCCGGCTCCTACTATACAAAGGAGATCGACAAGGCCGGCAAGCAGCTGTTTTATTCCCAGATCATCCCCAACCGAGGCGCCTGGATCGAGTACGAAACCGATTCCAATGACTGTCTCTGGGTGCGTATCGACAGGGCGAGGAAGCTGCCCATCACTGTGATCCTGCGCGCGCTCGGATACGGCACCGACGCCCAGCTCATCGACCTGCTCGGCGAGGACGAACGCCTTCTGGCCACGATCGGCAAGTCCGACGAGAGCATCAAGTCGCAGGCCGACGCGCTGCTGGAGATCTACAGAAGGCAGAAACCGGGCGAGCCTCCCACGGAAGACGGCGCCCGCATCCTGCTGCACAATCTGTTTTTCGATCCAAAGCGCTATGACCTGATGCGTGTGGGCCGCTACAAGTACAACAAGAAACTGGGCGTCTCCGGAAGGATCGCCGGGCAGACGGCCGCCGAGGACGTTCTCCATCCGGATACGGGCGAAGTCATGGTCCGGCAGGGGGAGGTGATCCAGGAAGACAGCGCCGTCGCCATCCAGAATGCGGGCGTCAATTCGGTCAGGCTCCAGTGCGGCGACCATGTGCACCGCGTCGTGGGCAACAATTTCGCGGACGCTTCCTTCTACCTCCCGTTTGACCCAAAGGAATGCGGCATTTCCGAATTGGTCCACCTTCCCACCCTCCGAAAGGTCATCGACAACGCGCAGGGCGAGGATCTGCGCCGGGCGGTCGCCGAAAACGCGTCGCTCCTGGTGCCCAAGCATATCATCATCGACGACATCGTCGCGTCGGTGAGCTATCTTCTCGGCCTGCCCCACGGCGTCGGGACGGTCGATGACATCGACCATCTCGGCAACCGCCGTCTCCGCAGCGTGGGCGAACTGCTTCAAAACCAGGTGCGCATCGGGATGTCCAGGCTTGAGCGCGTTGTCCGTGAGCGGATGGCGATCCAGGACGCGAATGACGTCAAGCCTGGAGACCTGATCAACATCAGGCCTGTTACCGCCGCGATCAAGGAGTTTTTCGGTTCTTCCCAGCTTTCCCAGTTCATGGACCAGCCCAACCCGCTGGCTGAACTGACGCACAAGCGGCGTCTCTCCGCGCTTGGCCCGGGAGGGCTCAACCGAGACCGCGCCGGGATGGAAGTCCGCGACGTTCACTACAGCCACTATGGGCGCATCTGCCCCATTGAAACGCCCGAAGGCCCAAACATCGGCCTGATCGGTTCGCTGGCGACCTACGCGCGCATCAACGAATACGGCTTCATCGAATCGACCTACCGCAGGGTCGACCCGGAGACCCATTGCGTGACCAGCGAAATCGCCTATATGACCGCGGATGAGGAAGACAAGTACTATATCGCCCAGGCGATGGAGCCCCTCAATCCCGACGGCAGCTTCGTCAACGAGCATGTGACCGTACGCTGGCGCGAGGAAGTGCTGAGCGTCCACCGCGACAAGGTCAACTACATCGATGTGTCGCCCAAGCAGCTGGTGTCGGTGGCCACGGCGATGATCCCCTTTCTTGAGAACGATGACGCGAACCGCGCCCTGATGGGTTCCAACATGCAGCGCCAGGCCGTTCCGCTTCTTGCGCCGGAAGCGCCGCTGATTGGCACGGGGATGGAGTTCAAGGCCGCCCACGATTCGGGGGTCGTGCTCCTCAGCAAGCACGCGGGCATTGTGGACTACGCCTCGGCCGACCAGATCATCATCCGCGACGACCTCCGCGAGCGCCACAGTTACCGTCTGATCAAGTTCGCCCGTTCCAATCAGAGCACATGCATCAACCAGCGTCCCCGCGTGCGTGAGGGCGACCGCGTGGAAGTCGGGGACCTGCTGGCGGACGGAGCGAGCACGGAAAAAGGCGAGATCGCGCTGGGGAGAAACGTCCTGATCGCTTTTATGACCTGGGAAGGCTACAACTACG
>CAZLYF010000136.1:0-9524 GCA_964563725.1 uncultured Oscillospiraceae bacterium
ATCAGTTTCCTCTGCGGCCGCGGCCTTCCTGCGGCTGCGCATTGTTGCCGTCCTGGGCGCCGTTCCTGCCCCGCCCGCGGCCCTGCCCGGGGACAAACCCGCCCTCATCGGTCCAGCGGTTCCCGCCGCGGGACGCCTGCCCGTCGCCGGGCTTGTCCACATTGCGCTGGAAGGCGTCAAAGTGGCTCTCCGACGCTTTCTTCAGGGCTTTGAACACCGTCTCCACGTCTTCGGGGAGGTCTCCCTGCGAAAGGAAGGCTTCGTACATCGCGATGTTGTGCACTTCCGCCGTGACGCCGGTCTGATACGCTTCCTCAAGCGTGGCTGGCATGACCACATGCCCGGCGGCTGTGTCTGCCGGCACCGCGACGCCGTGCGCCGCGAAGAGCGGCAGCAGGTGTTCCACATGGACGCCTTCCGCCTTCATGATGTTGGTGAAGGGCCGCGCCTCGCCGAAGGCCGCCATGATCGCCTTGTATTCCGCCTGCGCCAGGTATTCGTCCTCGATCGCCCAGGTCAGCATCTCCTCAAGGGTGTAAGTCTTTCCTTCCTGCACGTTCGCCGCGCCGAAGCTCTCCTCAGCCATACTCATCAGGGGCAGCGTCAGCGCCAGCGCCAGGGCCAGCAGGCTCATCATCTTCCGGGTCTTCATCGCTCTTTCTCCTCTTTTCTGTCTGATCGGCAAGCTCCTTGCCGTGAGAAGAGCATACCCGGAGGCTGTGGCGAAACTGTGTTATTTCCGGTGAGATTTGGAGACATCTTTGTGAACGGCCGGTGAACGCGCCGGCGGCCCTGAAGGGAAAGCGGCAGACGCCCATCCGTGGCCGGTATGCACTGATGTCAGACGGCGTCACGGGTCAGAAGGCGCGGGCGTAACGTTGCCCAGGATCGAGGCCCGGCCCGCCCCGGTGGCCCGGGGCAGGTTGCCCGGGCGGCCTTGCATGGTTTCACGTCCCAGGATCGCGAAGGCGACGGCTTCCCTGGCGTCCGAATCGAAACCGAGGTCCTCCAGGAGAAGAACGCGGCAACGCGGCAGCTCCTCCCTGATTTCCATGACCAGCGTCCGGTTGTGGCTGCCCCCGCCCGAGAGGACGACCTCCTTCACCGGGCAAACGGGAAAAATGAAGTCCCGGTAGCTCTGGCCAATGGTTAGGGCTGTGAACCGCACGGCGGTCGCGAGCCAGTCGTGCGGAGCCACGCGCGGGAAGGCTTCCAGGGCAGCCTGAACGAACTGTTCGCCAAACAGCTCCCGGCCTGTCGCCTTCGGCGGCGGCAGCTTCAGGAAGGCTTCCCCCATCCAGGCCGCGAGCAGCTCGGGGACCGGCCTGCCCCTCGCGGCCAGCCGGCCGTCCTCGTCATAGGGCAGGCCGAACAGGCGCCTGGCGAGGGCGTCGATGACCATGTTGCCCGGGCCCGTGTCAAAGGCGATGACCTCTTCCGGCGCGCAGTCTTTGGGGAGCACGGTCACGTTGCCGATCCCGCCGATGTTCTGCAGCGCGCGGTCAGTCTCCCCCCGGAACAGGAGATAGTCCGCAAAGGGCACCAGGGGCGCGCCGCGGCCTCCCGCCGCCATGTCCATCGCGCGGAAGGAGGACACCACCGGCAGGCCGGTATGGAACGCGATAACGGCCGGCTCCCCCAGCTGGAGCGTGGAGGCGAACAGCCCGTCCCGGGCCTCGGGGATGTGCCAGACCGTCTGGCCGTGGGAGGCGACGCACAGCACCCGGTCCTGAGGGACGCCGGCCTCGCTTAAGAGGCGCAGCGCCGCGTCCGCGAACCAGCGCCCCAGCTCGGCGTTGAGGCTGCAGACCAGTTCGACGCTGGAGCGTTCGGGGGAGCAGCAGGCAAGGACCTTTTCGCGAAGCGGGATCGGCATCGGAGAAAACCGAAAAGCGGCCAGCCTGGGCTTCCCTCCGTCGAAGTCCACGAGCGCGGCGTCGACGCCGTCCAGGGAGGTGCCGCTCATCAGCCCGATGACGTAGGGCCTGTCCGCGCCGCCGCTCATCCGGGCCCGCCCAGGTAGTCCGCATAGATCCCCGGCGCGCTGCCCTCGATCAGGATGGCGCCGGCCGCTCTTTGGTAAAAACCCGCCGGGCCCACCCCGCCGATGATCGCGTAGGCGTAGCCCTCCTCCCGCAGGGCGCGGAGGGCGCGGAGCAGCAGCGCCTTGCCGATCCCCTTGCCCTGATGCTCGTCCAGCACCCGCATGGGGCCGAAAAAGTCCCGGCAGGTGGCGTTGTAGCAGGCGTAGCCGATGAGCGTCTTCCCCTTCGTGGCGACGAAGAGGCTGATGGGGCTGTTGGCAAAGCACACGTCGCATTCGCCCGCGCCGGAGAGGCTGGAATGCTCCTGCACCCAGGGCACGATGCGAAACTTGTCCGGCGCCATGGCGCGGCGGATCCGGACGCCTTCCGCCTCAAGCCGTTTGAGCAGCTCGGCCTCGTCCGGCAGATCGTAGAGCCTGACCAGCATGTCCGGCATGTCCGTTCATCCTTTCAGCCGGACCGGCAGTGCGCCTGCGGCGCGGATCTCCCCGGCCAGGAGCTTCGCGACGGCGTCCAGCGTGGAGTCGTTGTAGGCGTAGGCGGCGATCCCGCAGACGTTGGGCGGCAGGGCGGCCAGGTCGTAGGGGCCGCGGAGGGCAACGCAGACCACGGGCGCGCCCGACGCCGCCAGCGCCCTGACCATGCCGGCCTGGCCTGTTTTCAGGTATGCGTTGCAGGTGCCAGCCACGACGCAGCTGTGCCCTGGCGCCTGCGCCGCGGCGCGCGCGATCTCCTCCGCCCCCGGGTCTTCCGACATGGGGAACGCGTCCCCGCCGAAACGTTTCTGCAGGGCCTCGTGAAACGGGACCTGCGCGGAGACCGGGGAGGAGACCCGCGACGGGATCGCCGGCAGGCAGCCGATGAACAGCGGCCGCGCTCCCGGCATGGGCAGGCCGCCCGGCGGCAGCCTCACCGCGGTGAGCGACTGCCCGTACAGTTCAAGCACCCGCCGCCTGTGCTCCGCGCAGCCCACACAGCCGGGGTCGGCTTCCCCCGGCGGCGGCAGCGCGCTCTTGCATTTCAGGATCAATTCCGTGGACGCCCGCAGTTCCGCCGCGTCGATGCGCCCCTCCCGCAGCTCCGACAGCAGGCGCCGGGAGGCTTCCGCCGCGAGGGCCGCGCTGTGGGAAGCGAACACGAGGTCCACGCCGGCCCGGATCGCCTGCACGATCCCCTCGGCGCTGCCGAAGTGGTCCGCGATGGCCCCCATCATCATGCAGTCGGACAGGACGAGGCCCCGGAAGCCCATCCGCTCTTTCAGGAGGCCCGTCATGATCTTCCTCGACATGGTCGCCGGGGCCCTCTCCGGGCCGAGCCGGGGAAACAGGATATGCGTGGACATGACCGCGGGGACGCCCGCGTCGATCAGGGCCTGAAAGGGGAGCAGCTCGGTTTCAAGGAGCGCTTCCAGCGGCTTGTCCACCAGCGGCAGGCCGACGTGCGAATCCACGTCCGTGTCCCCGTGCCCCGGAAAATGCTTCGCGCAGGAGAGCACGCCGCCATCCCTGAGCCCGCGCATCATCTCGCAGGCGAAACGGGCCACATTTCCAGGGTCCTCGCCGTAGCTGCGGACGCCGATGACGGGATTGAGGGGGTTGCTGTTGACGTCTGCCACCGGCGCCAGGTCGAAATTGATGCCCGTCGCGCGCAGTTCCCGCCCGGTGATCAGGCCCGCGTCGTACGCATTCTGCGGGTCTCCCGTCGCGGCGAGCGCCATGGCCCCGGGCACCACGGCGAAGTCCTTCCCGAGCCTGGAGACCGTCCCGCCCTCCTGGTCGACGGCGATGAAGGCGGGGAAGCCCGTCGCTTCCCTGAACAGATCCTGCAGCTCTGCGCACAGCCGCCTGAGGTCCCCGGCGCTGCCCACGTTGTGCGAAAACAGGATCACGTTGCCGATTTTCGCCTCGCGCACCTGCCGCGCGAACGCGTCTGTGACCCGGGTCCCCTCAAAGCCCGCGAACAGGTGCTGGCCCAGCATCGTCCGTTCATCCATGGGATTCACCGCCCTTCCTGCGGATACAGCCAGTGCGCTTTGGACGCTTCCCGGAACGCCAGGACGCGGGGCGCGTGCGCCTCGATGAGCCCGCGCGCCGTCAGCGTCCCCTTCCGGAAGCTGTCCGTGCCCAGCAGACGGTCGATCGGGGCTGTCTCCCCCGGCGCCGGGTCCAAAAACCGAAACCTGTCCCCGTGCAGGTCCCGGATCGCCTCCAGCAGCAGCAGGCCGGCCTCGAAGGCGTCGAAACGGTCCCTGTCCGTGACGTGCAGCTGCACGCCGCGGCAGCCTTCCCCCCGATGCTTGCCGGCGCAGGGCGTAAAGGCGGTCCTCCGGAAAAGGACCCCCGGCAGCGCGAGAGCGTTCAAACGCGCTTCCAGCCGCGCGGCGTCCACCCAGGGCGCCCCGATCTGCTCAAAGGGGAGCGGGGTGCCGCGGCCTTCGGAAAGGTTGGTCCCCTCAAAGACGCAGGCGCCCCAGTAACACAGGACGGAGGCGGCCGTCGGCAGGTTGGGCGAGGGCGGGACCCAGGGGAGGTCCGTGTCGTCCAGATACAGGCCGCGCCGCCAGCCCCGCATCCGCGCCCAGTGCAGCTCAAGGTCCAGGCCCAGATGCTCCCGGACGTGGCGGGCATACTCCGCGACGGTCAGGCCGTAGCGCGTCGGCAGCGCGTAGTTGCCCACGAAGGATTCGAAGCCCCGTTCGATGACCGTTCCCGCCGCCTTCGCCCCGCCCAGCGGGTTGGGCCGGTCCAGGACGAGAACCGGCTTGCCCGCCCGCGCGCAGGCCGCCATCGCGTTCGCCAGCGAATAGAGGTAGGTGTAGAACCGGGCGCCGGCATCCTGGATGTCGTACACGAACACGTCGAAGCTGCCGAGCATCTCCTCCGTCAGGGTCCTCCCGGCGCCGGAGTAAACGCTGTACACGGTGACGCCGGTCTCCGGATCCCTGTGCGCCGATACTTCCGCCCCCGCCTCAAGGTCGCCGCGGATGCCGTGCTCGCAGGCGAACAGCGCGCTGAGTCTGTATCCTGTCCGTATCCGCTCCACAGCGCTCCGGAAACCGTGGTCGACGCCGGTCTGGTTGGTCATCAGGCCGACCCGCCTGCCCGCGAGCAGGGAGGCTGCGGTGTCGATCCGCTCAAGGCCGACGGCCACGTGCCGCTTTGCCATCCCATCCCCCGGCCCGGTCGCGGGCCGCCCGTCTTTTGCCAGGAAGAGTCAGCCGTATGTCCGCTCAGGGACATCATAGGCAGGGGCGGAAGGCCTGTCAACCGCGGGCGCGGCCCTTGACCGCCGCCGGCGCGGCGTATAGATTGAAGGCAGAGGACCGGCGGACGCAGCGCAGCCCGGACCGCGCCTGGGCCGCAGAAAGGGCCATGCATGGACCTGAAAGGCATCGACACCGAAAAACCCAATCCGGCGACCGCGCGGATCGACCGGGAAGACAGCCTTGGCATCCTCCGCCTCATCAGCGCCGAGGACCGCCTGGTGGCGCCCGCGGTGGAAAAAACGCTGCCGCGGATCGCGGAGGCGGTGGACCTGATTTATGACCGGCTGTCCCAAGGCGGCCGGCTGGTCTATCTGGGCAGCGGGACCTCCGGAAGGCTCGGCCTCCTTGACGCCGTGGAATGCCCGCCCACCTACGGCGTCCCGCCGGACCTGGTCGTCGGCCTGATGGCGGGCGGGCACTCCGCCTTCGCGCGCGCGAAGGAAGGCGCGGAGGACGACCGGGCCGCGGGAGCGGCGGACCTTCGGCGGATCGCTTTCTGCGAGCGGGACGCGCTGGTCGGCATCGCGGGCAGCGGGCGGACCCCCTACGTATTGGGCGGCATGGAATACGCCGCCTCGCTGGGCGCGCCGGTCATCGCGCTGACCTGCACGTCCCGGGCCGAGATGTCCCGCTGCGCGCGGGTCACCATCGCGCCGCTGTGCGGGCCGGAGGTCATTGCGGGGTCGACGCGGATGAAGTGCGGCACCGCCCAGAAGATGGTGCTCAATATGCTGTCCACCGCGGTGATGATCCGGCTGGGGAAGGTATACGGGAACCTCATGGTGGACATGCGGGCGACCAATGAAAAGCTCAGGCAGCGGGCGGCGGACATCGTCAGCCGGGCGGCAGGCGTTTCCGGGGAGGAGGCTTCCGGCGCGCTGGAGCGCTGCGGCGGCCGCTGCAAGCTTGCCATCGTGCACCTCAGGTCCGGGGCCGGCCCGGAGGAGGCGGAGGCCGCCCTCGAGCGGGCCGGAGGGCGGGTCAGCGCGGCGCTTCAGTCATTGGGAGCCGGAGACTGATGGACGGGCGCTTCGTCGCGGGGCTTGACGGCGGCGGCAGCAAGACCGCGCTGTGCTGCATGGACGCGCGGGGCGGCGTCCTGCTTGAGGGGGCCTTCGGCCCGCTCAACGTCCACGGGACGGATCCGGCCGCGATCGCCCGGACGCTTCGGGACATCGTCCTCGCGCTGTCGTCCATGGACGGCGGCTTGCCTTCCTGCGCGGGGATCACCGTCGCGGCGGCGGGCGCGAGCAACCCCGTCAGCGGAGAGCTGATCGGCGCGGGGCTGCGGGAAGCGGGGTACCGGGGGCCCTTCGGCCAGCGGGGCGACCACGAGGCCGCCCTGCGCGGCGCGGTCGGCGCAACCGGAGCGGTGCTCATCGCGGGTACGGGGTCCATCTGCTTTGGACGGAACGAGGCGGGCGAAACGGCCCGCTCGGGCGGCTGGGGCTATCTGCTGGACGACGAGGGCGGGGGCTACGCCATCGGGCGCGACATCCTCAGGGCGGTGCTTCGGGCCGCGGACGGCAGGGCGGTCGAAACCGCGCTGACCGCGGCCGTGTACGGGCGCCTGCGGGGGGCGCGCCCCGAGGACCTGGTCCGTGCCGCCTACGCGCCGTCCGGCAAGGCCGCCGTCGCCGGCCTCGCGCCGCTGCTGGAGCCGGCCTGCCTTGCGGGCGACGCCGCCGCAAAGCGCATTCTCCGCCGGGCCGCCGGGGAACTCGCGCTCCTGTGCGGGGCGGTGATCGGCCGGCTCCGCCTCGATGGCGCTCTCCTGGCCCTGACCGGGGGCGTCCTTCTCAACAACGCGGCGCTGGCAAAAGCCGTGCGCCTGGAGCTCAAAAAAAAACACCCGCTGCTGCGGGTCACCGCCCCCCTGCGCGACGCGGCCTGGGGCGCCGCGGACCTTGCCCGGGAAACCTGGCTGCCCGGCGAAAGCGGTGCGGCCATGGGCCTCAGCCCTTGACAGCGCCGACCAGCATCCCCTTAACGAAGTACTTCTGCAGGAAGGGATACAGCAGGATGATGGGCAAGGTGGAGGTGATGATGACGGCGGACTTGACCGCGATGGCGACCGAGGCCTTTTCCCCCACGCCCCCCGCTTCGCCGACCATGGTGGTGCCGTTGACGATGTTGCGCAGCAGCAGCATCACCGGATAGAGGCTGCTGTCCAGGTAGATGAGGCCGTAGAACCAGTCGTTCCAGAAAAACACCGCCGTGTACAGCCCGATGGTCGCCAGGGCTGCGGTGGAAAGCGGCAGCAGGATGCGCGTCAGGATGCCAAAATACCCCAGGCCGTCGATGCGCGCGGCGTCCTCCAGCTCGTCAGGCAGGCTCTTGAAAAAATTGATCAGCAGGATCAGGTTGAACTGGTTGATGGCAAAGGGGAGGATCATGCCGTAGACCTTGCCAGTCAGCCGAAGGCTGGAAACCAGCAGAAAATTGGGGATCAGCCCGCCCGAAAAAAACATCGAGAACACCACCAGCTTCATGACCGCTTTCTGGCCTTTCAAGGCGGGCTTGCTCAGGGGGTAGGCGAACAGCGTCATCAGGGTCAGGGAGATCAGGGTGCCAAAGAAGGTATAGGTGAGGGTGTTGCGGTAAGCCCGGAAAAAGTTCGGGTAGGCGAAGATCTGCCGGAAGGCTTCCACGTTCAGCCCGACCGGCCACAGGGAGACGCGGTTGTTGAGGATGGCGCTGGAGGAGGACAGGGACATGGCGATGATGTACAGGAAGGGCAGCACGCAGGCCAGGATCGCCAGCGCCATGACCAGATACAGAAAAAGGTCCAGCAGCGGGCTCTTTTCCCGGATGCGCCGGGATTTATTTTTGCGCGCGCTTCCCCTGCCCATGCTCAGTAGATGCTCTCGCCGGTCAGCCGGCGGCTGAGGAGGTTGGAGGAAGTGACCAGGAACAGCCCGACGAGCCCGCTGAAGAGCCCGATGGCCGTCGCGTAGGAATACTGGTTGGCGCTTGACTGGAAGCCCATGCGGTAGACGTAGGTGTCGATGATGTCGCTGACCATCGAGTTGGACGGCGTGTACATCAGCAGCACCTTCTCAAAACCCAGGGACATGAGGTAGCCGACCTTCAGGATGAACATCACCATGATGGTCGGCAGGATGGACGGCAGCGTCACGTAGAGGATCTGCTGGAAACGGTTGGCGCCGTCGATGCGGGCCGCCTCGTACAGGTCCGCGCCGACGCCGGTGATGGCGGCCAGGTAGACGATCGCGCTCCAGCCCGTGTACTGCCACATGTCCGTGACGATGTACAGCAGCCGGAAATACGCGGCCTCGTTCATGTAATAGACCGGCGGGCGGCCGCTGAGGGCCTGCAGGAGCCGGTTGAGCGCGCCGAAGGACGGCGAAAGCAGTTCCGTGAGGATGGAGATCACGACCACGGTGGAAATGAACCGGGGCATGTAGCTGACCGTCTGCACGAATTTCTTGAAGCGCAGCTTCCTCAGCTCGTTGAGCAGGATCGCGAACAGGATGGGGACCGGGAAGTTGATTGCCAGGTTCATCACCGAGAGCGTCAGGGTGTTCGCGAAGGCGCGCCAGAAATCCGCCTTCCCCATGAACTGCTCGAAATACCTCAGCCCCACCCAGCTGACGCCGTAGGGGCCCGTCAGCGGCTTGAAGCGGCGGAAGGCGAGGATGTTGCCGAACATGGGGACATATTTGAACAGGATGAAATGCATGAGCGGCGGGAGCATCATCAGGTACAGCTCCCAGTGCGCGGACAGAGTCCGGCGCAGGCCGCCCGGCACCCTCCGCCCCCTGACCGTCCCGCCGCTTGCTTTGCCCATGTTTCCGCCCGTCGCCGTTCAACTTGGGTCAAGGCAGGGCCGCAGGCGGCGGCCCTGCCGGTACGCTTACTTCTTGTGGTCGTTGTAGATCTTGAGGAAGTCCTCGATGCCCTTGTCCTTCATCTCCTGCACGTAGGCGTCCCAATCCGTCTGGATGGACTTCTTGCCGGTGAGGAAAGCGTCGTTCCAGACTTCGAAGGCGTCCGACAGGGTGGTCTGCAGCAGGGAGGCCTCCTCCGCCGTCAGGTCGTCGAAGGAAGGCGTGGGCGGGATATACTGGATGGCGTCCGGCATAGCCGCGACGGCCGCGTTGATGGCGGCATAGTTCTCGTCGTACTTGGTCATCTCGCGCGCGTTGTACCAGACCAGCTGCAGGGGGTCCGTGCCGCAGCCGTAGGCGTTC
>CAZLYF010000137.1:0-9247 GCA_964563725.1 uncultured Oscillospiraceae bacterium
CCGTGATCAAGGCCGCCGGCGGCGAGATGACCGCCGAGGAAGCCTGGACAGAGTGTGTGAAGCTCTCCAACTCCGCGCTCAAGGGCGAGTGAACCGATCCCGAGGGGGGCCGGTCTTCGTCCGGTACCCTCTTCCTCTTCCAAGACGAGGGACGGCTCCTCGTAAAGATGGGGATGCTGGAAGTTCCGGATAGCTGGGAACTGGAAAAAGCACAGACAAACAACCGCCCCGCGTAGAGATCCAGAGGACGTCGATCAACCCTCCCCGCCAATGGCTGGTCCTTCCTGATCGGGAAAGGAGGCGGCAATGGCAATCCGCGACAGAGAACAGTGGCTTGAATACTTCAGGCAAAAGCCCAGTGTTGGTGCTGCGTGCGAGGAGCTGATCCTGCAGCCGCAGGGAGTCCCCATGCTGATCGACATCATGGGCTCCGACCGCAGCAGCGTGAAATTTGCCTGTGAAAAGGCAATCCGCACGCTCAGCGAGACCAGGACGGAGCTCGTTTACCCTTACTTCGACAAGCTGGCGGAGCTTTTGTCCTGCGACAACAATTTCATACGATGGGGCGCGATCCGAACCATCGCCAATCTCGCATCTGCCGACGGGGGAAACAGGTACGTGGGCATCCATGAGAAATACTTCTCCCTCGTCCGTTCAGACGACATGGTCACGGCCGCCAACGTCATCGGCGGGGCGTGGAAGATCGTCCTGGCAAAGCCGGAACTGGAAAGCGACGTCACTGAAAGGCTGCTCGCTGCTGCCGGCCACAGCTATCTGTACCTGGGGGAACCCTCGCCGGAATGCTCGCGTGTGGTCGCGGGACATCTGGTTGACTGTTTCGACAGATACTTCCACCTCTCTTCTCAGCAGGACCGCATCCTCGCCTTTGTCACGGCGCAGATAAACAGCCCGCGCAAAGCGGTGGCGAAACAGGCCGCTGCGTTCCTGAAGAAGCACGCGAATACAGGCTGTATGGAGGGGACCATGAAAGGAGAACGGATATGAAAAGGCAGGCCGCCGCATTCGCGTCACTGTGTCTTATGCTATGCTCCATCTTTCCCGTATGTGCCGTAACCTCGTGGGATACTGTGACCATCATCCTTGAGGAAAACCCGTCGACCGGTTACGAATGGCAATACACAGCCTACGGCGACGGGTTCCTGAACGAAGTATCCAGCCATTACGAGCAGGACAGGCACGTGCCAGGCGTGGTGGGCGCGGGCGGCAAACGGACCTGGGTGTTTGAATGCGCCGTCCCCGGAAACGTCGTCCTGGAATATATCTATGTCCGGGCTTGGGAGGAAGGGGCCATGCCGGAGCGCGTGGTGATGTACGCGATCCGGATCAGCGAAGACCTGAGCGCTGTGATCCGGGGCAGGGCAGAGACCGCTGCCGACTACCTCAGCGTGGAGCTGGCGGAGAACCCGACGACAGGCTATGTGTGGATCAGCAGCCTGAGCCCCGAAGGGTTTCTGGTTCCCGCGTCTGACGCGTATATCCCGGACGAGGCCGCAGAGAACATCGTTGGCGCCGGAGGCAGGCACGTCTGGGAATACTTCGCGGACGCGCAGGGAGAAGCAGAACTGCGCTTCACCCTTGAGCGATCCTGGGAAACAAGCGCGATTGATGAGTTCGCGCTGGATATCGCGGTGGACGGAGACCTGAACATACAGCTGCGGGCCTTGGAATAAGGGATGGTAACGGGCACAAGAGGAAGGGTTGAACAAAAAAAGACAAAAACCCGTCCCGTGTCGTAAGTCCCACGCCGACACTATGGCTGCGCGTATACGATGTCTTCCCGCAGGCGGTAAAGGGTCGCGCCGTAGCCTTTGCGGCAGAACGCGTCGGCGAACCAGTCGATCTTCTTCACCGCGCCGAACTGGATATAGCCGTACCGCACGCCGTCCCGCTTCTCGCCCTTCATGTTGGAATCCGTCCAGGTGAGGGAGTCGCTTTGCGCGTCGTAATCCTCCGTGAACACCAGGCTGTGCGCGCCGACGCCGTAGTAGTAGTTGGCCGCCATCTGAAAGAAATCCCCGCGCCTGGCCTGCCGCAGGAAGGACAGGGCCAGCTCCCGGTTTTCCGCCTTGCCAAGGTCCTTGTTATAGCGGAAAGAGGCCGCGGCATAGAATGGGTTGCCGTCCTCCGGGGGGATATCGATCCACGCGGCGCCGTAGACGTAAGGCTTGCTGTCTTCCCGGGGCAGGTTGTCCGGGATCACCAGCCTTACCCCCGGGAATTCCGCCATGCCAAAGGCATCCCGGTGCTCGCGGAACATATGGACAGTAAAGTTTTTGCAAATGTAAATGTCGCTCGCGCTGGCGGCGCGCCTTGCCCGGCCGGCTGCCTTGTCATACTCCTCCCGGGCAGTCCCGATCATGCGGGAGATAAAGTCCTCCCGCGGGGTAATAGCTTCCTCCTCCTCTGCGGGAAGCGCTGTGGGATAGAGCAGCAGGAAGACGGCCAGCATGGCACACAGCTTCTTCAATCGGCGCACCCCCCGTTGTGCGCGCAACGTGAGCGTTGCGCGCAAATGAAGTCGCAGCAGAGCTGCTAATGAAGTCACTTC
Organism: uncultured Oscillospiraceae bacterium; assembly: GCA_964563725.1. Classification (GTDB taxonomy): domain Bacteria; phylum Bacillota; class Clostridia; order Christensenellales; family Aristaeellaceae; genus CAZLYF01. Next base: position 2,570 of record CAZLYF010000137.1, read on the forward strand.
GTTAATGAAGACGCGGCACGCGCGGCCGCTAATGAAGTCGCGCTTCGCGCTAATGGATGTACTACTAATAGAGGAAACAGCGTGGCACACAGCTTCTTCAATCAGCGCACCTCCGGCTTCTTCTTCTCCATTCTACCATGAAGCGGATGGCGGAGGAAACCGCGCGCAATGTGCGCGACGCGCGCGCCAGCGCTTGCTGCACCGATGTGTGGACAACCTATGGGTCGATCAGCTCAACCTCGTATCCAAGGGCGGCAGCCCAGGCTTCGGCGAAAGAGCCCGGATGGACCTTCATCAGCGTCAGGCTGCTGCAGCCGTAAAACGCCTCCTCCCCGATGCGGACCAGGCTTGCGGGCAGCGTGAGGGTGGCCAGCTTTTCGCAATACGCAAAAGCCCAGTCCCCGATGGAGAGGGTACCCTCGGGAACGGTGCAACTCTTCTTACCGCTTAAGTAGGGGTAGCTGATCAGCCGTTGCTCCGCCCGGTCATACAGAGTGCCGTCCAGAATTTCAAACCGCCGGTTCTTTTTGGAAACGCTGAGCTTGACCGGCGTTTCCTGGAAGGGGTTCACGCCGATTTCATTCAGGCTGGCGGGCAGATCGAGGGACTTCAGGCTTGGGCAGCAGCTCATCGCACGGGTCCCGATGCTGATCAGTCCCTCGGGAAGGATAACGGATTTCAGCTTCTCACAGGATTCAAACGCAGAGGCGCCGATGCTTGTCAGCCCTTTGGGCAGCTCCAGGGAGGCCAGGCTGCCGCACATCAGGAACGCTTCTTCCCCGATGCTCACCAGGCCTTCGCTCAGGCTGATGGAATTGAGGTTTTCGCACCAGGAGAACGCGGCGTTCCCGGTCCTGCTCACACCTTCGGGCAGGGTGACGGATGTCAGGCTAAGATTCCCGGAAAACGCACCGTCCCCGATGATCGAAATTCCATCCGGAACGCTGTAATTCCTGGCGCTGCTCCAGAAAGGATAGCTGATGAGCCGCTTTTCCTCCCTGTCGTACAGCATGCCGTTCTGAATGCTGAAAACCGGATGGTCAGGAGAGATCGTGAGTGCCGCCGGCGTTTCCATGAAAGGGTTTGCGCCGATATGCGCCAGGTTGCCGGGCAAGGCCAGGGAACTCAGGATCTTGCAGGCGTCAAACGCATAGTCCCCGATATGGGTCAGCCCTCCCGGCAGATGGATGGAATGCAGGGCGTAGCAGTCGGAAAAAGCCTCGTCGCCGATATGGGTCAGCGTTTCCGCCAGGCTGACTTCAGACAGGGAGACGCAGCCCCTGAAAGCTTGGTTCCCGACGATGGTCAGGCCTTCCGGGAGGAAGACGGATACCAGGCCGGCGTTGTAAAAGGCGCCGTCACCAATGGCAAGGATGCCGGCAGGGACGCTGTAGCTTGCGCGGCCGTCCTTGAAGGGATAGCAGATCAGCTTCTTTTGGGTTTGGTCAATCAGCACGCCGTCCTCCACGGTGAAGGGTCCGGAGCCTGGGGAGACGCTGATGGATACCGGCGTCATGAGAAAGGGGTTGACTCCGATGCTGGTCAGGTTCCCGGGCAGGGAGACGGACGAGAGGCTGTTGCAGGAAGAAAACGCCCGGTTCCCGACGCTTTGTAGGCTTTCGGGCAGCGTCAGGGAAGACAGGGCATAACAGCCGGAAAACGCCTCGTCGCCAACATGCGCCAGCCCTTCGGGCAGCGTGACGGAACTCAGCTTTCCGCAATTCCAAAATGCTCGGTTCCCGATGCTTTCAAGCCCCTCCGAAAAGGTCACGGAGGCCAGTTTCCAGCATCGGAAAAACGCTTCGTCCCCGATACTTGTCAGCCCTTTGGGCAGGGTGAGGGAGGTCATGGGATCGTACAGGTAGAACGCCTTTTCCCCGACGGCCTTGACCGGATGCCCATCCAGAAAAGTCGGCACGGTCAGTTCGCTTTCGCTGCCGGTATACCCTGTGATCATGACAGAGCCGTCCGCGACAAGCCTGCAGCGGTAGTCCCCAAGGCTCAGCAGTTCAGGTGCGGCCGCTTCGCCAGACGCCGGGAGAGCGGCGGCCGCCAGCAGGAGGAGAGCGGCGGCCAAGGCAAACGCGCGCTTCGTATGCATTTTTCTCAGGATCCTTTCACGATGCATTACCATGATGTGGAGCCTTTCGGGGCTGTCAGGCTGCGGCAGGCTGAGGGTTTCAAACGATTTGGGAGGGTTTCCTTCGGCGCCATTGCAGCATATTGCAGTCAAAATATAGCGGCAGCAGATGTAAACGGGTGATAGGGCAGCTTGCATGGCCGGATGCGAATGAAAGCAGAAAGTTCCTAAGCGGCTGATAACCGGAAACAAAGACAGACAGAGAACTCCCCCCGCCGATACTTGCCGTGGGGGAAGCCCGCCGCGTGGCACGCGATGACAGCGCGGCCCTTGCGGCGGGAAGAAAAGGCTTCGGTATACGTCCGCAGCGCTCCTGCCAACGGTCCCGTCAAGCCCGGCCGGACCCGGGTTTATTTTGCCTGGACGATCTCGTCAGCGGCACACGAGCACGCGCGCCGGGATATCGTACCAGGAACCGAGGTAGAGGGATCCCACGCTGTCATGAGCGAGGAAGGAATTGGGCGCTCCGTTGTCAAAGCGCTGGATGAAATAGTGACGCTGCGGGTTCTGGCTCCAGGTGAGAGAGCCGCCCACGCTCAGCCAGGCGCATTGCTCGTTTCCCAGGCCGATGCGGTTCAGGGCATAGGGCAACATGTCTCCGTACAAGCGCTTGAGCTCCAGCCAGTCCGCGACCATGGCAGAGTCCGCGAACTCTTCCTGCACCGTCGCTGTCACTTCGTTTTCATCACAGGATCCGTCCGTCAGCGCGATTTCATAGGGCTCGCCTGTTGAAGTCTCGCCATACCAGAGGTAAGAACCTTCACGGGCTCTTCTTCCTGACGCGGGCGTGGGGGATACGTAAGGCTGCCGGGTCCTTGGCGGCTCAGGCGAAGGTGAAGGCGAAGGAGTAGGCGTGGGCGGCACTTCGGTTTCATGCGGCTGAACGCCTATGATATATGCTGTCCAAGCCCAGGACTCGGGGTCATAGGTATAGCTTTTCATCCATACGTCTGTATCGAGGTGATGTATCCCGGTTCCCTCCACCTCCGTCCAGCCGTAACGCTCATGCGCCTCCTGATAGAATTTGTACAAGTCGCGCAGGGACATGTTTTTCGCGTCTACCTTATACTCACCGATTCCAAGGGTGACATGCAGGATGGCGGATACGGGCGGCAGGATTTCCCGCAGCCACTCCGGCAGCGCTTCCGGCCATGGCGGCAGCTGCGGATCCGGCGACGGCAACCATCCCAAACACAGCATGACGATACCGGGATCCTCTTCCCAATGGCTCACCACGAAGATATCCCTTCTGGTGAACAGGTTGCTGTCGCTGTCTTGTTCAAGGACGAACCCGTGATTGGCGAGCATCGTTTCGTATTCCCTGAGCTCGCCCAAGCCGGTATCCTCATATTTCATGCAAACGGCTTCCATATCACGCAGAGGTTCGCGCCCGGTTGCGACGTTGGGACAGGTCCCATAGGGGTATGCCGGGATCTCATTGGCGAGACAGGGGGGCACGCCTTCCGGCCATTCGGGCAGATGATCCCTCAGCACTTTGTACCGCAAGCTCAACATGGTTCCCGCCGTCCCCTCCTCCTGTCGCCAGGAGATGGCCAAGCCGCGGGAATACCGGAAAGCGTCGTCCTCCCCGAAACACCAGCCGCACGGTTCCAGAGACCTCAGCAGGCCCAGCAGCCGGGACAGGACGGCGCCCTCGCCTTCGTACTTCAGCGTCAGGTATACGATATCGTCATATTCCTCATACCCATAACCGGTTCGCAGTCCCTCATCCGGCAAAGCCAGACAGTTTGTCAGTTCGGCAACGGTTTCGGACTCGGTCATTTCGCTGTTCGCGCGTGACACGACGGGGGATGCCGCGAACAGCAGGGAGAAAAGCAGGGCCACTGCCAGCATGAATGACATCCGTATTCGACTCATGGTATTTTCCCTCCCCGGGTCAGGTCTGCAGCGGAAAGCGCATCACTGGTATGAGTGCAGACGTGCGGGTATGTCGTGCGGGGCGAGGTGGGGCGTTGGTCGCTCGGCGATCGCTTGCTTCATTATAATCTCGGTTGGGATTCCAATACAAACCGTCCCCCGACTCTTTTGTAACGAAGCGTCTTCATACGCAACGCGAAACGTCGCACAGCGCGCGGCTTGACAGGCCATCCGATAGATGGTATATGACACTCAGCTAAATAAAACAAGGAATCCCGGGAGGTTGCCATGAGGAGAAGACTGAGGGATCTGACTGTCCTGTTGCTGTGTTTTGCGCTGTCCCCCTTTGCTTGCCTGTCAGAAACATCAAACGCAACGGAATACCGCTTTGAAGGCGAGGGGCTGGCCATACGGATGCAGATCCCAAACAACATCCGGCCGCATACGAGGGAACTGGGCCGAAACAGCCCTTATCTGCAGGAAGCTTTTACGACTGAGGAAGAGCTGGATAGCTATATGCGGCAACTGAACGCCTACCTCATCGGCGGTGATTTTACCACCAAGACCTCTCTTTGGGTGTATCTGCATACGCGAGACCTGTACGCAAACATGGGCTTCAGCCTCTCCAAGCCGCTGCCGCAAAGCGAAATGAAGCAATATTATCAGGGGAAATCCGTGATCCTGGGTGAAAGCACGATATACAGCCATGATGACCTGACCTGGTTTGTGTTCCAGGACAGCAAGCAGATCCGCTACTGCACTTTCCTGGGGGCGGTGGAAGTGACGGTCCGCATCGAGGTGGGGGAGCAGCATCGCCTCGGCGACCAGGACCGCGCCATGATCCTTGACATGGTCAACTCCTTTGCCTATGGACCGATAGGTTCGGGCAAGCTGGAAGTGACCGAGCAGCGCCTGATCGTGGTCAAGCACTACCACGAAGGCTATAGAGGCTATGTCTACGCGCTGATAAAGAATACCGGGGAAAAACCTGCGCAGCAGGATGAAGGGACGCTGAAACTGCTGGGCAAAGAGGGGAATGTATTGTCTGAAGATCGTTTTTTTATGAATCCTCTCCTGCTTCAGCCTGGAGAAACAGGCGTCATATCTAGCTTTGCCAATGTTCCGGAAGCAAAATCTGCTGACGACATATATTCACACGATCTGCAGTTCACCCTGTATGATGATCCATTTTACAGCGTAACGCGTTACCCGGCCGAGGGCCACTACGTCCTGGAACCAGGCGCCGATGACTCAACCGCGTGGTTGATAGCGCAAATCACAAACGACACGGACAGCACGGTCTTTGATCTTGATGTAGTTTATATCCTGCGCGACGAGGCGGGAAACCTGCTGTATACAACGGACAGAAGCGCATACGGGATGGGAATACAGGCCGGCGACAGCGCCCTGCTTCGCCAGCGCGTCGACGAGGATCTGGTCGATTACTTTCGTGAAAACGCCATTACGCCGGGCAATGTGGAGGTCATCGCCTACAAAAAAGATTTCACCTTTTGATGGACAAGGGACGATTACAGACGAAGCACAATCCCTCGTCGATATGGAATATGTCGAATGAATGGTCTACCCAGCGTTTGCAGCATGGGGAAAGGAAATGAAAATGTTTCTTGATGGAAAGAGGCGGTGGGCGCTCCTGATAGCCAGTCTGGTTTTAGCCGGGACAGTATTATCGGCGCAAGCATACGCGGACGTATCGGAGGACTATGTTTTTACGGCCGACATCCTTGTGGGCAAGAACGTAAGCGCCTTGCTGGGAAATGAGGAACAGAGGGTATTCATGTCGTCCGTTCTCCTTGTCGCGGCAATCGAAAACATCGAGGACGTCCGCGTTGCGTTTGGGAGATACGATCCGATCACAAAGGTCTATCTGGCTTCGTCTCCGCTGAGTACCAACGTTGTCAGCGTGTTGCTGTTCACTGTTGACAATACGTGGAGTTTCACGGGCAACACCATCAGCGGGCAGATAGTTGCGGGAACCATGGGCTACACCATCGTCCCTGGAGCCGCTGAGATATTGATGTCCTCTTTACAATCAGAGGGTAGAATCGGAAACTATCACCAGGTGAGCTATTCAGCCGTGATCGCGAGGATCTATTCATCTGTTCGCCTGGATGAGTACGTCGCGCCGGAAACCTTCCCAAGCTATACCCCCGCCAGCCTCAACCAGCGCATGGCCACCCGCAGCGGGCCCGGCACCAAATACACCGAGGAACTGGGTACCCTGCCCCAGGACACAAACATCGTGCTGATCGAAACCGTCACCACATATGGCACTCCCTGGGGCTTGGTGGAGTTTTATCGAAACGGATTGAAATACCGTGCCTATACCGGCATGAAGCGCATCAACGCTTATGGCCCCGTAGCCCAGGGAATGCTTGACTATTACGAGGCCATCCTTTCCCGCGCAACTGCGGTGTACTATGGCCCAGGCTTCGACTATGTCCAGCGCGAGGGTAAGGTTCCCGCCGGCACGCTGCTTAGGGTGTACGGAACCGAAAACGGTTTTGCTTTGTGCGATTATGAGACTGGCGGCAAGTGGGTCAGGGCTTATTTTCCTGCGATATAGACACAGACAGGGGTCGGCTCGATACGTGCGCCTACGGCGCGGGAAGCGTCAGCTTCGCTGACGAGAAGCAGCCGCT
>CAZLYF010000138.1:0-4921 GCA_964563725.1 uncultured Oscillospiraceae bacterium
CAGGGTGTTTGCCTGGACCCTTCCTCACAAATACCTACAACTACTTGACAGCGTCGAAGGGTCCCAGTTCTTGACAGGCATTTCCTGACGTGATATAGTGGAGCGAGTCTGATGTCACTTACCGCTTAACCTCATAAAGAAAGGAAGAATGCCATGAAAACTTCATATCGGCTGCTTGTCATCACGATCATCATCTCACTGGCAGCGACAGGCGCGTTCGCGGCGCCGCTGGATCCTCAAGTGGTACCGGTCAATCCTACGCTGCTGGAGAAGTATGAAGAATTCTTTCCGCCCGCCGTGATACGCGTCACAGACGGTGTGTACGTGGCCCGCGGGTATAACCGGGACAATCCGGCGCTGATCGAGGGCACAGACGGCCTGATCGTCGTCGATCCGGGGGAAAGCATCCCTGCCGCGGAGATCGTCAGGGCCGCTTTCAATGCCGAGCTGGACAACATATTCAACAGAAAACCCGTCAAAGCGGTCATCTACACCCACAGTCACGACTGCCATATCCATGGCGCCTCCGTCTTCGCGGACAGCGAAACGGAAATCATCGCTCACGAAGCCCTGATGAGTTCCCTGTTTGACGAGTGGTATGGCCAGGTCTATCCGTCGCGGATCGTGGGCGGCGCGATGATGGGAGGGATCCTGTTTCAGAACGCCCCCGCGCAGGGAAATAAAGGCTGGTATACCGGATACGTCCTCACCGGGGCGAATGTCCTGGGTCCCTCCGGCTTCCTGCCGCCCACCAGGACGGTCAAAGACAAGCTGGTGACAACGATCGCGGGGGTCGAGCTCCATCTCATAGCCGCGCCAGGTGAGACGCGGGATATCATCATCGTCTGGCTGCCGGAAAAAGAAGTCCTGATCGAAATCGGCCTCCTCTATGAGGCGTTCCCGGCCCTGACGACCATGAGGGGCAGCCGCCAGAGGGACGCGCTGGATTACGTCAACAGCCTGAAACTGTGCAGAAGCCTCAACCCCGAATATCTGGTAGCGCTGCACGGCCCCAATCCCGTCACCACCGGGGCCGGCAACATCCGCCAGTACCTCACCAATTTCAGCGATGCCATCCAGTTCCTGAACGACCAGACCGTACAGTACCTGAACCGTGGCTATACGGCGGCGGAGATGATGGACTTGATCGAGCTGCCGCCTCATCTCGCTTCCAGCCCCTATCTGCAGGAAACATATGGCTCAAAAGACTGGGACATCGTCCACCTTTTCCGCTATTACAGGGGCTACTACACGGGAGAAGTCAGAGATTTGTTTCCGCAGTCGACTCAGAGCGAGGCGAACATGTCGGCCATGCTGGCGGGCGGGATCGACGCCCTGTCCGTCAAGGCCGAGGAAGCCAGAACGCAAGGCAACCTGGAGTGGGCCTTGAGGCTCGCCGACGATGTGCTCGTACTGGATCCGGAGAACGCCGGGGCGTTCGAGACGAAGAAGGCGGCCATGCTCGCCCTGGCTGAAGAAACGATGAACTCGCAGGCGCGCAACATGCTGCTCTCCGAATACCTGCTGATGACGAAGCAGATGCAGTCACCCTATCCACTGGGCGACCCCAAGGCCATTTTTGCCAGGATGGGCGACGGCGCTGTGGAATTGATGCCCATGGACACCCTGCACCGCATCATGTCCGTCAATCTCAACGCATCCAAATCCATGGAGACAGACGTCGTTGCCGGCCTGCGCTTGACCGGAATCGATGAGAACGATCCCGGTCAAGCGACGCAGTACACGCTGAACGTCCGCAAGGGCATCCTGGAGGTGGATCCGCCGGGCGACAGCGAGGAGCTGTTTGGGCTGGTCACCGATAAGATCACCTGGAAGCAGCTGGTCCTGGGCAAGGTAGCCCCAGAAGACGCCGTCGCCAGGGGAGCGGTGCTCATCTCCAGCGGGACCGCGGAGGATTTTTACGCTTTCATGGACCTCTTCGAATGACGGACGAGGGCCAGGCCCGTAAGCTGAATCCCGGCGGGCGCGTTTGATATGCCGCCCGCCGGACGTGACGGTCGAGCCGGACATCGGAATGGCCTATGCGCTGAGCAAAGGCGTTCAGTCGGCGCATGGGTCTTTTGTTTCTCCAGGTGTCGCCCGTCATCCCAAGCCACGGGACACAATCTTTATACGGGCGGACGGAAGCCGGTTGCTTTTTCTGACGCCTCATCCATTTCTTCAGGGGTCAGCAGGACGAACGCCTTGATGCCGAAGACGCAGCTGATGACGCAGGCAGACATTACTGCCGCAGCGAACGCCTCCGCTCGAGTTCCTTCCCTCCTCCCATGCCGCGCAGGCGCAGTCATTGTGGGAGAGACGATCGGATAAACCCGGCCGCCGGTGGCAGCCGGACCAGATCAAAAGACGCAGGGCGAAAGAGCCACACACAAGGCGGGGCGCACGGCGCCGTTGACGGTGACCGCGATGAGGCCGTTCGCGCTGATGCCACCATAGGGGTTCACGCCCGTCACGTAGTTCGCAGCCTCGCCGGGCGTGCGAAGCCACCACCAGCCGCAGCCATCCCCATCCGCGGCTCCCCGCGCCCGTGTGTAGTCGGTGTTCCGGGCTCGCCTCAATTCATCATTCGGGAAGGTCTCTGCTCCCTGCAGGCTCATCAGGAACACCTTGTCCGTCGTGCTGTTGCCGCCGTCTGTTCCGTATACTGGGTTGTCTCTGTTCGCAAGGTGTGTCCGCAGAATGGCGTCCCGTTCTCCCACCGTGAATGCCGCGCTGAGGAATTCGCCATTGAGCCACTGGCGAAGCGCGCATTTTTCCCAGGTGATCGCTTCCCGTTTTGTGTGGTACGGCTTGCAGTCCAGGTTCTGTTCGCTGACCAGCAAGGCATTAATGCCCCCAATCGAATGAATGATCCAGCGGATCGGTTCCTTTCCGTTGGCCTTGTTATTGTCCTGCTCGTAATACCCGAAGATGAGGATGTCTCCCGGTCCCGCGGTACGCTCCACTCCTTCCCGCAGCAGGAACGGCTTTTCCGAAGCCTCCCCCGCCGCCCTCCAGTCCTTGGCAACGCCGGCCTTCCCATTTCCGTATGACAGATCGATATACAATGCGGGGCGCACGGCACCGTTGCCGCTGACCGCGATGAGGCCGTTCGTGCTGATGCCGCCAAAGGGGTTCACGCCCGCCGCGTTGTTCGCAACTTCGCCAGGCGTGCGAAGCCACCACCAGCCGCAACCGTCCCCTTCAACAGCTCCCTGCGCTCGCGTGTAGGCAGTGTTCCGTGCTCTTCTCACGTCATTGGTCTGGAACAGCAGCTCCGCTCCCTGGACGCTCAGCAGGAACGCCTTGTCCACCGTGCTCTTGCCGCCGTCTGTCCCGTATTCCGGGTTGTCTGCGTTCGCAGCGAGCGTCTGAAGGATGGCGTCCTGCTCTCCCTCCGTGAACGCCGCAAAAAGGAATTCGCTGTTGAGCCACTGGCGGAGCGAGCATTCTTCCCAGGTGACCGCTTCCCGTTTCGTATGGTACAGCTTGCAGTCCAGGTTCTCTTCGCTGACCAGCAGCGCCCTGTCGCCTTCCATCGACAGGATGATCCAGCGGATCGGCTCCTTCCCGTTGGCCCTGTCGTTGTCCTGTTCGTAATGCCCGAATATGAGGATGTCTCCCGGCTTCGCGGCGCTCGCCCAGCCTTCCTCCGGCAGGAGCGTCGTCTGTGAAACCTCCTCTGTCTCCTGCCAGTCCCCGGCATCGCCTGCTTTCCCGTTTCCATAGGACAGCCCGATGTACAGCGCGGGGCGCACGGCATAGCCGTAAAGATCGACGACATCGCCTTCATTATCCACAAAGCCCTCGCAGGACACGAGCGCGGCGCAGGACGGGCCGTCACCTGGGGAGCGCAGCCACCAGAAGCCAAAGCCGCCCTTGTCATCCGTTCCCTGCGCTTCCGCCCAGGCGGTGTTCCGGGCCTTCCTGAACGCGTCGTTCAGGAGGCCTTCCGCCTCGTCCAGGCTCAGCAGGAACACCTTGTCCGTTGTGCCGCTGCCGCCGGGTGTGCCGTATACCGGGTTGTCTTCGTTGGCAACCTGTGTCCGCAGAATAGCATCCCGTTCCCCCGCCGTGAACGCCGCGTTCAGGAAGTCCCCGTTCAGCCACTTGCGCAGCGCGCAGCCTTCCCAGGTGACGGACTCCTCCGCCGTATGATAGGGCCTGCTGTCGAGGTTCCTTTCGCTGACCAGCAGCGCCCGGCCGCCTTCCATCGACAGGATGATCCAGCGGATCGGCTCCTGCCCGTTGGCCCCGTTGTTGTCCTGCTCGCAATGCCCGAAGAGCAGGACGTCGCCCGGCTTTGCGGAGTCCGCCCAGCCTTCCGCCAGCAGGAGCGGCGTCACCGGGGTCTCCCTCGCCTCCCATAGGTTCCCGGCCGCGCCGGCCATCCCGTTTCCGTTTGCCAGATCGACATACACAGCGGGACGCACTGCATAGCCGCCGCGGTCGACGTCGTCGCCCTCATAATCCAGAGAGCCGTGGCTGAACACGTGCGCGGCGAAGCGCTCAAAAATGCCGGGCGAACGCAGCAACCAGACGCCAAAGCCGCCGTCGTTCCAGGCGCCCTGCGCTTCTGCCCAGGCAGTGTTCCGGGCCCTCCTGAGCGCGGCATCCGGGAACAGCTCCGCTTCTTTCAGGCTCAGCAGGAACACCTTGTCCATTGTGTCGCTGCCACCGTCTGACCCGTCGTCCAGCGGGTTGTCCCCATTTTCAATCATTGTCTGCAGGATGCTATTCTGTTCCTGCGCCGTGAACGCCGCGTTCAGGAAGTCCCGATTCAGCCACCTGCGCAGGGTGCAGCCTTCCCACGTGACGGATTCATACTCCTCATTGTAAGGCTTGCTGTCCAGATTCTCTTCGCTGACCAGCAGCGCCCTGTCGCCTTCCTTCGACAGGATGACCCATCGGATCGGCTCCT
>CAZLYF010000138.1:5021-8972 GCA_964563725.1 uncultured Oscillospiraceae bacterium
TTCGTCGTTGTCCTGCTCGTAATGCCCGAAGGTGAGGATGTCTCCCGGTTTCGCGGTGCGCGCCCCGCCTTCCGACGGCTGGAGCGGCGCCTCCGGCGCTTCCCTTAACTCCCACCGGATCTCGGCCACACCGGCTTTCCCACCGGAAGCGCGCGCCGGCGGCGCCGGCAGCAGCCATCCCAGCATAAAGAGAATTATGATCAACATGCTGACGGAGGCCCGAAGCAGTCGGCTGTCCTCTGTCCCCTTTGTCGCGTTTCCCATTGCCGTTCCCTCCTGTGCTATGCAGTTTTCATGTAAATTGCTTGAAAAAGGACAGTCTTTCCGGTCCGTCCGCACAGTCCTGAACGTCTAACAGCCGGGGGCTGTGTCACCCGGTCATTACGCGATCCGCGCAGAATCCATCCTGTTCCTGCCAGACGGCCGCGTCCACGACCGGCATCTTAGCGATCATTCCCCGTGAACGGTCACGTTCCTTCTTCCATATATAGAAAGAAACCCCCTCGCTTGTCAATATTGTGTAGTGCGAATGGCATGGCAGCGAGTTGAAGCGGCCTGGGAGAGGCTTGATCACCTTCAGCGTCCTGAGGATCATCCTTGTTGCCGTGAGCGCCGCCGTCTGGCTGAAGCTGCCTTGGCCGGATTTGAAGGATTCGCAGGCAGGCATTCCCGTTCCCTGCGGATCTTCCTCCAGGTTTCGTCCGCCCGGACTTCCGCGATCCGTGCCGGCAGCAGCGCAAGCCGCTCCCGCCTGGATATGCTTTCATTCGTGTGCCCCAACATTCCCATAACGATCACGAGTGTTTCTCCCCGTCTTCTACGCAAGCTTTGTTTGGCGCCCCCCGCTGACTTGACACGATCGGCAGGCGGACGTTTGTTGAATTCAGGACATTTTTCAGTTACGCTGTGAACGAAAGGCTGATCCGGATCCGGACAGGTCTTTCGTCTGAAGGCCCGTGCCCGCGTGCCGGGAATACCGAAAGGAATAACAAGGGAGTTTGATGATGAACAGCGCGCAATGGCATACGCAAAGCGCCGAGGAAGTAAGCCGGAGCCTTGACACGGATCTGAGCGCCGGTCTGTCGCCCGGGGAGGCAGCCAGGCGCCTTGCGCAGTACGGACGAAATGAACTGGTCCACAAAGGAGGCCCGGGCATCCTTCAGATGTTCCTGGAGCAGCTGAAGGACTACATGGTCATCATCCTGATGGTCGCCAGCCTGGTCTCCATCATCGTGGGCGAGGTGGTCGATTCCATTGTGATCATCGGCATCGTCATCATCAACGCCTGCCTTGGCGTATTGCAGGAATATCGCGCCAGCAAGGCCCTGGAGGCGCTGAAAAAAATGTCCGCCCCCAACGCGAAGGTCATCCGCGGCGGCGATCCTCTGATCATCCCGTCCGCTGACCTAGTCCCGGGGGACATCGTGCTGCTGGAAACGGGCGACTATATCCCGGCGGACGTCAGGCTGTTCAGCTCTGTCAACCTCAAGGTGGAGGAGGCGGCGCTGACGGGCGAATCCGTGCCCGTGGAAAAAAACTGGGGCGCGGTGCTCGAGGGCGACGTGGGGCTGGGGGACCAGATCAATTCCGGGTTCATGAGCACCCTCGTCACCTATGGCCGGGGCGGCGGCATTGTCACTAGCACCGCCATGGACACCGTCATCGGCAGGATCGCCACCATGATCCAGGAGGACCGGGATGAGCCCACGCCCCTGCAGAAAAAGCTGGCGAAACTGGGCAAGCTGCTGGGCACCGGTTGCCTGGCCATCTGCGCGGTGATCTTCCTCCTGGGCCTGCTGCGCGGCGAACATGCGCTTGAGATGTTCATGACCGCCATCAGCCTTGCCGTAGCCGCCATTCCCGAGGGCCTCCCCGCGGTGGTGACCATCGTGCTGGCGCTGGGCATGCAGCGCATGGCCAGGCACAATGCCATTATGAAAAAGCTGCATGCTGTCGAAACGCTGGGCAGCACCACGGTGATCTGTTCGGACAAGACCGGCACGCTCACGCAAAACCAGATGACCATCGAAAAGATGTACCTCTCCGGCGTGTCCGTCGACGTGGCGGGCGACGGGTACAAGCCCATAGGCGATATCACCATCGGGGAGCAGAAGGCCTCCCTGGAAAACGAGCCGGCGCTTGCGCGGCTGCTGGAGATCCAGGCGCTGTGCAATGACGCCCGTCTGGAGCACTCCGCGGGCGATGGCACGGACGAATGGCGCGTGATCGGCGACCCCACCGAAGGCGCGATGGTCGTCGCCGCCGCCAAAGCGGGCATCGACATGAAGGAGATCAGGCAGCGGCAGCCCCGCCTGCAGGAGATCCCCTTTGACTCCCAGCGCAAGCTGATGACCACCTTCCACCGCGGCGCGGATGACGCCCTCGTCGCGTACACAAAGGGCGCGCCGGACATCCTGGCTGAGAAGTGCGACCGGATCATGCGCCGCGACGGCGCCGTCGGAAAGATGACGACGCGGGACAGGGAACAGCTTCTGCGGGAAAACAAGGCGCTGGCCTCCCAGGCCTACCGCGTGCTGGCCATGGCCTACAAGCCGGTCAATCGGATCCCCGAGCGCCCCATGCCGGATGAGGAAGAGCGGGAGCTCGTGTTCTGCGGCCTGGTCGCCATGATAGACCCGCCGCGCCCCGAAGCCATCCAGGCGATCCGCACCTGCAAATCGGCCGGCATCCGGGCCGTCATGATCACGGGCGACTACCGCGAAACGGCAGCCGCCATCGCGCGCCAGCTGGGCATCATCATCTCAGATGACCAGGCGATCGCGGGGGCAGAGCTGAACCGGATGGATGACGCCCAGCTCAATGAAGCCGTCAAGCGGGTCAGCGTGTTTGCCCGGGTATCGCCGGAGCACAAGGTCCGTATCGTGCAGGCCATCAAGGACAACGGCGGCATCGCGGCCATGACCGGGGATGGGGTCAACGACGCTCCGTCCCTCAAGCGGGCCGATATCGGCATCGCCATGGGCATTACAGGCACGGACGTCACCAAGGAAAGCGCGGACATGATCCTCACCGACGACAACTTCTCCAGCATCGTCAGCGCCGTTGAGGAAGGCCGCGTCATCTACAGCAACATCCGCAAGTTCGTCTTCTACCTGCTGTCCTGCAACGTGGGCGAGATCCTGGTCATCTTCCTGGCCATGCTCCTGCGCTGGCCCGTCCCACTGCTGCCCATCCACCTGCTGTGGGTCAACCTGCTCACCGACGCATTCCCGGCCCTGGCCCTCGGCACGGAGAAAAAGGAGCCCGGCATCATGCTGGAGAAGCCCCGGGACCCGGGCGAACCCATCATCAATCACGGCATGGCCATTTCCATCGTTGTCCAGAGCCTGGCCATGACCGCCGCCGTGCTCCTTTCCTACTATTACGGCTGGAGCAAGTATGCCGCCGAAATGGGCCAGGCCCATGGCATTGAGATCGGCCGCACCTACGCCTTCGTCACCCTGATCCTCAGCGAACTCCTCCGCGCCTATAGCGCGCGCTCGGAAAAGCATTCCGTTTTCAAAATCGGCGTTTTCAGCAATAGGAATATGAACCTTGCCAGCGCCGTTTCCCTGGCCTTGCTCCTGGCTGTACTGTTCATCCCCGCCCTCCGCGCCGTCTTCAGCGTCTCCACCCTCCACTGGTACGACCTGGACGTGATCGTCCTCCTTTCCGCCATGCCTCTGGTGTTCGGAGAACTGACCAAGCTGTTCAAGAACGCAAGGGAAAGGAAAAAGGCAGGGGCGTAGGCCCCGCGGTACGGATTCGTTCCCTTCCCGCTGTGACGAAGGCCTTTGACGACAGATCCCACCTGAATCCCCGCAGTATTTTTAACCTACGAGATTTTTCTCAACAAGCTGCTGTGCATTGCTGATTTATCAGGCTTTTTCGAACTTTAGCTATTGACTTTCTCTCGTCGGTAGGTTAAAGTTGTTTTAACCTACATGGTCG
>CAZLYF010000139.1:0-8698 GCA_964563725.1 uncultured Oscillospiraceae bacterium
GAACAGCAAGGCGGTGCACGGCAATGAGGCGGATCGCGTCAAGTTCGATATCAGCGGCGTGGATTTCCATTACGGCTCCCTCCACGCGCTGAAGGGCATCCATATGCAGATCCTTGAGCACCGGGTCACCGCCCTGATCGGGCCTTCCGGCTGCGGCAAGTCCACCCTGCTCAAAGCACTGAACCGCATGAACGACCTGGTCCCGGGCAGCCTCCTGACGGGGCAGGTATGGCTGGACGAACTGGACATCTACTCGCCCGCCTGCGACGTCAACCTGCTCAGGAAACGCGTGGGCATGGTATTCCAGAAGCCCAATCCCTTCCCGATGAGCATCTATGACAACATCGCCTACGGCCCGCGCACCCACGGCGTCCGGGGCAAGCTCAAGCTGGACGGCGTCGTCGAAAACGCCTTGCGAAGGGCCGCGCTGTGGGAAGAGGTGAAGGACGACCTGAAGAAAAGCGCCATGGCCATTTCCGGCGGTCAGCAGCAGCGGCTGTGCATCGCGCGCTGCCTGGCGGTGCAGCCGGAGGTGCTCCTGATGGACGAGCCGACCAGCGCGCTGGATCCTATTTCCACCTCCAAGATCGAGGACCTTGTTCTTGATTTGAAAAGTGAATATACTGTCGTCATTGTCACGCACAACATGCAGCAGGCCGCCCGCATCAGCGATGTCACATCCTTCTTTCTCCTGGGGGAGATGGTGGAGATGGACAGCACGGAAAAACTGTTCTCCAATCCCGCGGACATCCGTACGGAGAATTACATCACGGGGAGGTTCGGCTGATGCGATCGAAGTTTGACGACCAGCTGTACAGGCTCAACACGGAAATGATCGCCATGGGCAGCATGATCGAGCGGGCCATCGAGACCGCCGGGGAACTGCTCCTCTCGCGCGACCGGGAGACCGCCCGCGCGCTGATCGGAAAAGACGCGGAGGTAGGGCGCAAGGAGCGCGAGATCGAGGCCCTGTGCCTGAGGATGATCCTGATGCAGCAGCCGGTCGCCCGGGACCTGCGGGTCATCTCGGCGGCGCTGAAGATGATCACCGATATGGAACGCATCGGCGACCAGGCGGCGGACATCGCGGAGATCCTGACGATGCCGCTTGACGGCGAGCTTCTCCCGCTTCCGGAACACCTGCAGCCCATGGCACTGGAAACGGCAAAAATGGTGCACATGGCCATCGACGCCTACGTGGCGCGCGACCTCCTTCTCGCGCGTGAAGTGGTAGCGGAAGACGATGTCGTGGATGGGCTGTTCACGCAGGTGAAAGTGGATCTGATCAGCCAGATCAACGCCTCCTGTTCCATGGGAACCAGCCTCAACGGCATGCAGCTGCTGGACATGCTGATGATCGCCAAGTACTTTGAGCGCAGCGCGGACCACGCGGTCAACATCGCCGAGTGGGTGGAGTTTGCCGTGACCGGCGAGTACAAAGGGGAGAGGCTCTCTTGATTTACTCCGTGGAAGACGACCAGGCCATCCGCGACCTGGTGCTGTATGTGCTCAGGCAGGCTGGCTACGAGGCGGAGGGTTTTGCCGAGGGGCGTTCCTTTCAAAAAGCCATGAAAGAGAGGCTGCCCCGGTTGCTCCTGCTGGACGAGATGCTGCCGGGCGTCAGCGGCGCGGAGCTGCTCAAACAGATCAGGGCTGACGAGCGGACCAGGCAGATCCCCGTCATCATGCTCACTGCCAGGGACGCGGAACTTGACAAGGTGCGCTCCCTGGACGCGGGCGCCGACGATTATATCGTCAAGCCTTTCGGGGTCATGGAGCTGCTTTCCCGCATCCGCGCGGTGCTGCGCCGCAGCGAAGGGAAGGATGAGATCGAAAAGCTGACCGTCGGACCGCTGTGTCTGGATACCGGCCGCCAGGAAGCCACCGTGAACGGCGCTTTGGTCAACCTGACCAACAAGGAGTTCAGGCTGCTGCATTGCCTCATGAGCAAACCGGGAGTCGTGTTCACCAGGGAGCAGCTGATGAGCAGGGTATGGGACACCGACTATCCCGGCGATACCCGTACGGTGGACATGCATGTGCGCACCCTGCGCGTGAAGCTTGGTGGGGCCTCCGGGATGATCGAGACCCGTCGCGGCGCCGGTTACCGTCTGACGGACGGCTTCGCGGGCGGCGTGAAGGAGCCTGGGGCATGAGAAAACGGATCTTCATGGGTGTGGCCGTTTTTGTCATCGTCTTTGGTGCGCTTGCGTCGCTGCTGACGGCCGGTATCGTCCGCGCGGTGTCCCTTGACCAGCTCTCAAGCCGCCTGACGGAGGAGGCGCAGCTGGTCAGGAGCCGGATGAAAACACTCGGGACGACGCAGGCTTTGAGCAGTTTGGTGAGCCTGTCGCGGGTGACCCTGATCAGGCCTGACGGGACAGTGCTGTTTGACAACTGGGTCAGCGACAGGATGGAAAACCATCTCGACAGGCCCGAGGTCCGGCAGGCGCTGGAGACCGGCACCGGGAAGTCGGTGCGCTATTCGGATACCCTCCGGGCGCAGACTGTCTATGTCGCCCAGCGGCTGGAGGACGGCAGCATTCTGCGCCTGGCGGCGCCCGAGCAGCTGGCCCGCAGGATCTATTCGGGCATCGCGCCCTTTGTCATCCTGGGGATCATCGGGCTCGTCCTCCTGAGCCTGCCGGCGATCAACTGTTACAGCGTCAGGCTCCTGAAGCCCCTCCTCTCCATCGACCTGGACCACCCCGAGGACGCCCGGGTGTCGGAGGAACTGCTGCCGCTCGTCCGGCGCATCGACGCGCAGAACAGGCTCAACCGCGCGCAGATGGAAGCGATGGAGGCCAGGCAGCAGGAACTGGACGCCCTTCTTGGCGGGATGCACGAGGGGTTCATTGCGCTGGGACCCAAGGACGAGGTCATCCTCATCAACCCCAGCGCGTGTTCGATGCTGGGCGTGGAAAGCGGCAATACCCTGGGGCGAAACCTGCGGGAGATTGACCGCAGCACAGAAGTCCTTGACCTGCTTGACAGGATGCGCTCTTCGGGGAGCGCGGAAGGCAGGCTTGAAAAAAACGGGAGGAGTTACGCGCTTTCCGCCAGCCGCCTTGAGAACAGGCGCGGCGCGGTGCTGCTGTTCAGCGACCAGACTGAAAAAATGCAGGGCGAAGCCATGCGCAAGCAGTTCACGGCGAATGTGTCCCATGAACTGCGCACACCTCTGACCACCATCCTGGGCTACGCCGAGATGCTGGAGAACGGCATGGTCAAACAGGAGGACCTGCAGCAGTTTTATCACCTCATCCACAGGGAGAGCAGCCGGATGATCAACCTGATGGAGGACATCCTGCGCCTGTCCAGGCTGGATGAAGGATATGTGAATGGAAAACGGGAGAAGGTCAGCCTGCGCGACGTCGCAAAGGAGGCCTGCGAGTCGCTGGAACTCTCCGCGGAGGAGAAAAAGGTCCGCCTGAGTTTCTCGGGCGAGGAAGCTTTCATCCCGGGGGACAGGACGCTGCTGGACGAGCTGTGCTACAACCTGGTCGACAACGCGATCAAATACAACAACGAATCCGGTTCCGTCGAGGTCGGCGTCAAGGGCGGGGCGCAGGCCGTGCTGACGGTGACGGACACCGGCATCGGCATCGCGCCGGAGCACCACGCCCGGGTATTCGAGCGCTTTTACCGCACGGATGCCAGCCGCTCAAAGGCGACCGGCGGGACGGGGCTGGGCCTGTCCATCGTCAAGCACGCCGCGGAGTACCATCACGGGAAGATCACGTTAAGGAGCAGGCCGGGGGAGGGCACGACGGTCACCGTCGCCTTCCCCGCCTGGCAGGAGCAGAATGGATAAACCAAAGGTCGCCTTCATCTGCGTCCATAATTCCTGTCGCAGCCAGATCGCTGAAGCGCAGGGAAAGCGGCTCGCGGCGGACGTGTTCGACAGTTATTCCGCGGGGACGGAAATCCGGCCCCGAATCGACCGGGACGCCGTGCGGATCATGAAACAGCTGTATGGCATTGATATGGAAAAGACGCAGCGCTCGAAGCTGATTGGAGAGCTTCCACCGGTCGACGGCGTCGTCACCATGGGCTGCAACGTACATTGCCCCTACCTGCCGTCAAGGTTCCGTGAAGACTGGGGCATTGACGACCCGAGCGGAAAAAGCGACGAAGAGTTCGTCAGGACCGCGAAACTGATCGAGGAGAAAATACTGGCGCTTAAAGAGCGGCTGGCAAAAAAGACTGCGCAATAGGTGGCGCAGCGCCGGTCATGATCAGGGGGTCCTATGTTCAAGGTGTTGTTCGTGTGTGTGCATAACGCTGCCCGCAGCCAGATGGCCGAAGCATTCCTGAACCGTCTAGGCGAAGGCCGCTTTCAGGCGGAAAGCGCCGGTTTGCAGCCGCTAAATGGCATCAATCCCTATGTGATACGAGCGATGGCGGAAATCGGCTATGACATCTCGGCAAACAAAGTCAAAGGGGTCTTTGATTTGTTCAAACAGCAGCGAAAGTACGACCTGGTGATCAAGGTGTGTGACCAGGCTTTGGGACAACAATGCCCGATTTTTCCCTCGGCGCTGGCTACGCTCACCTGGAGCTTTCTGGATCCCGCAGGCTTTAGCGGAACGGACGAGGAGATCCTGCGGCAGGTCCGAGCGCTTCGGGATCAGATCAGCGTGCGGGTTGAAGAACTGACGCGGGTCTTTGTCATGTAGGGTGCTGCTGTTACGCCGCACGCGCCCCGGTTGCCATCTTAGGACTGCCGGGATATGATGCCGTTAGTGTCCGCGGCTACGGGCGAGGCGTATGTCCGGAGACCCTGCCCGGTCCCTTTGGCCGAAACAGGCGGTGCGATATGACGGAGCGCGTCAGGTTCCTGAAAAATCAAGTCGAGCGGATGGACGATAAGGCGGTGTTCCTGGAGCGCGTGACGCTTTTACTGGAAGCCGAGGAGAGATACCGGCATCTGGATAATGGCGCCAAATACGCGCAGAGCTTCCGGCACGTGCTGGAGCACATGACGGTCGACGTGCGGGAGGGAGAGCTGATTGCCGGCCTGGTGCCGGAAAAGCTCCTGACGCCGGAGGAAGAAAGCTTCTTCCGGGACGCCTGCGAACGCCACAACTTCAAGGCTACCCATCTGTTTTCCTTCGACCCGCTGGGCATCATCGAGATCACGGACCCGGACGAGCGCTTCGCGCCGGACTGGCTGAACTCCTATGGCCACTGCATCCCGGATTGGGAAAGGCTGCTGAAGCTGGGCCTGGGCGGCATCCGGGAGGAGATCGACGCGAAAAGCCGCGAAAGCGGCCTGAGCGGCGAACAGAGGGCCTTCCTTGAAAACGCGCGGACGGCCTGCGCCGCCGTGTCCGCCTTCATCCTCCGTTACGCTGAGCAAGCCGAAGCCCTCTCATGGGAGGCTGGCTCGGAGGACAAGGAGCGCCTGCTGGCCATCGCCGACAACTGCCGCTCCGTTGCGGAGCGCGGGGCCGAAACCTTTTGCGCCGCGGCGCAGCTTATTTGGTTCAACATGCTCATCCTGCACGCGGTCTGCGGCGCGCGGGACTATGGCTACGGCAGAATGGACCAGTACCTGTATCCGTACTATACGCGCGACCTGGCTGCGGGCAGGCTGACGCGCGAGGGCGCGGAAGAGATCCTGCAGTGCCTGTTCCTCAAATCCAACGAGATCATCGGCTACGGCTGGGAGGCCTACCGCCCCAAACGGAGCCTGTGCGTCAACAGCCTGCAGTACGTCATGATCGCCGGCGCCGGCGCGGACGGCAGGGACAACAGCAACGAACTCTCCTTCATGATCCTTGACGCCATCGACGCCCTGAAGCTCAAGCAGCCCACCGTCAATGTCCGCTGGCACAGGGGGATCGACCCCGCCCTGATGGATCGCGCCTGCCGCATCGCGGCCGAGGGCTTGGGCTACCCGAGCTTCTTTTGCGACGACACGGTCAAGGCGGCGCTGACGCGTGCCGGCGTGTCGCAGGAGCGCACAGCCGGCTACTGCCATTACGGCTGCAACAACAGCTGCCTGCCGGGCTTGGAGGACGAACTGCGCGAAGCCTGGCACTGTCTCCCCAAATACCTGGAGTACGCGCTCAATTCCGGCGCCTGCATGCTGACCGGCACCGTGCAGGGCTGCGTCACGCCCGATCCGCACAGGCTGCAAAGCATGGAAGAGGTCTGGGACGCGCTGCGCGCGCAGATGGCCGACGGGATCGCGAAGACCCTCCGGCACGTGGAACGCAGCGACCGCTACTGGATGGAGCTCAAGCCCTTCGGCTACGAGTCCGTTCTGATGAGCGGCTGCGTCGCGGCGGCGTCCAGCATGAACGCTGCGGGCAGCTATCAAAAGCACATCAACTGCCATGCCTCCGGGCTTGCGACGGCGGCGAACTCCCTGTACGCGCTCAATCGCCTGGTGTTCGAGGAGAAACGGTTCACCCTGCCGGAGTTTGTCCGGCTGCTGAAGCGCAACTGGGCGGGGGAGGAGCTGGTGCGGCTTCAGGCGGCAAGGAAGTTCCCCAAATTCGGCAACGACTGCGACGAGGTGGACGCAGTCGCAGCCAGGCTGGCGGAGCTGTTTTTCGAGGAACTCGAAAAGGCCTCCCCGACAGCGACGGGCAGGAAGCTCTATCCCAGCGTCTACTCGCTGTGGCACCACCGGGCCTTCGGGAAGAAGTGCGCCGCCTCAGCGGACGGGCGCTTTGCCGGCGAGGACCTGAGCGAGAGCCAGTCCCCCGTGTACGGTACGGACGCTCAAGGCCCGACCGCCCTGTTCAACTCGGCCGCGAAGCTGCCCCTGTCGCAAACCCCTTCCGGCGGGATGAACGTCAAGTTCCAGCCCCGTCTGTTCGCGGGCCCGGAGGGGCACCTGCTGCTCAAGGGGCTCATCGAAGGCTATTTCGCAAAGGGCGGCATGCACGTGCAGGTCAACGTCATCGGCAGGGAAACCCTGGAGGACGCCCGGCTGCACCCGGAGAAGCACCGCAACCTCCTGGTGCGCGTCGTGGGCTACAGCGCCTACTTCGTCTCTCTCTCCCCGGAGCAGCAGCAGGAGCTCATCGACCGCAGCGAGTTGTGAGGCATTGAAAGCATGACGAGCCGTGAACGTGTCCTGCGCGCCATCCGTTTCCAGGGCCCCGACCGCGTCCCCGTATGGAACATCAACCGGGATGAGGCTGAGGGCGACGTGCTCAAGTATGACCTGCGCGTTTTTGAAGACGTCGGGGACTCCAGCTCCTGGCGCGGGGGCAGCAGGAGCGAGTGGGGCTACCTGTGGCGCGACCTGGAGGATGGCACCATGGGCCAGCCTACAGAAGCCGTCGTGGAGGACCTGGACGGCGCCGCCGCCTACCGTTTCCCACCCATGAACCTGAAGAAGCGCTTCGCGGGCCTGAAGAGGTGGATGGAGCGCTCGGAGGGGTATTACCGCCTCGGCATGGCCGTCATCAACGGCTTCACCACCTACAGCTTCCTGCGCGGGTTTGAGAACGCCATGACGGATTTTGCCCTTCGGGACGCCCGCGCGCTCCGGTTTCTTCGGGGCGTCTTCGATTGGGAAAAGCGACTCATCCGTGCCTGCGCGGAAGCTGGCTTCGACGGCTACCACCTGGGCGACGACTGGGGCACCCAGCGGGGCATGATCATCTCGCCAGGGATGTGGAGAGAGCTCTTCCTGTCCCTGTACAAGGATCTGGCGGACTGCTGCCACGCGCACCACATGCAGCTTTGGTTCCACAGCTGCGGCAATTTCACGGACATCATCCCGTATCTTCACGAGATCGGCGTCGACGTGATCAACATCGCGCAGCCCAACGTGGTGGACCTTGAGAAGGTGGGCGCTTTGCTCCGCGGCAGCCAGGCCTTCCTGGTCCCGCTGAGCTACCAGACCACCTCCATCTCCGGTACGGAAGAGGAAATCCTCCATGAAGCCGCCCGGATGCACGCCCTGCTGGGCGCGCCGGAGGGCGGGTTCATCGGCTATACGGAGGAATACGGCTGCATGGGCATGAGCGACGGCAACTTCCTCGCCTGCAGAAAGGCCTTCCGCCTGCTGGGCGGGGACGGAAAACAGACGGGCGACGAATCTGTGCCGAGACCGGCAGTGGGGCGGGGATCGCGCCTCCGGCAGGCCGGGGCGCCCACGGCTTAGTTTTTCAAGCCCGTCATCACGATGCCTTCCACGAAGTATTTCTGGCCGACAAGATAGATGAAGATCCCCGGCAGGATGGACAGCACGGTGGAAGCCATCGCGAGTTTCCAGTCGGTGCCGTAGGAACCGGAGAACTTTTTCAGCCCGAGCGCGATGGTATACATCTCGGGATCCGAAATGTAGACGGTCTGGAGCAGCACGTCGTTCCAGATGCCGATGAAGATGAACAGAGCCACCACGATGATGGCCGGCATGATGGAGGGCACGAGGATCTGCGCCAGGATGCGGAAACTGCCGGCGCCGTCGATCTTGGCGGCCTCATCCAGTTCCCGGGGAATGGTCATGATGAACTGGCGGATGAGGAAGATGTTGAAAGCGCCGCCGCCCGTCAGGTAGGGGAGGATGAGCGGCCAGAAGGTGCCCCCCAGCCCCAGCAGGCGCACCCATCCCACATACAGCGGGATAAGCGTCACGATGGAAGGGAGCAGCAGCGAGGCGATGCAAAGCCCGAACACGAAGGAGCGCCCCCTGAAATACAGCCGCGCGAAGGAATAGCCGCACAGGACA
>CAZLYF010000140.1:0-3593 GCA_964563725.1 uncultured Oscillospiraceae bacterium
GCGGAGGATTCCCGAAGGAAGCCATCCCTGCTGACAGGGAGGCATGGTAGCACAATCCAAATACGCTGTCAACAACCAATCGCGCCCCGTCCCCGGCGCGCGGGACGGTTTGCCAGCGCGCGGCCGCAGGGCGTATAATGCCCCCGAACTTGTGCTGCAAGGAGACCATTTACATGAAACTGGGGGTCATCGGCCTTCCGAACGTGGGGAAAAGCACCCTCTTCAACGCGATCACCAACGCCGGCGCCGCGGCGGAAAATTACCCCTTCTGCACCATCGAGCCCAATACGGGCGTGGTCAGCGTGCCAGACGAGCGCGTCGAGGCGCTTGCCAGGATGTACCATCCCAAAAAGACCACGCCGGCCGCCATCGAGTTTGTGGATATCGCCGGGCTCGTGAAAGGCGCGAGCAAGGGCGAGGGGCTGGGCAACAAGTTCCTTTCGCACATCCGGGAAGTGGACGCCATCGTGCACGTGGTCCGCTGCTTTGAGGACGGGAACGTCGCGCATGTGGAAGGGGGCGTCGATCCCGCGCGCGACATCGAGATCGTCAACCTGGAACTGGTCCTGGCGGACCTGGACACGGTGCAGCGCCGCGGGGACAAGGCGTCCAAACTGATCAAGACGGGCGAGAAGAAGTACGCGAAGGAGGCGGAAACCGCAGCCAGGCTGTCGGCCCACCTGGAACAGGGCCTGCCCGCCCGAACCTTCGCCCTGGACGAAGTGGAGCAGGACATCGTCAAAAGCTGGTTCCTGCTGACGACGAAGCCCGTGATCTACGCGGCCAACATCGCGGAGGCGGACCTCGGGAAGGACATGGACGCGATCCCGTTCGCCAGGGTCGTGCGCGGCATCGCGCTCAGAGAAGGCGCCGAATCGCTGGCCATCAGCGCGCGGATCGAGCAGGAGATCGCCGGCCTCGACAAGGAGGAGAAGGGGCAGTTCCTCAAGGAGCTCAACATCGGGGAAAGCGGGCTGGACCGGCTGGTGAAGTCCTGCTACCGCCTCCTGGGCCTGATCTCCTTCCTGACCTCGGGCGAGGACGAGTGCCGGGCCTGGACCATCCGCAAGGGGACCCGGGCGCCGCAGGCAGCGGGGAAGATCCACACCGATTTCGAGCGCGGCTTCATCCGCGCGGAGATCGTGCCCTTCGAGACCCTCGTCACGCTGGGCAGCATGGCCCTGTGCCGCGAAAAGGGCCTGGTCCGCAGCGAAGGCAAGGAATATGTGATGCAGGACGGGGACGTGACCCTTTTCAGGTTCAACGTGTAGGGATGGATATGGGCAGGATCTCCTATCTGCTGAAGCGCCTGGGCAAGCTTGACTACCGCAGGATGTGGGCGACGGCTTCGCAGCTGAGGGCGGGCGCGGGCAAAGGCAGGGCCTGGCTGCTTTCAGACATGCTGCGCTGCGCAGTACGCTACAACGCCGGCTACATGGACTACAAGATCGCGCAGATGTACCGCCTGAACGAAGCGCAGCGCCGCAGCGTGATCACCCGCGGGATCAACAACCGGCTCGTCCACGACCTCAACGACAAGGCCTACTGGCATGTCTTCGACGACAAGAGCGAGTTCAACGCGGCCTTTGCCAAATGGGTCCAAAGGGACTGGCTCCGCGCGGACAAGTCCCTGACGCGGGAGGCGCTCAGGCGTTTCCTTGAGGGCAAGGGATCGGTGTTCGCCAAGCCCCTCGAGGGCTCCAGCGGCCAGGGGATCCTCAGGTTTTCCTCGCCCGACTGGGAGACCGGCGAAAGCTTCTTCCAGAAAGTTCGCTCCATGGGCGACGCGATCCTGGAAGAGACGGTGGTCCAGCATCCGAAGATGGCCGAGCTCCATCCGGACTCCGTGAACACCGTCCGCATCGCGACGATCCTGGGGACAAAGGCGGAAGGGATCGTGTACGCGTTCCTGCGCATCGGCAACGGCAAGGTGATGGACAACGTGGACACCGGCGGCATGGCGGCCCGCGTCGATCTCGGGAGCGGGAAACTGATGACCCCCGCCGCGGACAAGCAGGGCAACGTGTATGAAAAACACCCGCTGACCGGGACCGTTGTCCGGGGCTTTCAGCTGCCGTATTTTGAGGAGGCCAAAGACCTGTGCCTGGAGGCGATGCGCGTCGTGCCGCAGGTCAGGTATATCGCCTGGGATGTGGCGCTGACCGCGGCCGGGCCGACGCTGATCGAAGGCAATTCCTTCCCCAGCCACGCCGTTCCGCAGTTTGCCGCGCACTATCCCGACGGGATCGGCATCCTGCCGGAATTTTCAAAGTTTGTCGACCTGTAGCCTATTGCCGGAAACCGCAGGGATCGGCATCGATGTCCCGTTGTATGGGCGTCTGACCAAATACGCTGAGGGGTGAGCGCGATGGATCTTCTGAAAGTCATCCTGGTCTACATGACCGTGCTGTTTTCTTCTTCCGTTCAGATGTCCCCCTCCCTGACGCCGTTCCCCACGGGCTTCATGACGCCGACGCCCATCCCGACCCTGGTCCCGACGCCGTACTTTGAGCCGACGGCCGCGCCGACGCCGACGCCCATGAACCTGACGACGCTCTACACGGGCGACCGGGGCGAAAACGTCAGGATCCTGCAGCTGAGGCTCAGCGAGCTGGGCTACCTGACCGGAAAAGTGGACGGGATCTTCGGCCAGCAGACGCGCCGGGCCGTGGAACGTTTCCAGTATTACAACGATCTGTCCGTCGACGGCATCGCCGGCCCGAAAACGCTTACAAGGCTTTACTACGACCCGAACGTCGTGTTCGCGCCCGTCGACGTGACCCCCACCCCGGAGCCGCAGGCCGTGACGGTTCAGGTCCCCGTGCACTACTACAGCACCACGGGCGTCCGCCTCGCGACGGACCAGGTCCTCCTGCAGCAGGGCACCACCACCGTCCGCGCCAGGGACGAGCTGGCGCCGGCCGGGTACGTCCTCATCAGCCAGCGAAACGTCCCCGTGACCGTGTCCGCGCAGGGCGTGGCATCCCCGGATTCCGTCATCTTCACCTACAGGCCGCCCGCCGTGACGCCGACCCCGCAGCCGGTCACCGTGACCGTGCCCGTCTATTACACGGCCTCAGGCGGCCCCGTGCTCTACATTGATTATGTGCCCTGCGTCGCGGGCCAGGCCAGCGTCATCTACGCGGTGGACGGCAGGGTCCCGCCGGGATACGCGCTCATCTCGCCGCGCAGCGTTGTCGTCAACGTGTCCGCTTCCGGCGTCGCCACGCCCGCCTCCGTCACCTTCACCTACCAGGCGCCGGCGCCGACAGCGACGCCCACCCCTGTCCCGACAGCGATCCCGACGCCGACACCGACGCCGACACCGACGCCGACTCCGACGCCGACGCCCACCCCTGTCCCGACAGCTGCCCCGACCATTTCCCCAACCATAGCCCCAACAGAGTCCCCTACCGCACCTCCAACGGAAGCCCCGACAGAGGCTCCGACGGAGGCCCCAACGGTAGCCCCAACGGAGGCCCCGACAGAGGCCCCGACAGAGGCCCCAACGGAGGCCCCAACGGTTGCCCCGACAGAAGCCCCAACGGAAGCCCCGACAGAAGCCCCGACGGTAGCCCCAACGGAAGCCCCGA
>CAZLYF010000140.1:3693-5471 GCA_964563725.1 uncultured Oscillospiraceae bacterium
CAGAGGCCCCGACAGAGGCCCCGACAGAGGCCCCGACAGAGGCCCCGACAGAGGCCCCGACAGAGGCTCCGACGGAAACCCCAACGGAAGCCCCGACGGAAGCCCCGACGGAAGCCCCGACGGAAGCCCCGACGCCAGAGCCGACCCCGGAGCCGACCCCCGAACCTACGCCCGAGCCCACGCCTGAACCCACGCCCGAGCCCACGCCCGAGCCGACGCCCGAGCCGACCCCTGAACCCACGCCCGAGCCGACCCCGGAGCCGACGCCCGAGCCCACGCCCGAGCCCACGCCGTTGCCCGTCTTCAGCCTGCTGCCTCTTCCGCAGCCGGCCGTCCTGGCCGAGGGCAGTTACCCGGTGTACACCGGACCGGGAAGCGCCTACTTCAGGGCAGGCGGCGACGCCACCGTCGGCGCCGGCAGCTGCGAGCTCTACGGCTCGCAGGGGGGCTTCCTGATGATCGGCTACGCCCCCTACGAGGGCGGGTACCGCATCGGGTATGTCGAACAGGCAGCCTTCCCCGCCGCGGCCGTTCCCGAACTGGTCCTCGGTTCCACGGAGATGGCGGTGACCGGCAACACCTCCCTCACCGACGACCCGGTCAACAACGCCGAGGAGGGCGTCCTGGGCAAGCTGAAAAAGGGAGACCAGGTCTACGTGCTTGCCCACATGGCCGACAACGACTTCTGGGCTTACGTCGAGGTCCCCGGCTTCGACAACGGGATGCCTGCGCGGGGCTTCGTCGAACGGTCGATGCTGAACTGACGGATCCGGCACAGTGCCCCGCCGGACAGCGGGATCGGCCAATGCCGGGACGGCCGGCATTGGCCGATTCTCATCCGGGCATTCTCCGGCGCGCGGGACCCGTGAAAAAATTCACCCCTTTCCAATGCGTTTCTAATGTCCGCCGCCTGTATCTGTAATCTTCGCGCGCTATGCTCATCGCGTCCCGAAGGACAGAAACCCAAGGAGGAAAGAGCGATGGATCATTTCGAGATGGTGGAAAAGCTGCGCGCGAAAGCGAACGTCTCCTACGAGGACGCGAAACGGGCGCTGGAGGCCGCTGACTGGGACCTGCTGGACGCGCTGGTCCTGCTGGAAGGCGAAGGCAGGATCAAACCCGAAGCCAAAGAGGGCTTCACCACGAAAAAGGAACCGCAGCCCCGCAGGGAAGACGGCGCGCAGGCCGCGAAAGGCTTCTTCCGCAGGCTGCTGGAGGCGGTCGCGAGCCTGGTCAACCGGGGCAACAGGATCGACTTCGAAGTCCGCAAGCACGACAAGGTCGTCTTCAGCCTCCCGATGACCGCGATGGTCCTGCTGCTGCTCTTCACGTTCTGGTTCTCCCTCGTCCTGCTCGTCGTCGGCCTCTTCTTCGGCCTGCGCTACTCCCTCAAGGGCGCCAAGGCGGCCGACGCGGTCAACAAGGCGATGGACAAGGCGGCGCAGGCCGCGGAGAACATCCGCAGCGGCGTCGCGGGGAGCGCCCACCATGACGACGCTTCCGGCACCGTGGAATAAGGGGTCCCGGCCGTACGGCGCGAAGGCCTGCCTTCGCGCCCCGGCCTTTTCTCGCGGAAGGGGACGGCAAAGATGCAGAAGATCCTCCTGGTGGAAGACGAACCGAAGATCTCCCGCTTTGTGGAGCTTGAGCTGACCCACGAGGGCTATGCCGTCGACAAGGCGCAGGACGGGCGCACGGGGCTGGAGATGGCCGAAAAGGGCGGCTACGACCTGCTGCTGCTGGACATCATGCTGCCCGGGCTCAATGGCATGGAAGTG
>CAZLYF010000140.1:5481-8659 GCA_964563725.1 uncultured Oscillospiraceae bacterium
AGTGCTCCGGCGGCTGCGCAAGTCCTCGGACGTCCCGGTGATCATGCTCACGGCCCGCGACGCGGTCATGGACAAGGTGACCGGGCTTGACATGGGCGCGGACGACTACGTCACCAAGCCCTTTTCCATCGAGGAGCTCCTGGCGCGCATCCGGACCGCGCTGCGCAAGAAGCAGTCCGCCGCCGCCCAGGCCCTGACGGCGGGCCCGCTGCGCATGGACGTCGCCAGGCGCACCGTATCCCTCGACGGAAGCGAGATCGAGCTGACCGGCCGCGAGTTTTCCCTGCTGCAGGTCCTGATGGAAAACCCGTCCATCGTGCTCACGCGGGACATGCTGATGGAGAAGGTATGGGGCTTTGACTACGTCGGCGAAACGAACGTCGTCGACGTGTACATCCGCTATCTGCGCGCGAAGATCGACGACGCGCACGGCGTCAAGCTGATCCATACGGTCCGCGGCGTGGGCTACACCCTGCGCCCGGGAGGCGGAGGATGAGCGAGCACCGGCGCATGACCTCCATCGCCAGGCGGGTCAACCGCTCCTTTTTACTGCGGATGGCTTTGACGGCGCTGGCCATCAACGCGCTCGCGCTGGTCCTGGCCCTCGGGGCCTGGTGCTACACGGTCGAAAAGCACCAGTACGGGGAGGCGTGGAAACCGGCGCTGAGCCGGAGCCTGGAATGGGCCGACGCGGGAAACTTCCCTGCCACGCTTTCGACCGTCGTGTATGTCGTATCCCTCGACGGCGGGGAAGCCGCCCGCGTCCCGGCGGGGGCCTACCTGCGGCTGCTGTTCGACCTGTCCATTGTCGCGGCCGCCTTTGAGGCGGTGATGCTGCTCGCCCAGTACGGCGCGGGCAGGAAGCGGACGAAGCGCCTGCTGGACCCGCTGTATAAAATGGCAGACGCGGCCCGGCAGATGCTCAGCGAACGCATCGACGGGCAGAAATACCACGACCTGGAGAACGCGATCTCCCAGATCAGCCCGAGCTCCCCGGACGCCCGGCTGCAAACCGGGGACAGGGACCTGCAGGGGCTGGAGGAAGCGGTCAACAGCCTGCTTTCGCGCATGCACGATTCCTACCGCCAGCAGATCCGCTTCGTCTCCGACGCCTCCCACGAGCTGCGCACCCCCATCTCCGTCATCCAGGGCTACGCGGGCATGCTGGACCGCTGGGGCAAGCACGACGAAAAGGTGCTCACCGAGGGCATCGCGGCCATCCGGACGGAAACGGACCACATGCAGAAACTCGTCGAACAGCTGCTGTTCCTGGCGCGGGGCGACGCGGGCAGGAACCAGCTCGCCTTCGCTCCCCTTGACCTCTCCGCGATGATGCGGGAGGTGTTCGAGGAATACGACATGATCGACGACGGGCACCTGTGGCGCTTCCAGGCGGCAGGGGAAGTGCCCGCGCTGGGCGACGCGTCCCTGCTGAAGCAGACCGCGCGGATCCTGTGCGACAACGCAAGGAACTACTCCCCGAAAGGGTCTCCCGTGACCCTCCGATGCTTTGCGGAGGCGCAGGGCATCCCCTGTTTTTCCGTGCAGGACAACGGCGAAGGCATCGCGCAGAAGGACATCCCCCATATCTTCGAGCGCTTTTTCAGGGCCGATCCCGCCCGAACGCGCCAGTCGGGCGGCACGGGGCTAGGCCTGTCCATCGCCCGGTGGATCGTGGACGGGCACGGGGGCTATTTCGAGGTCGTCTCGCGCAAGGGCGTGGGGACGCGCATCACCGTCTGCCTTCCCCTGAAGGAGGCGCAGGCGAAGGCCGAGGCGCTGAAGGCAGCGCCGGAGAACGGCGCGCGGGCAGCCGGAGCCTGAAGGCGGACGGAGCCTGGCCTGCGGACCCTCCCGTCAGAAAGCCGCCCCCGGATCGTCCGGGGGCGGCTTGTTCGGTCATCGCCGGTCAGAAGGCCGGAAGGTCAGTCGTAGAGCAGCGGGGCAATCTTCGCGTCGTCGATGTTCTCGTAGGTGTAGAACTGGCAGCCGGTATCGACGATGGGTTCAATGCTCTCGCCCTTGAAGGCCTTGACGGCCAGTTCGACCGCGTAGTATCCGATCATGTAGGGATCCTGGGTCACGGAGCCGTAGAACCACTGGTTCCTGACAGCAGCTTTCTGATTCGCGCCCGCGTCAAAGCCGATCACGATCAGGTCCTTGTACTTGCCGTTGGCGCGATCCAAATCCGACCCGTCGGTGGTGGCCGCAAGGATCCCGCCGACAGACGCCTCATTTGAACAGAAGATCGCGATCAGGTTCTCCATCTGCAGGATGCCCTGCCCCGAGGTCTGGCAATCGGTCGGGCTGGTGGATGCGGGGACGGTCACGTTGATCGTGACGGCCGCGGGGTTCGCGCTGGCGGCGTTGTACTTGTCATGGCCCGTGATCGCCACGGCGCCGGGGTGCACGGCCTCGAGCAGTTCCGTCATTTTGCCGAGGAAGCCGACGGTGCGTCCGACGACGGACGCGGACGTGGCGTCCTGCGAGAAGCAGCTGATCATGACGGGGGCTTCAGGCGTGGCCGCCGCGATCTTCGCGGCGATCGATTCGATCGCGAACATCTCTTCGGCCGCGACGGCGCCGGCAGACTCGTTGTTGGTGGAGGCGGTGGACCAGATCGTCCCCTCGGGCGCGTTGGGCACGCCGGAGTCGAACCCGATCACGGGGATACCCTTGTCCTTGGCGGCAAGAAGCTGTTCGGTCACGGACTCGGTGTCGAGCGCGGCAAGGCCCAGCGCGACGGGGTTCTTTGCCAGCGCGGCATTGAGCATGTCGATCTGGATGTTGATGTCCGACTCCGAAGGCGGTCCGTCAAAGGTGACGTTCACGTTGTACTTCGCAGCGGCGTCAAAGGAACCGGCCGCCACGGTCTGCCAGAACTGGTGCTGGAAGCCTTTGGAGATGAGGGCGATGTATTCGCCGTCCGCAAGGGAAGAGACCACGGAGAGCGCCAGGACGAGGACCAGGAGCAGGGACACGAGTTTCTTCATGATGGGTTTCCCTCCTTGATGTAGTGTATCTTACGGCCGGAGGCCGGAAGAATCAAACCCTTTTGACAACCTGCGCGGCTTTCTTCAGCCGGTACTGGTCCAGAAGCACGGCGCCGATGACGACGACGCCCGTGAAGAAGATCTGCCAGTGCCCCTGCAGCCCCATCGACATCAGCCCCTGCTTG
>CAZLYF010000141.1:0-8656 GCA_964563725.1 uncultured Oscillospiraceae bacterium
CTGCGCAGCTGTCCCAGGCGCTTGAGCAGCTCGAAGTTCTGCATGTTCCTCGCGCCGACCTGGATGATGTCCACCTCCTCGTACAGCGCCAGGTGGGCGGCGTCCATGATCTCCGTCACGATGGGGAGCCCCGTTTCCCGCTTGGCCTTCAGCAGCAGCATGATGCCGTTCTCGTGCAGGCCCTGGAAGGCGTAGGGCGAGGTGCGGGGCTTGAAGGCGCCGCCGCGGAGGATGGAGGCGCCCGCTTCCCTGACGGATAAGGCGACGCTGATGATCTGCTCCTCGGACTCGATGGAGCAGGGGCCCGCGATCACCTGGAAATTCCCCGCGCCGATCTTCGTACCGTTTTCAAGCGTGACCGCCGTGTCCTCCTCGTGGAAACGCCGGTTCGCCTTCTTGAAGGGTTCCTGCACGCGCTGGACGGTCTCCACGATGTCCAGGGCCTTGAGCATCTCCATGTCTACGAAGGAGGTGTCCCCCACCAGGCCGATGATCGTGTGGCCCGTGCCGATGGAGATGTGCGTGTCGAGCCCCAGGTCCCCGAGCATGCCGGTCAGGACGGCGATCTGCTCGCGGCTGGCATGCTTCTTGAGCAAGATGATCATGGCGCCTCTCCTCCCGGTCAGGGTGAAGGAAAAGCCCCGGAGCGTTTCGGCTGCGGGGCTTGCTTCTCTTTTGTGACCGGCCCTTTTATCCCTGGTGCAGTGATTGCCGGTTCCCTTCCTGAGCAAAGCGCGCGCAGGCCTTATCCGTATAATAATAATAGATAAAGCTGAAGACGCCGCTCCCCGAGAAGGTCCTCTCCGTCACCGCGCTGCCCTCCGGTTCGTCCGACTGCAGGGGCGCGCCGCGCCCGCTGGAACTTTCGCCATGCTACCACCGCGCGCGGCCCGGGTCAAGGCGCGTCCCGCCCGCGGGGGCCGCCGCGCTGTATTTTGTTTGTTTCCCGGACCGCCGGCCGGGCGTCCGGCACAGCTTAGAGGCTGTAGGAGGCGCGCGCGATGATCTGGTCCTGGTAGGCCTTGTCCAGCGCCACGAAATGCCCGCTCCATCCCCATACGCGCACGATCAGGTCCCGGTGCGCCTCGGGGTCCGCCTGCGCCTCGCGCAGCTTTTCGCCGCTGACGGCGTTGAGCTGCAGCTGGTGCCCCCCCAGGGCGATGAAGGCGCGCACGAGCTGGGCGACCTTCGTGACGCTCTCGTCCGAGCGGAACACGGTATCGTGCAGCTCCAGGGTCAGCGGCCCGCCGTTCATCGCGCCGGACAGCCCCGGGCGCGCCATCGCGCGGACCACGGACAGGGGGCCCGCGTCCCTCAGCTGCAGCGAGGGCGAAAAGTTGGCCGACAGGGGTTCCCCGGCGCGGCGGCCATCCGCCGTCGCGCCGAGCTCGGCGGCGTGCCAGAGGTAGTACATGGCCGAGCCTGTGCCCGCCCGGATGATGCCGCCGCGTTCGTTGACCAGGCCTGAGAGCGACTGCGAGAAGGTCTCAAGCAGCCAGTCTGCCAGGGGCTCCGCCTCCGCGTCCCGGCCAAGCTTGGGCGCGAGGACGCGCAGCCGGTGGAGGATCTCCGTGTCCTGTTCAAAATTGTCTTCAAGCGCCGCGAGCAGCCGCCCCGCCGGAACGGCCTGCCTGCCGTACACAGCGTCCGCGACCGCGGCGAGCTGGTCCACGGCGGTGGCGAAGCCCGTGCCGTGGAAGCCGTAGTTGTTGTAGCGGGCGCCCAGGCTGATGTCCCTGCCCTCGTCGAGGCAGCCGCTCATCAGCACGCTCTGGAACGGCGCAGGCTCCATCCACAGGGGCTTGAGGCCCTCCGCGGTCTCCCGCGCGCGGCGCCCGATCTCCTCCCGCACGCCTTCGAGCAGTCCGGCGAAGTCCCCGCAGGACAGGAGCTTTTCCCGGATGACCCTGTCCACCGCCCCAGCCAGGGAAACGGCGCCGATGTTGGGGATGTCCATCGCCACGCCGGGGATGATGAACTCCCAGCAGGCCGCCACGGTGTAGTTCCTGGCGTCCTCAAGGCTGTAGCCCATCCGCGCAAGCGCCGGGACGACCACGTCGTCGTTGGCGTACTGGGGAAAGCCCAGGCCCTGTTTGGTCAGGAGCGTGCACTTTTCATAAAGCTCCAGCGGCGTGTCTTTCGTGACGCGCAGGTTGATCTTCGGGTCGATGCAGCGCAGCTCCAGAGAGGCGTCCAGGCACAGGCCCGTCAGGGGATTGACGGCGCAGGCGCCCCGGGCGTCGCAGCCGCCGAGCATCAGGCTCTGCCCGTTGTCCCCCTGCTGCATCCCGGTGTAGAGGTCCGAGTCCCTGTTGAACGAGAGGAAGAATTCCTCCGTCAGTTCCAGCGCACCGCCGTCATCCAGCCGCCCCCCGCGCAGGTCCTCCCGCAGATAGGGCCACAGGTACTGGTCGAAGCGCCCGACGGTGTTGTGGTATACGTTGGAGGCCCACAGGCTCAGGTGCAGGATGCGGAAGAGCCGCAGCGCGTCCAGGTAGCCTTTCGCCCCGTGGCGGACGGCCCCGGAGAGGCCGGGCAGCCCGTAGCGGTCCGCGTACGCGATGACCGCGTCGATGGTCTCGACGGCGGCCAGGAGAAAGTCCGCGTCGCCGCGCCCTTCCGCAAGGGCCTTTTCCGCCCGCGCGCGGCGGCCCAGCAGCCCTTCCTGCAGGACGCCCTCCCAGTCGCTGGACAGGTTGCAGACCCTGCCCTGCTCATGGACGTGCTTGCCCGCCTGCAGGCGTTCCTTTTCTCCCTCGGCGTAGATGTCCGGGAAGCCGGGGATCGTGCGCTGGCCCGGGATCATCTCCCCGGGGCGGATGACGATCTGCTCCTCCTCAAGCATCAGCCTCAGGCGCAGCGCGGCCCGCCTTGCCAGCGAAAGCCCGGGGTCCTGGATCCGCGCGGCCAGCTCCCCGCGGCGCTTGTCCGTCAGGGGCCGGCGCAGCGCCTTGTGCGTGCCCGACGTGACCAGGGCATGCAGGGCCTTGATACGCTCCGTCATAAGACCTTTACCTCTCTGCCTGTTTCTAAAAACGGTTCCGCGTACACCCGCGGGGGCTGTTCGGGATCGAAATCCGGCTTGAAAACCATGCCGAGCTGGCTGTATTTGGCGCCCGCCGTTTTGTGGTAGGGAAGCAGTTCCACCCTGAGGCAATGTTCCGCGTCCCCGATCCATTCCGCCGTTGTCCGCATGTTGTCCGGGCTGTCGTTCACGCCCGGGATCAGGGGGACCCTGATGATGAAGGGGACGCCGGAGGCCTTGAGGGCCTCGAGATTCCGACGGATGGGCGCGTTGTCCACGCCCGTATAGCGCCTGTGCAGCGCGGGGTCAGTGTGCTTGACGTCAAACAGCACCAGGTCCAGCCTCCCGATGACGCCGTCAAAGACGTCGGGCGGGGCGTAGCCGCAGGTCTCGATGGCGGCGTGCAGCCCTTGCAGCTCCCCGACGACCGCCCGGACGAAATCCGGCTGCAGGAGCGGTTCCCCGCCCGAAAACGTGACCCCGCCGCCGCTCGCCTCGAGGATCCGCCGGTTTTGAAGCAGCTTTTCCGCCGTCGCGCGCGCGGTCACCCACTCGCCGCTGATCTGGATGCACTGCGCCGGGCAGACCGGGACGCAGGCCCCGCAGGCCCGGCAGGCCCCGGGCGACGGGCAGGCCGCCTCGCAGGCGCCGCAGCCTCTGCACAGGTTTTTCATCACGCGCCGCTGGGGCTTCATCAGGAGGCCTTCCGGGTTGTGGCACCAGCGGCAGCGCAGGGGGCAGCCCTTCAAAAACACCGTGCTGCGTATCCCTGGCCCGTCGAAGAGAGCGAACTCCTCAACGCTGAACACCAGGCCGCGAACCTCTCCCATGTCCCTCCCCGGCAGGACCCTTTCGGCATCCGCGCCCATCCAATTCCGCTCCCCCGCGCCGACGGGGAGAATATACCCGGGGCGGCGCCCGCCGAAACGGCGCGGCCCGTCAAGCGCCCCTCCCGGTCAGCCGGCGGTGCCGATGGTGTAGGCGAGGATGCTTTCCTGGCGCATGTCTTCGCGGCGCGTGATCTCCTTGACGATCCCGCCGTCCTTCATGACGTAGATGCGGTCGCTCATGCCGATGAGCTCCGGCATGTCGGAGCTGATCATCATGACCGCGACGCCGCCGGCGGCGATCTCGTCGATCATGCGGTAGATCTCCATCTTCGCGCCCACGTCGATGCCCCGCGTCGGCTCGTCCAGGATGAGCATCCTGGGCGCCGTCGCCAGGCACTTGCCCAGGACCACCTTCTGCTGGTTGCCGCCCGACAGGGTCCTCATGCACTGGGAGACGCTCCTGCAGACGATGTTGAGCTTTTTCACCATGTCCCCCGCCAGCGCCTCCTCCCGCCTGCCAAACATGAAGAAGCGCCGAAACAGCCTGTTCAGCGAGGCGAGGCTCAGGTTCTCCTTGACCCCCATGTCCAGGATGAGCCCCTCGCCCTTTCGGTCCTCGGTAAGGTAGATCAGTCCCTCGCGGCTGAGCCGCGCGGGGTCCGGGCGCCCGACCCTGCGGCCCAGATACCGGATCTCGCCGCCGAAGCTTTTCCGGCAGCCGACGACCGATTTGGCCAGTTCGGTCCTCCCGGCGCCGACCAGCCCGCCCATGCCGACGATCTCCCCCGCCCGGACGGTCATGCTGATGGGGCGCGTGTGCGGCTCAAGCGACAGGCGCCGGACCTCGAGCACCACGTCCTCCCCGGGCCGGTGCCGGTTTCGGTACATCTCGCCGAGCTTCCGCCCGACCATCATGCTGACGATGGCGTCGACGGCGAATTCCTCCCGCCTGAGCGTCCCGACGTACGCGCCGTCGCGCAGCACGCTCAGCCGGTCGCCCACCTGCTCGAATTCCTCGATGCGGTGCGAGATGTAGATGACGCTGACGCCGCCCGCGCGCAGCTTTTTGATCAGGGAGAACAGGATGTCGATCTCTTTTTTGGTCAGCGAGGAGGTCGGCTCGTCCATGATGATGATCCGGCAGTCGTAGCTTAAGATCTTCACGATCTCCACGATCTGCTGCTGCGCGGTGGACAGCTCGCGCACGAGGGTCGAAGGCTCGATGTCGATGCCCAGTTCCCTGAGCATGCGCCGGGCCTCCGCGTTCATGCTCCGGTTGTCCTTGAACCAGCGCTTTTTCTTCTCGCGCCCGATGAAGATGTTGTCGGCGACGCTGAGGTTGCCGCAGAGGTTGAGCTCCTGGTGCACGAAGCTGATGCCCATCTCCTGCGCCTCCTTCGGGTCCCTCGGCCGGATGGGCTTCCCGTCGAGCAGCATCTCCCCCTCGTCGGGCGGGATGATCCCCCCCAGCACCTTCATGAGGGTCGTCTTGCCCGCCCCGTTCTCCCCCACGAGGATGTGCACCTCGCCCTCGCGCAAGTCGAAGTCCACGCGGTCGAGGATCTTGACGGTCGCGTGGCGCAGGGCGATGCCGTTGGCGTCAAAGATGTACTTGGTGATGCCCTTCATTTCCAGGACCGTCTTGCCCACGGCTGCCTCCGTTCCCTACAGCTTCCTGTTCTTGTAGCTTTCCAGGATGATCGCCAGCAGGATCACCACCCCCATCGCCGGCTGATAGAGATAATAGTTGACGGCGAGCAGGTTGATGCCGTTTTCGAGCGTCTTGGTGATCAGCACCCCGAACACGCTGTTGACCACGCTGGACACCCCGCCAAAGAGGCTCGTCCCGCCGACGACGGCGGAGGTGACGATCTCAAAGGTGTAGTTGGCCCCGCCGAGGTTGCTCTGTGCGCAGTCGACGCGGATGGTGAGCAGCACCGAGGCCAGCGCGACCAGCGTGGAGCACAGGGCGTAGGTCAGCACATGCAGGCGCGCGGTGCGGATGCCGCTGAGCCGCGCGGTCTTCGCGTTGAAGCCGAAGGCGGACAGGGAGCGGCCGTACACCGTCCGGTGGCGCAGCAGGTAGACGACCAAAACGGCAGCCGCTGAGATGAACACGTAGGAGGGCAGCTTGCTGATCCTCCCGAGGAGGTCGTTCGCGCGCGCCGCGTCCGGGAGCAGGTCAAAAAGCGGGAGCAGCGGCCTGGATGTCCCGAAGGCCTGCAGGTCGGCGGGCAGGGGCATGTACGCGTCGCCCTTGCCGACGATCTGCGCGATCCCGAAGAGCACATAGCCGGAGCCCAGGGTCGCGATGAAAGCCGGGACGCGCAGGAACTGGATGATGGAACCGTTGAGGGTCCCCACGAGGGCCCCCAGCAGCAGCGTCAGGGGGATGCACTGCCAGGCGGGCATCCCGGCCTTGCACGCCATGAGCCCCAGCGCGATGGAGCACAGGCCCAGCGTGTAGCCCAGCGACAGGTCGATCCCCCCCGTCGTCAGCACGAGCATCATGCCCATGCACGCCACCGCCGGGACGGCCGCCTGCTTGACCACGTTGAGCAGGTTCTGCGCCGTCGGGAAATTGCGGATGCCCAGGGAGGCCGCAACGAACAGGATGGCGTAGATCAGCACGCTCCCATGGTCCCTGGCGAACTGGACGGCTCTCTGTTTCATCCGGCGCCGCCTCCTACGCCCCGGCGCCCGCCGAGGCGGACGCGAACTGCGCGGTCCTGTGCTGCTGCCGCAGCTTGAAGGACATGCTGACGGCCACGACCGCGATGATGATGACCCCCACGGTGATGTTCTGGTAGAAGGAATGCACGCTGAGCAGGTTGAGCACGTTGCGGATGGAGCCGATGATCAGCGCCCCCACCGTGGTCATGGGCACCCTGCCCTCGCCCCCCGTCATGCTCACCCCGCCGATGACGCAGGCGGCGATCGCGTCCAGCTGGTAGGGCTCGCCCTGGGTCGGGTGGGAAGTGTCCAGCTGCGATGCCAGCAGGATGCCCGCGGCGGCCGAGCAGAACCCGGAGAGGGCGAAGACGAACAGCTTGACCCTGTCCGTGCGCAGCCCTAAGTTTTTGAGCACCTGCTCGTTGCCGCCCAGCCCGTAGATCCGGGTGCTCAGGGGCAGTTTGGTCGACACGATCACGCCCAGCGCGATGAAGACGACCATGATCAGGTCGGAATACGGGATCCCCAGGAGATAGCCGTTCCCGATGGCGGTGAAGGACCTGGGGAAGCCGCCGAAGGAGCGGCCGTTGTTGAACAGGTAGGAGGCGCCCTGGGTGATCTGGCCGATCACCAGCGTCGCCACGAAGGCGGGGATCTGAAGGTAGGCGACCAGCGAGCCCGAGAGGGAGCCCACAACGATCCCCGTGACGAGCGCAAGGAAGATCGCGGCCGCGACGGGAAAGCCGCGGTTGAGCATCAGGCCGCAGATCATCCCGCAGAAGGTGACGTTCCCGCCCACGGAAAGGTCGATCCCCCTGATCACGATGACCTGCGAGACCCCCACCGCGCAGATGGCGATGATGGAGCACTGCCTGATCACGTTGAGAAGGTTGCTGAGCTTCAGAAAATTGGGCACCAGCGAGCCCAGCAGAAAGAACACGGCGGCCCCCAGGGCGTAGCGAAGGGGTTTCCGGTATCGCTTCAGGAAGTCCACGTCCGCACCTCGCAGGATATCTATATGCCCAGGCGGCTGAGCCGCCTGGGCATGGCCCGGGTCCGCGGAAGGCCGGGCAGGGATCAGAACCAGTACTGCGCCGCGATGTCCAGGTTGGTCTTGTCGTAGACCAGGGTCCCGGCGTCGACGAACTTCCCGACGGAGGCGGGATCCACGGTGCCGTCCAGCACGCCCAGGATGATCTCCACGGCCTTCGAGCCGATCTTGGCCGGGAACTGGGCCATCGTGCCCAGCAGTTCGCCGGAGGCGATGTAGTCGCAGCCGGCCTTCGCGCCGTCGAAGCTGATGAAGCAGACGTCGGCCGGGTCGATGTCGTTGTTCCTGAGGGCCTGCAGGATGCCGGGCACCATGTTGTCCGAGCAGCAGAAGATGCCCTTCACGTCCGGGTTGGCCTGCAGCATGTTTTCCGTCACCTGCATGGCCTTGTCCACGACCCAGTCGCCGGGCTGCTCGTTGACGAGCACGAGGCCCGTGCCCTCGATGCCGGCCTTGAAGCCGTCCGCGCGGGCGTCGCCCGCGGAGGAGCCGTTCGCGCCGCGCACGATGATCACGTTGCCCTGGCCGCCGAGCTCCTTCGCCATCCGCTCGCCGGCGACCTTGGCGGCCGCGAAGTTGTCGGTGGATACGAAGGTGACGAAGAGGTCCTCGCGCCCGGCGATGCCCTGATCCACGCAGATGACGGGGATGCCCGCGGCCTTGGCTTTCTCAAGCACGGGGATCACGGCGTTGGCGTCCATGGGGTTGACGATGAGCGCGTCGACTTCCTGGGCAATCAGGTCCTCGATCTGGTTGACCTGGGTGGCGACGGCGGTCTGGGATTCGGCGATCGCCGCGACAAAGGTGTGGCCCGCGGCTTCCACGCCTTCCTTGATCCCGTTGTGCAGCGCGAGCTGGAAGGCGTCGTTGGTGATGGTCTTCAGGCTGTAGCCGATCTTGAACGACTCCGCCTGCATCGAGAAGGGCAGGGCGAGCAGGGCGACAGCGAGCAGCAGGAGAGCGACACGTTTCATGTTGGGTTCCTCCTTTTATTGTGTGGCAGAAGGGAGTATAGCACGCGGGCGGCCTTCAGGCAAGCGCGACCGCGCCGCCGCGCTTCAGTCCGCCGACAGTTCG
>CAZLYF010000142.1:0-8614 GCA_964563725.1 uncultured Oscillospiraceae bacterium
GTTCCATGAGGCTCTCGCCAAGCGGCCTGTCTTCCGGACGGTTCACGATAACGATGTCTTCGGCCCCGGCCAGGCAAAGTTCCACGCTGATGGCGCGCGCGGCACCTCCCGCTCCCAGGATCACGGCCCGACGCCCTTTGGGATCGACGCCGTTCTCCCGGAGGGACTCCATGAATCCCTTGCCGTCCGTATTGTCGCCCAACAGCCTGCCGCCCGTGTTGACGACCGTGTTGACAGCGCCGATGAGCTTTGCCGCCTCGCTCAATTCGTCCAGATAGGGGATCACGCTGATCTTGTGCGGGATCGTGCAGTTGATGCCGCGCATCTTGAACGCCTTGAGGCCTCTGATCGCGTCCCCGAGCGCGTCCGGGTCTACGTCGATGGTCAGGAACCTCCACCGTTCAAGGCCAAGCGCCCTGAACGCCGCCTCCTGGATGATGACCCCGGGGTTTTCCGCTGCCGGATGCCCGAACACGCCAACCAGATTGTCCAGGTAATTCTGTTCCTTCACGGGCGTTTTCCTCCTAACCGTGTCTGTGGGGTTTCATTGAGCCGTTCTTCCGGCCGCCGCATAGTGGACCGCGCCGACCGCCTGGCCGAACTGTGCGACCGTGTGCAGGGGATCCGCCTTGAGGTCCGCCATGAGCGCCGTGCAGGCGATGGAATCGTCAGCCGCCAGAAGCGTCACCGGGAACAGGCGCGCCGCGCCTTCCTGCATGAGCTCAAGGATGCGTCTGGTTTTGACGAAACGGCCGAACAGCACGCGCTGCTTTGCCGACGGACGGAGAATGTCCTCCGTTTCCGCCCAGGCCGCCGCGAGGGATTCGCCGATCTCGCGGAAGATCTCCTCCGCTTCCGGCAGGCCGCCGCAGGCGAGCGCCATGAGGTGCTCAAGCAGGGGTTTGCGCATATCCGAAGGCTCGGTGACCGCGTAGACCCCGCCGCCTCGTTCTTCGACAAAACCCCTGGAATGGAGCTCCCCAAGCTGCGCGGCGCCCAGATTCTTGAACGCCAGCCTGTACGCGCCGCTTTGGCTGGCGTACTTTTGCAGCGTCCCGGGCAGGGCAGTATTGAAATTCCTGGTGCTCCTCAGGTCGAGGACGTCGAACTCCCTGGCAGGCCTGTTGCCAAGGTCGACGACGCAGTTGTACACCTCCAGAGGAATCTGCGGGATCTCCCCCGCCTCATCGATCCATCCCGTGCCCAGCTCGGTGCCCAGCGTGTGTGCGAAAATGCCGTTCAGGACCGCGGTTTCCCCGCCCGGGCAGTTTGCCAGCTCCACCGCCGCCGTATAGGCGGCCATGGAGCCGTCGTTGGTCATCCGGAAGGACCCTCCGGGGGCGAGGTAGTTTTTCATCCGGTCCCTGAGGACGGTCAGCTTGGGAAATTCCTTTTCGTAATCGGGCGAGTGTTCCCGGATGCCGCGGGTCTTGAGCGTCTCGCCACCAACGATCATGTCGTCAACCACCACATCCGGGAAGCAGACGCCCAGCGCGTCAAAGCCGCGGACCGGCAGGGAGCCCTCGATCCATTCGACCGCCGCAAGCATCTCTTCCCGCGACGCTTCCCTCAAGAGCATCCCATCCCGCGCCGCGCGCAGTTGCGGCGGAGTCCCTTCTTCCACGGCCAGCGCCGCGCGCATGACCCGCGCAAGCAGCAGGATCGGGTCGATGAGGTCTCCGATGCGCCTCAGCGCGGCGGGATGCCAGTCAAACTCCTTGACGGCTCTGATCCTTCCTTCCAGCGTCGCGACTGCCTTGATGTCCGTGCCGCCCACGTCCATGCCGCACATGCGCCCCGAACGGGCCTTGATTGCCGCGCGAAGGAAGGAAGGGACAGCGCTGCCGCCGCGCCTTTCCCCGGGGAGCGAAGGCTCGGCAAGCTCTCCCTGTGCGACGCGGAACAGAAACGGAGCGCATCCCAGCGCCGCGTTGATGCGGTCGGTGACGTTGAGGCACTTTCCATACCCGGTCCGTTCCCCTTTGGGCTTCATCAGGTCAAAAATCTCAGGGAGGCCGTCGCAGAGCGCTTTCCCAAGGCCGCTTTCGGAGACGGTCAGCGTCATGCCCCGTCCGCCCAGGACCGATATGAGGTTGTAGACCCGCGCGTGGAAGTACTCGCGCAGGAAGGCCTTTTCCTCCTCGTTTTCCGCAAGCGGCAGTTCGATCAGGCCGCGCGCGGTGCCGCCCAGCGTGAGCGCGGTTTCCCAGCCGATCTTCTCCGGCGCGCCGGAAAAGGCTTCCCGCAATTCGTACAGATAGACGCAGCCGCCCCGGTCTGCGCGCCTGATGAAGTCCCGGACAAGGCTTTTCATACTCTTTTCCTCACAGCACCCTGAGCCCCTGCGCTTCCGCGAGCGTCCTGAAGGCACGCATCTCTCCCTCCGAATAGGGCTTCAAAGCCGGGTCGAACTCGTACTTCAGGCGCAGGGAAGCGTATTTATCACGGCACATGGGGTTGAAGTTGATCAGTTCCCAAGGGACCGGCGCGCCAAGCGAGGAGATGAAGCGCGCGATGCC
Organism: uncultured Oscillospiraceae bacterium; assembly: GCA_964563725.1. Taxonomy (GTDB): domain Bacteria; phylum Bacillota; class Clostridia; order Christensenellales; family Aristaeellaceae; genus CAZLYF01. The sequence goes on from CAZLYF010000142.1 coordinate 2,520, forward strand.
CTCGATGTTTTCCCTGTCGGCGGTAAAGCCGGGGATCAGCGGCGTCCTCAGGCGCATTCTCGTCTTTCTCCGGGCAAGCCGCCGGATATTGTCAAGGATCAGGGCGTTGTCCGCGCCGGTCGCCGCCCTGTGGCGCACGGGGTCGATCAGCTTGATGTCCGCGATGACCTCGTCGCTCAGTTCCGCAAGCGCGCCGACTACGTCCCGGCCCGCATGCAGGCAGGTTTCGACTGCGGTGTCGATGCCCCTGTCGCGGCACGCTTTCAGCACGCCAAGCGAGAATTCCGGCGACTGCACCGGGTCTCCCCCCGAAAGCGTGACCCCTCCGCCGGCAACCCTGTAGAAGACTTCGTCGCGCAGGACCTCTTCAAGCGCTTCGTCGACCGTCATGATGCGGGCGTCGAACCTCAGCGCTCCCGTCGGGCAGGCCCTGACGCAGTCCCCGCAGCGGGTGCAGCTGTCTGAATCGATGAGCGCGCCCGCCTCGTCGAAGGCGATGGCGCCGTGGCGGCAGGCTGCGACGCAGGCGTGGCAGCCAACGCAGAGGCTGCGGGCATGCCATACGTTGACGCCGGGGGTCAGGCCCTCGGGGTTCTGGCACCAGCGGCACCTCAGAGGGCAGCCCTTCATGAACAGGACCGTCCGGATGCCCCGTCCGTCGTTGACGCCGAAGCGCTTGACGTCGAAGATCCTCGCGGAGTTCATATGTCGGCGTAGGAGGTCCGCTCGATGATCTCCTGCTGCAGGTCGGGGGCGAGTTCGGTGAAGTAGGCCGTATAGCCTGCGACGCGGATCGTGAGGCTCCTGTACAGTTCCGGCTGCCGCTGGGCTGCGAGGAGGTCGTCGCGGTTGACGACGTTGAATTGCGCGTGGATGATCTTCAGCGCCACGATGGCGCGCATCAGGCCAACGAATTTTTTCACACCGTCCTCGCTGCGGAACAGGGAAGGGAGGAACTTCATGTTCAGCAGCGTGCCGTTGCTTCCCAGCAGCGAATCCACGCGGGCGACGGATTTGAGCAGCGCCGTTGGCCCGCGGACGTCGCGGCCATAGACCGCGGACATGCCCCCGTCGGCCAAGGGTTCGCGTGCCCTGCGCCCATCCGGGGTCGCGCCGACGTTCTGGCCCATGGGGACGTGCGCGGACACCGTATAGAGCCCCGTATGGTAGGGACCTCCGCGGGCGTTGCGGTATCCTGAGAACTTCTCCGTGAAGACGCTGATCCACTTGTGGGCGATTTCGTCCACCCACTCGACGTCGTTGGCATACTTGGGCGCCTTGTTCAGGAGCCTCAGCCGCAGGAGTTCTTCCCCTTCAAAATCGTTTGCGAGCGCCTTACGCAGCGTTTTGCGGTCCACGGACCCCTCGTCGTATACGAGCGCCTTGAGCGCTGCAAGGCAGTCGGCGATGTTGGCGCACTGGATCGCCTGAATGCCTGACAGGTTGTAGTGCGCGCCCCCGGCCGTCACGTCGAGCCCTTTTCCCAGGCAGTCGTTGACCACCGCGGACAGGAAAGCTGACGGCAGGAGCTCGGCGTGGGCCTTTTCGACGGTCTCGCAGCAGCGGATCATCCTGTCAAAGAAGAAATCGATCTGCTTTTCGAAGGCTTTCTCCACGTCTTCGTAGGTCTCGAAATCCTCCAGCGTCCCCGTGCGGGCGCCCATCTGCCTGCCTGTCAGGGCGCAGACGCCGTCGTTGAGCGCCAGTTCCAGCGCCTTAACGAGGTTGAACATCGCCGCGTCGCTCCAGCCGAGGCTGTTGCCCATCGTCGTCAGTTCGACGCAGCCGACGATGGCGTAGTTGCGCGCGTCCTTTTCGCTGATGCCCTGGCGCATCAGCGCGGGGATGACCGCCTCGTCGTTGAACAGCTGCGGCATGCCGCTGCCCTTTCCGATGACCTGCGCGCATCGCGTCAGGAAATGCTTAGGGGAGCTTGCGAAGATGCGGGCGGACAGGTTGGGCTGAGGCAGCCCAAGGTGTTCCTGCGCGCGCAGGAAGAGAAAGGAGAGTTCGTTGGCGGCGTCTTTCCCCTCCTCGTCCTGCCCGCCGACCGCCACGTTGAAGCCGATGGGAAATCCCGCGAAATATCTCGCGCTCCCGGAAGAGCGCAGATAAACGATCTCGTTGAACTTCAGGAACAGGCAGCTGACGATCTCAAGCGCCTCCGCGTCCGTGAGCAAGCCCGCGTCGACGTCCCTGCGGTAATAGGGATACAGCACCTGGTCGAGCCGCCCGGGGGAGAATGAGGAGGCGTTCGATTCCATCTGAAGGATGACGTACAGCATCCAGGTCGCCTGAACGGCCTCCCTGAAGGTTTCCGGCGGTTCGTCAGCCAGCTTGTCCATGATGCGCCCGATCTCCCTGAACTCGGCGGACTGCCCGCCCTTGTTCGCGGCCATTTCCCGCGCGAGGGCCGCGTAGCGCCTCATAAAGACGCGGGCGCCTTCGAGGGCGACGACGACCCCTTCGTAGAAATCCGCCTTGTCAGCGCGCTGCTCCCGGAGCTTTCCGGCCTCGTCCTGGATGCCCCTGGGGCCCAGCTTCAGCCACTTCGCGGTGTCCGGGCAGATGTGCCCCTGCGCGTGGTCTGTCTGATTGATCTTGGCGACCTTTCCGATCGCCTTCATCTCAGGACCGATCCTCTCCTCCAGCACGTCCTCGAGCGTCCTGCCTTTCCAGAACGGCAGGATATCCCGTCGGAACTCATCGATGTCCCCGTCCCTGACGAGAAATCTGTCCTGCGGGCGCGACGGCAGCGTCTCAAACTCCCTGTCGACCCAGCTTAGGCCGGATTCCGGGAAGACCACGCCGGCGCGGACGCCGGCGGTACGGTTCCCGACGATGAGTTCGCCCTCTGTGATGCGTATGCCGATTTGGGACAGGGCTTCCTTCAGCGCGGTCGCGCGCAGGAGATTCACGGGGAGGTCCGGGCGGTCGCGATATACGCCCGTCACGATACGCGCCTGTTCGATGGACGCATAGCGCGGTTCGGCGAGGACCGCCTCCTTCAGCTTCGCTACGCGCGGAGGCTGTGGTAGCCTGTCGATTTCGGGATCGCTCATGTGCTCCTCCTCCCGCCGCCTGCAGGCGGACCCCCTTTGACGGGCAAATGTCACGGAACCGGGCGCATTGACATAAAACGCTGCGCCGCATGGTGCCGAAGGCGGGACTCGAACCCGCACGGTCGCTGAACCAAGGGATTTTAAGTCCCCTGCGTCTGCCATTCCGCCACTTCGGCGACAGGCGCATTATATCAGCTGCCGCGCAGGGCGGGCAAGCAGATGGATGATATGAAAAACGGGGCGGCGCCTTCAGGCGCCGCCCCGGCTGAATGTTCCCGCTGTCAGGCGTTTTTGGCCATCTCCGCCAGCCTTGCGAAGGCCGGCTGGTCGCTGACGGCCATCTCTGCGAGCATCTTGCGGTTGATCTCGACGCCCTTCCTCTTCAGACCGCTGACCAGGGAGGAATAGTTGAGACCGTTGATGCGCGCGGCCGCGTTGATGCGGATGATCCACAGACGGCGGAAATCCCGCTTGCGCATCTTGCGCCCCGCGTAGGCGTACCTCAGGGAACGCCGCACCTGCTCGCTCGCGGCCCTGTACTGTCTGGACCTCGCTCCGAAATAGCCTTTTGCAAGCTTGAGCATCTTCCGGCGTTTTTTATGGGCGTTCACAGCCCTTTTGATCCGTGCCATGGTATTGTTTCCTCCTTGCCGCAGACGGTGCTGCTATTTGATCAGGGATCGGATCGTCGCGGCCTCGGCGTTGTTGTTCAGGTAGCCGGCCGCGCGAAGATGACGGGTCCGTTTGGTTTTTTTCTTCGTAAGGATGTGGTTGCAGTTCATCTGCTTATGCTTCACCAAACCGCTTTTCGTCAAGGAAAAACGCTTTGCAGCTCCGCGATGCGTTTTCTGCTTGGGCATGGCAGTATCCTCCTCACACAGATATATCAGGGTTTCGCGGCCTGCTCGGGGCTGTTGTCCTGCGCCTTTCGGGCAGCTCGCTCTCCCTTGGTCGCCTTTTCTGCCTTCGGGGAAAGGATCATGATCATGTGTCGCCCCTCCATCAGGGGATGGCGCTCAACGACGGACACCTCGCTGGTCCGCTTCATGAAGTCCTGCATCACCTTGAACCCGATCTCCGTGTGCGTGATCTGACGTCCGCGGAAACGGATGGACACCTTGACCTTGTCGCCATCAGAAAGGAACTTGACGGCGTTCCTGGCCTTTGTCAGGACGTCGTTTTCCTCGATGGTGGCTGACAGCTGGACTTCCTTGAGTTCGACGATGCGCTGGTTTTTCCGCATCTCCTTTTCGCGCTTGGCCTGTTCAAAGCGATGTTTGTCGTAATTCATCAGCTTGCAGACAGGCGGCTGTGCGTTGGGCACGATCTTGACCAGATCCATCTGGGCTTCCTCAGCCAGCTGCAGGGCTCTTTGCGTGGGCATGACCCCCAGTTGGTTGCCGTCGCTCCCCACCAGGCGGACTTCCCTGTCCCTGATCCCCTCGTTGATCGTCATGTTGCTGTTGATGTATAAGCACCTCCATAATAAATCTGGCGGGCAAAGGCTGCCCGCCAGACATGAACTCCATCGCCTGTACCCGGCAAAACAAACTTCGCAGGGTGAGAAGCGGGCCGCTTCTGCTTTGCACAGGCGCATTGTAACCCCGCGCCGTTCCCGTGTCAAGCGCCGCCTGACAATTTTCGGGGGCCTGCTTCAGCCGGGGCAGCCGCAATCAGTCTCCCTCGGTGCCGGCCGGCTCAGCCTCGCCGTACGCCTCAAATTCGGATGCGCCTGTCCCCTCCTGCGAGGAGACGGAGGCCGTGGCGGCGTCGATGGCTTCCTCGTCGTAGACGATGTCATACTCCAGTTCCCACTTGCTGAACGCATCCCTGTACTGCTCGCTCTCGTAGGCGGAGTTGAGGTATTCCACGATCTCTTCACGGATGGCGTCGGTCAAAACAAGCCCTGAAGGCACGTCGCGCAGGTATTTGATGATATGGATGCCGTTGCTGGAGATCACCGGATCGCTCACGTCCCCGGCTTGCTGCATCTTCTCGGAAAACGCGCCTTCGACAAACATCGGGTCCCAGATCACCGAACTGCGGTGAACCATGTAACCGCCGGCGAGATTTTCGGGCGAAGCCATGCCCGGATCCTCCCCGAACTCGCCGATGAGCGATTCAAAGGCCTCGCCTGCCGCGAGCCTGGCGTAGATCTCTTCGGTCACGTTCTTTTTGGACTGGAGGATCTCCACCCTGGCTTCCTCGGCCTTCTCGGGCGTAGCCGGTTCGGCAGCGGCTTGTTCGTCCGTGCCGTCCGCTGTCTCCGGGTCCGTTTCCGCGGCAGGAAGGCTTTCCGTTTCCGTGTCTTCGGTCTCCTCGGCGCCCCGCATGCTCTCCGCTTCCTCCAGGGACGCGCGCAGCGTCTGGTAATTGCCGAGCAGTTCCTCATCAACCTTCAACAGGATGTGGGTGACGCCGCGGTAGCCTTCCGGCGTGTACCAGCTCTCCTGCCCGTAGAGCCTGGTCATGAATTCATAGTTCGCGATGTCGTTTTCATACAAGCTCTGATAGTAAGCGCCATATGTCTGGAACACGGCGTTCACTTCCTGCTGCGAAGGCACATAGGCGCCCCTCATGTACTCGCTCAGGTTGTCGGTGGCGCCCTGCCTGCAGAGATCGGCGTAGAGCGAGTCCAGGGTCATGCCCTGGGAAGCGTAGTACTGTTCCGCCTGCCCGCGCAGCTGGACGCGCGCTTCCTCGGTATCTTCAGACAGATAGTACGTCACATACTCTTCGACCGCGGCGTCCCACTGCGCCTGGGCGTCAAGCCGGAACGCTTCCTGTTCTTCCTGGGTGAACACGTCGAAGTTCATTTCAGAGATCTTTCTGTCAAGGATCTTCTGCCTGACAAGGAACTCCACTGTTGTGCGGTAGTCGGATGCGTCGGCGATATATTCATACTCGATAAAGATGGGGATCAGCCGGTCTGCGTCGCCCTTGGTGACCGTTTCGCCGTCGATCGTGGCAAGCACAAGGCTGTCCGCGGGCTGTTCCGCTGCGGATGGAGCCGGGAGCGCATCTGCTGCAGGA
>CAZLYF010000143.1:0-7551 GCA_964563725.1 uncultured Oscillospiraceae bacterium
CCCCCTGACGATAGAATATCGGTTGATGCGAAGCTGACCTGGTCTTTGCCCCCACACCCGCCGGCCGGGACATTGCTCTGCGCCTTAGCGCCCTCACGCCGTCCTCTCGGACTCGCGTCCGGCCGGTCTGACTTCTGGACCGCACCATGATCGCCGGGACTTCCCCGGTTTACGTGGGCCGTTTCGCCTGCGGCTGGCATCGGCTTGCAACCACAGACCTCAGCCTCAACCGCGGTCATTATAGCGAAGGCAGTGGGGAATAGCAAGGATTTTTTATATTTACCGCAGCTGCGGACGGAGCGAATGAAGAGGAGCCTTCCCGTACGGGAAGGCCCCCCGATTTTGGACGGCAAGATTGTCAGGGGACGACAGCCGGCTCAGGCGCGGTTTCAGTCTGGATCTCCGGCTGGGGCTCGGGGCTGGGCTGCGGCATCATGCTCTGGACGAGCAAGGTGATCATGGCAGCCTCTTCCGGCATCGCGGTTTTCATGTTTTCAAGCAGTCCCTTGAGGCCCGGCCCGGCCAACGCTTCAAGGAGCCTGGGCATCGACGCCTCCGCGGTTTCCTGGTTGAGCACAAGGCTCTCCGCCGTTTCCGCGGGCGGGACGGGAAGTTCGTCGGTTTCCTGGAGCTCATAGCTGAAGGTCAGCATGGGCGCGGGGCTGAACAGGGACAGCGTCACGCTGCCGCCGCCCCGGAGTTCCCCGGCCATGGAATAGTTCACGTCCGCGGCGAGCCCGGCGTTGTAGGCGCCGCCGCCGTACACCTCGAGGCCCATCTTCGTGTTGCGGTTGTTGAGCGCCTCATCCGCCTCGCGGCTGACGGACAGGTTGATCAGGGTGGCGGAGAAATTTTCTCCGCTGAGCACCTTCCCCTTGATGGCATACCAGTCGGGCAGTACGGGCTCCGTGCCTTCGAAGGTCTGGAATCTGTCAGTCAGGAAGCTGATCCTGAGCTGGCCGCCCTTTTCCGAGGGCTGCGTCAGGACCTGGACGAAGGTCCCCTCCGGCGTTCCCTTGGGCGTCTTGACCTCCACACAGGTTGCGCCGGTTGGGCTGTCCCCGTATACGTCGACGTGCAGGAGAAGGACGTCTTCCTCAGCCTTCATGGCATTGAGGCCCTGTTCCATCCCCGCGAGGAGTTCCTGGACGGAGGGGACAGGCTGCGCCTGCGCGCCTCCGGCCTGCTCCTGCATCTGGACGACTAAGCCCATCATCTGGGTCAGGAAGCCCTGGGCCTGTTCGTCGCTTTTGAACAATTCGAACATCGTGGAGAGAAAGTCCACGATCAGGGTGCTGTGCAGATCAAAGCTGGTCTTTGACGCGAAGGCGCCGGCGTCGGGGAGCTCAAACGATCCCTGTTCGATGGTGAGGCCGGCAGCGACCTTATCATCAATAAAGGCGGCAACCGCCTCGAGATAGGGCGTGAAGACCGCTTCCAAGTCCATCTCGCTGATCATGTCCGGGTCTACGGAGAGGCCGATGCCGGGCAGCAGGCTGGTCGTGACGCGGTTTTCGAAGCTGACCGGGTCCATCGCCGCCTGCATGTTCATCAGTTCGCCCGCGTCCGTAGCGACGGAGAGCGAATGGGCGCCCTTGGCCATGACGGCAGTGGTTTTGATCTTGTTGACGGCGGCGAGGAGGGTGTCGATCACCGTTTTGGTACCTTCGTCCTGGGCTCCGCCCCCCATCATCATCATCAGGGAGGAGAGCATCTCGCCGTCAAGCTTCAGGCTTGTCCGGACTTTGAGCGATCGTCCGCTTTCCATGATCTGCTGTGTGCGGGAACCTGGCAGCAGGGGCGCAGCAGGTTCGGCAGCCGCCGCGGCGGCGGACAGCATCAACAATGCCACGAGAAACGCGGCCAGTCTGTACGTCAGTTTTTTCATTGCCGGGGACCTCCTTTTCGGTTGCTGTTGGAATGCAGGGAGTATACCACAGGTGGCTCGGTACAGACAATAAAGGACAAAATAATCCCTGGCTCAAAGGCTCTTTCAGGCCCGGAAGGCTGCCTACTGCCCCGTTGCGAGCAGCCCCGCCGCCAGGGCCGCGAAATTGCGGCTGAGCGCGGCTGCCAGCTGCTCCCTGAGCAGGAGAAGCTGCCCGGCAGACAGTTGGTCGAGCCGTATGGCCAGCGGGGCGTCGAGGGCCGGGACGGCCCAGGGCGGCACGGAGGAGCCCTCGATCCTCGCGGTCATCGCTGCGCCCGTTTCCTGATCTTCCCAGGACAGGTCGGCGGTGAATTTGGTGGCGGACCTGGAGTTGCTGCCGGAGTTGAGCTGCGCCTTCATGCTCAGGTGCTGCGCCGCGGCGCCGCCGGGTCCCGCGATGACTGCCAGCGTCGCCTCATACTCCCTTGCGCTGCGGTCGCTGGCCGGATCGTAACTTTCCTCGCCCGAGCGGAAATACAAATGAAAGGACCAGGTCTTCTCCCGGGCCTGGGCGTCCCCGCCTTCCACGGCGAAGCCTTCTCCGTAGCCTTCTGCGGGGAAGATGGCCAGCGTGCCTGAGTAGCTGCTTGCGCCTGCCCCGTCCGCGAGCGCGCCACCGGTGTACCTGAGGCTTACTTCAGCTCCCCCGCTCCCGCCTTCCGGGGGCAGGAAAACAACCGTGATTTCGGTCTCGCCCCCGCCCTCGCCCGCTGTGAAGGTTGAAGTGACCTGATCGATGTTCCTGAAGCCCGCCATCGGCAGACTCACGCTGCTGTAGACGAGCGCGCCCTTGTTGTCAAACAAACGGTCCACGCCCAGATCACCCGAAAGAGGAAGGGCATCGACGGCGGACAGAAAGGCGTTGAGCATGCCGGGCTCAAGCCAGGCGGCGGCTTCACGCGCGCTGAGCTGTTCCTTGAGCAGCGAGGCCAGTTCCGCGTCCCTGTGGAAATCCATCAGCAGCTGTTTGATCTGCGCCTTGACGGCTGGCGCGGGGACCACGATCTTCGTGCGCGTCGCCGGCTGTCCGGCTGCGTCGCGCTCGGTGTTGATGGCAGTGAAGCTTTGCAGCCAGATTCCAAGCCGCGAGGTGTAGGCTTGCAGGGAGGCTCCCGCCCGGGAGGACCATTCGTTGTCCGCGGTTATAAGGGTGTAGAGCACCGGCAGGACGTCTGGCCAGGCGGAGGGGCTGCCAGCCGCCAGACCCGCGATGACACCGTCTCCCTTGGCGCTCAGGTAGGTCTCGGCGCCCAAGAGCGACGAGGAGAAGGCTGCGAACGCGCCGTCTTCGGCGTACCTGAACCAGGCGGCTTCCGTCTCCGCCTTTTTGAAGGACAGGCTGAGCTCCTGCCTGCCTTTGTTGGTCCCCGCAGTCTTGATGTATCTGAGGTTCAGCGCGTTCCCGTTGAGCAGCGCGCCGAGCAGCGCATTCGTCGCCTCGTCAAAGGCCGTGAAGCGGGCGCCCGGGGTGATGCCAAAGCTGGCCGTGGCGTTGAGGCCCGAGCCGTTTTTGAGCTGGAGCACGAGTTTCTCGTCCAGCGTGTAGTCCGCCGCCAGCGAAGGGGCGGATAGGAACGGCAGCGCCGCCACGAGGGCGAGAAGCAGGGCGAAGAAGCGTTTCATGGCAGTACCTCCTCAACAACGAAGGCCCCGCCGTCCACGGCGGGCTCTTCGCCTTCGAAATCCGGCAGGTCATACACAGGGACGGCGTCTCCGTCAGTCCTCTGTTCCCGGCCGATGTCATGCAGCAGTTGAAGCCGTTCCTGAAGGGGCAGCGTGAGCAGCAGCTCCCTGAAGGCCTCCGCGAGATCGGTCTCCAACGCCTGCCGCTCCATGGCCAGGCCGGCCGCGTCGAGCGAACGCAGGTCGACGGTCCTCTTGGGCAACAGGGGCTGCGGGGCGCTTCCCCTCTCCAGGGTGATACCCAGTTCGCCGGAAAAAACGGTCTTTCCGGACTCTTTGGCCGTAAGGTCCGCCGTGCCCGTCAGCCTTCCGTCTTTCCAAAGGAGGTCTGGCCTGATTTCCAGGGAGCGCTTTTCCGCATCCTGGCCGCGGCGCTCAAAGGTCATGAGGGCTTTGCCGGTCAGACGCTCGGCGCCATCCTGCCCGCGGCTTGAAAGACTCAGGTCCGCCGTCCTTGCAGTGGTCTGTCCGTCGAAGGTGCGACGAAAGCTGCCCTCCAGCCTGAAGCTGCCGCCGGCGGCGGTTTCCTTCCAGGAGGAAGACAGGTTCAGCGCCAGGTTGTTCGTGCCTTTGAGGGCAGGGAGTTTAAGGCTGAGGTAGAGGCCTTTCCCTGCGTTGAAGCCTCCGTAGAGGGTCACTTTCCGCGCGTCTTCGCCTGCCCTGGAGACTGCGCCCGTGAACTGCCAGCCCAGGTCCGCGCCGCCGGCGTCCAAAAAGCGCTTGAGGGTGCCGCTTTTCTCAAACCAGAACGACTCGGGCGGGACGGGAAAGGCTCCGGTCAGCTGCGGGAAGGACGGGTCAGGGCCTGCCATCGAAGCCTTGAGCGAGGCGAGGACGCTGGGCCAGGCGGCGTTCCATTCATCAGCCGTGAGCGTGTACTCGACCTTGCTTTTCGCGCTGCCGGTATTCCTGATGGAGATGCCTTCCTTTTTTACTTCCTCCCATTGCCGGAGCACAGCGTACGCGGCGGGGAGGGAGGCTGCGAAGCGGCGCCACCGCGCGCACAGCTCCGTCACAGCCGGAGGGAGGGAGGCTTCCTCTGCGACCAGCAGGCGCGAAGCCGGCCTGTCCGCGGAGGAAATATAGAAAGTGCCGCCCGGGGAAACGGCGAAGGTGGACCTGTCAACTCCCAGCGCTTCCTGAAAAACCAGCAGGCGTTTGCCGTCCGTCTCGAGCGAGGCTTCGGACAGCCCCTGACTGCCGCCCCCCAGCGTGAGTTTCAGCCGGGAGGTCTCAAGCCAGCCGTTGAGGAGTTCCAGCGTCGTTTCCGACACCTTGTCCCAGACGCTGATCGAAAGCGTCATGGTCAGGCTCAGGGGGACGCCGGCATCGTAGGCGTCCGCGAGATCCAGGCCAGGGAAGCTGAACGCGGCGGAAACGGTCCCCGCGGCAAGCGTCAGCGTCAGGACCAGAGCCCAGAAACGGCAGATCTTCAAAGCATCCTCCCTGGTGATGGATTCCGGCCATACAACGCTCAAGCGACGGCTTTTCCTGCAGGAGCGGACGGCGCCCTCTTTCAGGCGCCGGGCCGTCAAGGCTGTGCGCCTGCCTGCGCGCGCAGCGCCGCGTGGAGTGCTTCCGCGGCGCCGCGCGTCATGCCTTTGACGGCTGCAAGCTCCTCCACGCTCGCCTCGGCGACCGCCTTGAGCGTCCTGAACGCGGACAGCAGCGCGCGACGTCTGGCCGGACCGATCCCAGGCACGTCCTCAAGCCTGGAATGGATCGAGGCCTTGCCGCGCAGGCCGCGGTGGTGGGTGACCGCGAAGCGGTGCGCCTCGTCCCTCACCCGCTGGATGAGGTGGAGGGCGGAGGAATGGCCGTCAAGAAGGATCGCTTCCTCCTTATTGGGCAGCCAGATCTCTTCCATCCTTTTCGCCAGGCCGAACATCGGCACTTCCGCCCCGGCCCCGGACATTGCCGCCTGCGCGAACCTGAGCTGTTCCGGGCCGCCGTCCACCAGCACCAGGTCCGGCAGCGGCCAGGCGCCGCCGTCCCGGCCGGCTGCGGAGCGCAGGAACCTGCGGCGGACTGCCTCATGCATGGAAGCGAAGTCGTTCGCGCCCTCGACGGTCTTGATCCTGAAGTGGCGGTAGTCCTTTTTGGAGGGCTTTCCGTCGACGAAGACCACCATGGACGCGACGGACTGCGCGCCCTGGGTGTTGCTGATGTCGAAGCCCTCGATGCGGCGGGGGACGAAGGAGAGGCCCAGCGCTCCGGCCAGTTCCTCCGAGGCGCCCAGGCTCCTCTCAAGATCAGCTTTCATGCGCGCGCCGCGTTTCTTCAAGTTCTCCTGCGCGTTCTTTTTTGCCGTGAGCACCAGTTCGCGCTTGTCCCCGCGGCGCGGCACCAGCATCCTCACGGCCCCGTCCCTCTTGAGGCGCAGCCAGGTCTCCAGCTCGTCCTCGCCATTCGCTTCTTCGCACAGCACTTCCCGCGCGGGGGAACGGTCCTGGTAAAACTGCTTCAGGAAGGCTGTGAGCACGTCGCCCGGAGGTTCGCGGCCTTCCCCGGGCAGGGGGAAGTGGTCCCCGCCGATGAGGCGCCCCTGCCGCACGTAGAGGACCTGCGCCATCGCGTCCAGGCCATCCTGCGCCAGGGCGAGCGCGTCCTGGTCCGCGCCGCTGACCTGGATGGCGTTCTGCTGCTCCATCAGGCCCCTGATGTCCCGGATGCAGTCCCTGATCTCGGCGGCCCGCTCATACTGGAATCCCCCCGCGGCGGTTTCCATCTCGGCCCTGAGCCTGTCGACGACGGGGAGGTATTTGCCCTTGAGAAAGGAAAGCACGTCCTCCACCACGTCCATGTACCGGTCCCTGTCGCATTTGCCTGCACAGGGCGCCAGGCACTGGCCGATCTCGTAGCTGACGCAGGGGCGCAGGGGACGGTCCGGCGGGAGCTTCAGCGAGCAGGTCCTCAGCGGGAACACCCGCCTGAGCAGCTCCGTCACCTGCCTGATCGCGTTGGTCCCGATGTAGGGCCCGAAATACCTTGCGCCGTCGCCGCCCACCCTGCGGGTAACGGTTAGCCGGGGGAAGGGCTCCTTCAGATCGATGCGCAGGTAGGGATAGTGCTTGTCATCCTTGAGGAGAACGTTGTAGTGGGGCCTGTGCAGCTTGATGAGGTTGCATTCCAGGGAAAGCGCCTCAAGGTTGGAGGAGCACAGCAGCACATCAAAATCATCCACGCGGGCAAGCATCGCGGAGACCTTGGGGCTATGTTCCTGCGCGTGGAAATAACTCCGAACGCGGTTTTTAAGGTTGACCGCCTTGCCAACATAGATGATCCGGCCCTCCTCCTTCATCAGGTAGCAGCCGGGACTCGCGGGCAGCGTATCGAGTTTTTGCCTGATCGTGTCGTTCATTCGCGCGCCGGGGGAGGCGGCGGCAGGAGGCAAACCGGGGCGGCGCCCCCGCGCACGTCAGTGCCCGCTGCCCTTGTGCGGCAGCTCCTCATCCTCCCGAAAGTCGGTCCCGATCAGCTTGACCAGGGCTTCCATCAGGCTTTCCTCCACCGGCAGGAAATCCTCGACCTCGTCGCCCTCTTCGTCTTTGCTGATCTCTACGCGCATCACGTACAGCGCTTCCTCTTCCGGCAAAGGGTCCGGCCTGTCGGCCTCTTCCTTGCGGAGCAGCACGTATTCGTCGCCATTGTAGTAGAAATACCTTTCGACCCTCAGAAACAGGCTGTTCCCTTCCTCGTCAGTGGCTTCGACGATGTCCAGGCGTTCCTCCTCAGTCATGATCAGCCCTCCTTCGCGGCCATTGCCAAATCCTGGTCCGATTATAGCAAGCGCGGAGGGCGTCGGCAAACCCGTCAGGTCAGCAGGTCCAGCCCGATGGCGCCCACCAGGAGCGCCAGTACGGCGATCAGGAGCGCCCGGATAAAGCGCGCGCCCCGCCTGATGGCCATCGTGGAGCCAAGATAATTGCCCGCCATCC
>CAZLYF010000143.1:7561-8444 GCA_964563725.1 uncultured Oscillospiraceae bacterium
GAAAAGCGCCGCGGGCAGCGCAAGCGCGAAAAGGACCTTCCCCTGAGCGAGCAGGCTGACCAGCGCGCCCAGGTTGCTCCCCAGATTCACAAGGCGCGCGGCGCCGGAGGCGCTGAGGGCTTCAAGGCCGATGAGGGTCACGAACATCAGCTGCAGGAAAGTGCCGGTGCCCGGCCCTACCAGCCCGTCGTAGATGCCTACGACCAGGCCGATCGCCGCGCAGGCAGCCGCCGAGAGCTTTTCCGGGACGCGGGCCCTCGGCGTCAGGGAATCCTTCCTTGCCAGCACGAAGACTGCGATCACCGGCAGCGCGGCCAGCACCCCGATCTTCACGGCATCCGCAGGCAGCAGCGTCAGCAGCCGCGCGCCAAGGTAGCTCCCCGGCAGCGAGCCCGCCAACGCAAACAAGCCATATTTCCAAGGGATGCGCCTGTCCGCGGCGTAGCGTCCCGTCGCCACGGCAGTACCCATCACAGCGCCCATCTTGTTGGTGCCCGCTGCCAGTGCGGGCGGGAGCCCCGCAAGATAATAGGCGGGCAGCGAGATCAGGCCGCCGCCGCCCGCGATGCTGTCGATGAAACCCGCCAGAAAGACCAGCGGGCAGACCAGAAGATAGGTCCAGACAGTCAGCTGCATGCGCCTCCGCCCGGGAGCCGACGGCGCGGCTTCTCCCGCCGCGCGCTCCGCCGGACTGGCCCGCTTTCCGCTCCTGTGGGTAACGGCGCGGCGATTCTACCATGGAGCCCGTAAGGCGGCAACAGACGGTCCGGGTGGCAACAGCTTTGACGCGGACGGGCTTGAGGGAGCAACAGTTACAGCTCAGCGGGGAAAAATATTTTAGAAAAAGGTCTCCAAAACCAAAAGGAGATTTGAAAGGCGTGTC
>CAZLYF010000144.1:0-6483 GCA_964563725.1 uncultured Oscillospiraceae bacterium
GTCTACGATCTGCGTTTCGTTGACTCCGATCAGCTCGGCGATCTCGTTGCCCTTCAACCCTTTTCTTTCAGACAGACGATCTGCCGCCTGATAAGTATGAGTCCCTTGTTGTCCATCTCCCCCATGTCTGGTTTGTTCATACTGTTCACTTCTCAACAATGCGAGAGCTGCAATTCACTTGCGCAAGACATATAAACAACACCATGAACCAAAACTTTGTTCAACTACGCTCAACTCGCTACAGACGCCTCCAATTCAGTACTCGAATTCAAATATGTGCCCTTCACATACTTCTTGAAGCTGTCCACATCAGAAAAGCAGCGATACCCTCTTTCGTTGATCAGGAGCGCGACCGGTTCGCTGAGCCCGGTTTGGATACCGTCCGGCCACGCCAAGTCAACCACCGCAAGCTGGTTGTTGTTTTCATCAAGAAGCTCGTAGTTGATGATGCCAGCGCCGAGCCCCTGTTCTTCCATCCAGATGCTCGTCGACAGGATGGCTTCTTCCTCTTCCTCCGCGGTCAATACCGCGCCCGCCTGTTCCGTCGTCAGCGTCCGGTTTGCGAAATCGTCGATGCGCACGGGCTGTTCGGAATCAAGCAGGGAATCAAGGAAATGATTCGCGTGCTCCGCGAGCAGCACACGGCGCGCAGCCAGGAAATCAGGATATCGATCGGTCGAATACAACGCGGCGTCGTCCGGAATCCAATGTGATTCGATCGCGTTTGGGTGCTTCTGTTTCATCTTTGGGATGTACTCCGCGGGTTCCCTGTCGGACAGCAGCAGATTGGTCGCTTTTGTCAGGAAGGAGTAGTTTGCCAAGGCATTGACTTCAGATTTCTTGTATCCTTTCTCGTAAAGCAGCGCCTTTGGAAAAATATGGTGCACTTCCAGGGTGGAGGTTTTTCCAAGCAGCATGTTGCTCAGCTCAATGCCGCTTCCCCAGTCCTTGGCATGCGCCACGCGCGTCATCATATACATCATCGGATAGAAACGCGAACCAGCGCTCCAGCCCCAGAAGTCCTCCGGCCGGATGGCCAGGTCTCCACGCACCTGGCGCAGCTGCCGGATCAGGCCGTCGATCCCTTCGCCGGACTCCACGATATTCAGGTCCTGGGACAAAACGCTTTCGGTTGATCCGGCGTAACGGCCCCATAGGAAGGTATGGATATACCAGTAAAGGAGCTTGTTCCAGGTTGCGCTGTCGCATTCTTTCAGGCCGGTCTTCTTGAGGAATCCGATGATTAGCGGTATCGAGTAACGGCTCCCGAGGACACGGTTATGATCAAGCCCCAATCTCGAGCCGATCTGGTTCAGGATCATGTCGATCATTTTGCCTGTTTCGTCCAGGCTCTTCTTGAACGTATCCGTTTTGACCTCGTCCAATTCGGAAAAGTAGGGTTTCCCTGTCGTATACACCGTGACGCATCGCAGCAACCATTCCAGTTCGAACATATAGCCCGCATTTTTCAACCTCGCCAGGATGGCCTTCATGGTAGCCCGCGCTTCCGGCCATTTCGCGCAAATCTTTGCCAGGGCCAGGTCGCCTTTGCTGAGCTTTGTGCCGCCGCTGTTGACGTTGTTGAAGATATCGACGACGACATCAACAGTTTTGTCATCACCCACCACTTCGTGAATATGCAAATCGATATTCTTGATGTTCTCGATCTTGTTCAGTTTGTTCAATACGCTGGTCAGCTCGTCCGAATCAGGATACCTCGGGATCATCCTTGCGATGAAGCCGCCCACTCCTTCCTTCATCAGGTCGGAGACGTTGATCCAGTTGGGATCGTCTTTCATTTTCAGCATGTGGAAAAACTCAAATGTTTCATCCTTGATGTTGAAATACAGCCCGGTGAAGGCCTGTTCATTGCCATCAAAGAACTGGGGGGCCCGCCCTCTGATGATCCCATAGAGGCTCGTGATGCGCTGCTGCCCGTCCAGGATCAGGTTCACGGTGCCTGGCGGCGCGAAAGCATCCCCGCGTATTATGGCACTCTCGGTTTTCGTGACCCATATCAGCAAGCTTCCGATGGGGTATCCGTGGTAGAGGGAGGTCATCAGCTTCCTGACCTGTTCGCGGGTCCAGACATAACCGCGCTGGAACTCCGGCAGCGCATAGGTCCCCAACTCGATCTGGTTCAGTATCATTGACAGGTGCATGTTGTCCTCCGCTGTTTATGTTTTCTGCACTAATGCATGCGGTACTATCCTTCGTGCACGGTGTCGATATATCACATGGCATCGTGCAAGCGGTATAATCTTAGCCATTCTTTGCTGCCCTGTTCCTCATCCCCTGGTACATCGTCCTGGCCATCTGCTCCATCACGTTCCTGTAGAAGGCCTTGTCCTCAAAGAGCTTCGCGAAGGAGGACATCTGCTCGTTGAAGCACTCCTGCGCGACCTTGCCGAACTCCTCCGGGAAGATGCTCTGGGCGAACATCTCCGGGTCCGTGGTCTTCGCGAACTTCGCCAGCGCCTTGCTGTTGGCGGCGATGCGGTCGTAGATGGTCTCGATGATCACGCGGTCGGCCTCGGTAAATTTGCCCTCGTACATCAGGTTGATCTTCTCGATGATCCGCTCCAGCAGCTCCTTCCTGTCCGGTTTCCTGCCTGACTTCCCCTCGCCCTGCGGCGGAAAGGTTTTGTTTTCAGGCTCAGGGGCCAGGGCGATGGAACCGGAGAAGGTCTCCGTCAGCCGGTTCCTCTCCAGGGCGATTTTCTCGTTCAGGTCGACGACGGGCTTCCCTTCCGCTGGCAGCAGCCGCCAGAGGTATTCGGTGAACAGGTAGAACTTGTGCAGCTCCTTGTCGAACAGGCGCACGACCTGCGCAATGTAGGAGTAGGCCCGGTTGAAGTGCCTGATCACGTCCCTCGCTTCAAAGCGCCTCTCCTCCGACAGGGCGCCAAAGCTGTCCACGGCTGCCTTCACAGCGCCGGCCAGCTTGCCCAGATCCGTGCCTGTCTGCGGGCCCTTCTTCAGGTACAATGCGCAGAACCTGTCCACGTCTTCCATGTTGAACATGAAAAGCCCGTCCACGCGGTCCTTGAGCTTGTAGACAAGGTTCGGGTCGATAGCTTCCTTGAGCATCGTGTCCTCATAGAATGGCAGGAAGGATTCCCGGATGCTGTCAGCGGTATTGACGAAATCGAGGACGAAGGTGTCCACCTTGCCAGGATGGACGCGGTTGAGCCGGGAGAGGGTCTGTACCGCCTTCACCCCGCGCAGGCCCTTGTCCACGAACATGGTGTGCAGCCTGGGCTCGTCGAAGCCGGTCTGGTACTTTTCGGCGACCACCATCAGGTTGTACTCATCCGAGGCGAAATAGCCTGGCAGCTGGCTTTCGCTGATGCTCCGGCCGTCCAGGCTATTGAGGCCCAGCTCGCTGTACTTCTCGTTCCCGACCGTGATCTCGCCTGAGAAGGCCACCAAGGGCCGGACGTCGGCGTATCCCTTCTGCGCGACGTACTTCCGGATCGCCTGGAAGTACTTTACGGCGTGCGCGCGGCTGGCGGTCACCACCATGGCTTTCGCCTTGCCTTCCATCTTGCCCAGGGTGACCTCGCGGAACTTCTCCACGATGATCTCCGTCTTGCGCGCGATGGTGTCCGCATGCCCCTTCTGGAAGCCCTTGATGGCCTTCATGGCGGGTGGTTCCGGTACCTCCGGGTTCTCCGGCACGCTCTTGATGATTGCGTAGCTGTTCTCAATGGTGGTGTAGAAGCGCAGCACGTCGTGGATGAAGCCCTCCTCGATGGCCTGGCGCATGGAATAGATGTGGAAGGCGCGGAAACTGCCGTCGGTCTGCTTATCCCCGAAAGCCTCCAGCGTCTTCGGCTTGGGTGTCGCGGTGAACGCGAAGAAGGACAGGTTGCCGTGCCTGCCGTGGGTCAGCAGCTGCCTGACCAGCAGGTCTTCCCCGTCCTCGATCTCCTCCTCGCTCCTACCCTCTATTTCCGCCAGCTCCTTCAGCGCCTCCTCCGTGTCCGCCAGGGTCTCCTTGAGCTTGCGGGCGCTGGTGCCCGTCTGGGAGGAGTGCGCTTCGTCAACGATCACAGCGAAGCGCCTGCCCTTCTGCTCGTCCACCTGCTCGCAGATGATGGGGAAGCGGTGAAGGGTGGTGATGATGATCTTGCGGCCGTCATGGATGGCGTCCAGCAGGTCGGTCGAGGGGTTCTTGTCCGTGATGGTGACGATCAGGCCGGGCTTGTGCTCAAAGCCGGTCACGGTGTCCTGCAGCTGGCGGTTGAGCACGCGGCGGTCGGTGACCACGAACACGCTGTTGAACAGCTCCCGGTCCTCCGCATCGTGCAGGGAGGCCAGGCGGTAGGCCAGCCAGGCGATGCTGTTGCTCTTGCCGCTGCCGGCGCTGTGCTGCACCAGGTAGTTCTTCCCGCTCCCCCGCGCGCGCACGTCCTCCGTGAGTTTCTCGACGACGTCCATTTGGTGGTAGCGGGGAAAGACCAGCTTGTCCTTTTTCCGGTCCGCTCCCTTGTCCCTTTCCAGGCTGAAATAGCGCTGCAGCAGGGAAAGCAGGGCGTCGCGATTGAGCGCCTTCTCCCACAGATAGCTGGTGGCGTAGCCGTCCGGGTTCGCGGGGTTGCCCGCGCCGCCCACCTCGCCCGCCCCGCCGCCGCCCTGGTTGAAGGGCAGGAAGCGGGTGTCCCCTTTCTCCAACCGGGTCGTCATCCAGACCTCGGTGAGGTCCGCCGCAAAGTACACCAGGATGCGCTTGTTGAACTGGAACAGCAGCTCCTTCGGGTCCCGGCTGTGCATGAACTGCAGTTTCCCGTTCTCCACGCTCTGACCGGTAAACTGGTTCTTCAATTCCAGCGCTACGATGGGGATCCCGTTGATGGAGAGCACCATGTCGACGGTGTTGTGGCTCTCCGCGGAATAGGCGAACTGCCGGTGGCAGGTAAGGATGTTTCGGCTGTATTTCGCCACCAGGTCCTCGTTGAGCGCGGAGGATGGCGCGAAGTAAGCGAACCGCAGGGTGATGCCACGGTCCTTCACGCCGTTGCGCAGCACACTGACCAGCCCCTTGGCCTCCACCTCGTCCTGGAAGCGCCGGTACATCATCTTCTCCGCGTCGTCCAGGTAAGTGCGTTTGTAGCGCTCCCATTCCCTGGGCTGGGTGGCTGCGAGGAAGGCGATCATCTCCGAAAGGTCCAGCGCCTTGTCCTTCAGGTAGTACAGTTGGTTGCCCCGGACATAACCGCCCTGCGTGAGGAGCCAGTTTTCGATGTCGCTCTCGAAGCGCTTTTCCGATATATCTGGCATTAGGTTCCCTTACCTTTCACCGGATTCCATCTGCCTGATCCTTGTAAGCGCAGGTTCGTATCCAGATGAATGAGACTTTCTATACCAGTCAAGAGCAATTTCACGCTCACCGGCATTCCGATAGTATTCACCCATCACGAACATTGATTCTGGCACACCTCCATTTGCGGCTTTCCGATAGAACTCCATCGCCTTCGCTGCGTCACGGGCAATCCCCTTGCCTGTCATCAGCATATCAGCATAGCACCGGCACCCTTCTGCCGAGCCCACGGCTGCAGATCTCATGTACCAGGTGGCGGCTTGCTCCATTTTTCCTAGGCTATTCTCGCAGAAGTCGCCCATCAACATCATTGCTGGTACATAGCCCATTGCGGCTACAGGACCAACGATGTTATAGCCCTGATGCACGACATTCTCATCCTTGCTTTGCATCAGCTTTTTGCCGCGTTCAAACTCGCGGCGCATGAAACCTTCCTTATCCATATCGTCGCTATTCAGCCAATCGCTGATCGCTTCATGTGAGGATAACTCATGCCCGGCGACCTGTTGTTTTTGTTTCTTCGGCTTCCTGTTGAAAATACCCATCGGCTGTTATCCTTTCATGAGTCACGTCCCGTTTGCCCGTCACGCATTCGTAAATAAGGGATTTCTTGTACTCCTGAAGGGCTTCAATTTGAGACCGTTTCAAGGAAATACATTGATCTATTTTCCCGCATTTAGAATCAAGATATTGGGCTATTGATATCTGGTCATCGAATGAAGGAACCGCAAATGTGCAATTAACAAGAAACTGCGGCGATACTCTTCTGAGTCCTCCAGTCCCCATCATGGTTGCCTTTGCGCGCTCTTTAAACACTATATTCTGTAAAAAATAGTATAGCCATCTTCTATATATTTTTTGGGCTCTGAGCACGAACAACTCAGTACTTCCATAACCAATGCCGTCAATTAGATTATCAGCTATTGCAATGTTGCCATTTTCAAAACATGGTGTCACCTTTGCCATGACAATATCACCTTCAGAAAAAAACGTATATCCCTTCTTGACATACTTGTACTCAATTGCACGAGGATTCATGATGCCTCTACCAACACATTCCATAGGTGCATACGATACCAGGCTATCATCAAGTATGTCTTTATTATTGCTAGGATTCAAATTAATATTATACTTCAACCTGCTGGTTTTCCAATTTGATG
>CAZLYF010000144.1:6493-8285 GCA_964563725.1 uncultured Oscillospiraceae bacterium
CACCCCGCTGTCTTTCATTGGCACATCCGGGTCGAGGCCTTTCGTGACCGCTTCGGTGATAACGGATTGCTTGTAAGCCAGCAGTTCCAAAATCATTTCTTCCTGCATGGCAATTAATCGGTCGATTTTTTTACATTTGTTATCAAGAAAAGACACAACTTTTATCTGCTCTTCTTTGGGTGGAAAAAGGAATGACATATTCTTGATAAAATTAATATTAGCACGAGGCATTTTTGTTCCATACGTAGATGCATCCACAATATTTATAAACCAATGCGATAATAACTGGTATCTTAGATAAGACTGAAGATGCATAAAACCATATAACACAGCGAATTCGCTTGTACAAGCAAAATCCTGCATACAATAAAATACTTTCGCCAAATATGGCCTCAATTTTCCAAATAATACGTCGCCTGTCTTTGCAATCACTGTTGTTTCTGCATCATATTTACTTTCAGTTTCAACATATCTGCCAGTATAGCTCTCAACATTCTCCAGCCCCAGGTATGGCAGGTAATTTGATACACTATTAACTCTTTCATTACGGATACTAACCCCATATTTGAGCTTCTTTATCTGCCACTCCTCCGGTATCTCCCCGATCCACTCGACCCCGCTATCCTTCATCCGTCTGCTCACGCGTCCCACCCCCTGAGCAGCGCTTCCTCCTCCGCCTGCAGCTCCTTCAGCCGCGCGAAGACCTCCGCGGAGGGGTGGGGCGGGACATACTTGTAGAAATAGCGGGTGAAGGGAATCTCGTACCCGGTCCTGGTCTTCGCAGCGTCCACCCAGGCGTCCGGGGCGTAGGGAAGCACGTTGTCCGCCATGTAGGCGTCGATATCCGTGCCCCAGGGAATGGTCTCGGTGTCCCGCAGCGCGGGATCTGGCTGAAGCTGCCCCTTCTTCAGCGCCGGCTTCCCGCTTTCATCCAGCAGCGGGCGCTCCACGATGACTTTGCTGTACTTGAAGGCGAAGCGGTCGAACACCCGGCTCTCCACCGCCAGCCCGTCGTCCTCCCACAGGCCGTCCCGGTTTTCCCGATAGGCCTTGAGGATGAGCCGGATGCACCGCTCGTCCATCTCGTTTCGCTTGTTACCCAGGGACTTGCGACGTTTCACAAAGCACTTGCCCGCGTCGATCAGCTGCACCTTCCCCGCCCTCTCGGGGGACCTGTCCCGGGTGACAAGCCAGACGTAGGTGGTGATGCCGGTGTTGTAGAACAGGTCGCCCGGAAGCTGCACGATGGCTTCCAGCCAGTCGTTCTCCAGCAGGTATCCGCGGATCTCGCTGGGGCCGCTGCCCGCGTCGCCGGTGAACAGGGGGCTTCCGTTCTGGATGATAGCCATGCGCCCCTTGTCCCCCAGCTTGGCCACGCCGTTGAGCAGGAAGAGCTGCTGGCTGTCGGAGATGGCGGGCAGGCCCGGCGCGAAGCGGCCCTCCTCTCCCTTGGCGTTTTCGGCGGTGACCTTCGCGCGCTCGTTTTTCCACTCGATGCCGAAAGGGGGGTTTGAAATAATGTAATCGAACTTGAAGCCGGCGAACTGGTCGTCGGACAGCGTGTTGCCGTGGCGCATGCTGCCCGCGTTGCCGCCCTTGATCAGCATGTCCGCCTTGGCGATGGCGAAGGTCTGCTCGTTGAGCTCCTGGCCGAACAGGGCCACGAAGCCATCCGGGTCGATCTCCTTGAGCCTCTCCTCCATGCAGCCCAGCATCTGGCTGGTGCCCATGGCCATGTCGTACACCGTGGCGGTCACGCCCTCTCTCGCCATCTCCTCCCGCCTCGGCTCGA
>CAZLYF010000145.1:0-8281 GCA_964563725.1 uncultured Oscillospiraceae bacterium
TTTCATATGATGGTGATCGGTTCCGGGAAATTCTATAAACTCCTTCATTCCCGATGCCTCTGCAGCAACCGCCGCGTTTCCGCATGGTCCGGGCAGATGCTGAGGCTGAACGTCAGGATCTCGCTGAGCGCCTGTTCGTTCCCGGCGCCGCGCAGCTGGTGCGCCAGGTTGACCAGGTCGTCCGGGTCGAAGGAGTACTTGCCGTCCTGCCGGATCGCTCGGTAGGTGTCATGAACCGCCTGAATCCCGCCGTTCTGGTACGCGCGGGACAGCGGCGTTACCCAGGAGACGCTCCCGGGGACGGGCGCCTGCCCGAGGATCACGTCCAGCAGCGTCCGGATGATGCGGCTGCGGGCCGGGGTCTCCGCATTGCACAGCAGCACGGCAGCGCTTCGCTTATCCGGCAGAAGGGTCAGAAAAGCGGCCCAGCCCAGGCCCATGCCGCCATGGCTGACGGTCGCCTCGCCCCTGTAATGACCAAGGGTCCAGCCCAGCCCCATGGATTCATACAGCGGGGGGAAGCCCCATTCCGCGGCAGGCGTCCACATGCGCCTGAAGCCCGCGCCGGACAGGATCCGATCGTCGCCAGGGCCCCCGTCCATGCAAGCCCTGCACCAGCTGAGCATGTCCGGCAGCGTGGTGTGCAGGAAACTGGCGGGCGCGTCGGCCCGATGGTAGGGATAGGAGGGCCGGACGGCCAGTGCGGGCGTGCGTATGTGGGGAAGGGCCAGCCTGTCCTGATCGGCTTCAGGAAAACGAAAGGTGCTGCCGGACATGCCCGACGGAAGCAGGAGATAGTCCCGCATATGGTCCTCGAAGGGCATCCCGGACACACATGCGATCACGTGGCCCAGCAGGTTGTAGCCGATATTGCTGTAGCTGAAGCGTTCCCCCGGGGCCGCGGCCAGCCTTTTCCCGCTCAAGCCGCTTACATAGCGTCCGAGCGCGTCAGGGTCATTTTCGGGGACTGCCAGGAAAAGCCCGTATTCCTCTTCGTCCATGTCCGGAAGGCCGGACATGTGGCACAGGAGATGCCGGATGCTGATCTGCCTGAAGCGATCGTCATCCATGGAAAAATCAGGCAGATACAGAAGGACGGGGGCGTCCGGATCCAATCTGCCGCGCTCAGCCAGCTGCATGGCCGCGGTGGCGACAAAGCACTTGCTGACCGAAGCGGCGCAGAAGACCGTGTCCCGGTCCACAGGCGCGCCGGTAACCAGGCTTCGCACCCCAAAGCAGCGGGTGTACTCGGTCTTGTCTTCCCTCACGATCCCGACGGACAGGCCCGGGATCTCCCAGGCACTGACGATTTCGTCAAGGACACCGTCAAGCAGCGTATACAGGTCCATCGTCCTCCCCTCCGTTCTTTTGGTGTTCATGATACTGCTTTTCTGTTGTTTTTGCCGGGTCTTTCCGCCATGATCCCCGGCTTTCCCCCGTGCCGTTTTGCCTGTCGCCAGCTAAAAAGCGCGTGTCCCGGGCAGGTTTCCCGCTTGCCATCGCGGCCTTGCCTTTGGCCTTCCTTCATGGCATGATGGCGGGCAGCGGAGAGCATTCGTTCATGGCCCGTCTCCTTCCCGGCGGGGAGGCGCGGCGGCCGATCGGAGGGGCGGTATGCGGAGGACCTTCGGGGAGATCAATGACAAGCTGCGTTCGGGCAGGGCAGTCATCCTGACAGCGGGAGAATTTGTCGCCCTGGCGCGCGAAAGCGGCGTAAAGGCTGCCTTTGAAGCGGTGGACGTGGTGACGACCGCGACCTTCGGCGCGATGTGCTCGTCCGGCGCCTTCCTGAACTTCGGCCACGCCGACCCGCCCATCCGGATGGAGCACATCACCCTCAATGGCGTGGAAGCTTCCGGCGGGCTCGCGGCCGTGGACACCTACCTCGCGGCGACGACGCCCTCAGTGGAAAAAGGCGACGAATACGGCGGCGCGCATGTCATCGAGGAGTTGATCGCCGGGCATGAGGTGACGCTCAGGGCGACGGCGAAGGGCACCGACTGCTATCCACGCAGGGAGATCGTCACGAGGGTCAGCCTGAAGGACTTCAACCAGGCCTACCTGTACAATCCCAGGAACTGCTATCAAAACTATGCCGCCGCGGCCAATTCCGCGGAAAGCGTCAAACACACCTACATGGGCGTTCTCCTGCCGCGCTGCGCCAACGTGACCTACTCCACCTCCGGGGAGTACTCTCCGCTCCTGAAGGACCCCGAGCTGAGGACCATCGGCATGGGGACCCGGGTCTTCTTCAACGGCGCGCAGGGCTATGTCGCCTGGGAAGGGACCCAGGCCGTCAGCGGGCGAAGCGTCCGTGAAGACGGCGAAACGCAGTATGGCGGCTATACCCTCGCGCTGGTCGGGGACATGCGCGGCATGGACCCCGAGTTTGTCTGCGGCGCGACCTTCGAGCGCTACGGGGTCACGCTGTTCAACGGCGTGGGCATCCCCATCCCCGTACTCGACCTGGACCTTGCGGAGAAGCTTGCCAGAGGCAACGACAGGCTGTTCACCGAGGTCCTGGACTATGGCTGCGGGCGGCGCTCAAAGCCCGTCCTCGCCAGGGTGAGCTACGCTGAACTTCGCAGCGGTTCCATCCTCCTCAACGGCAGGCGCGTGCCGACCGCCCCCCTGTCGAGCCTTTCAAGGGCGATAAAGATCGCGGGGATCCTCAAAGGGTGGCTGATGTCGGGCAGCTTCCTGCTCAACGAGCCGGTCCAGCCCCTCCCCCCGCGTCCCGAGGGCCTGAAGACCCTCGGCGAGAGGTGATTGCCATGAAGCGAAAGATCGGGCTGCTCTTCCCACAGGAGATGTCGAACAAGCCGGTGATCTGCGGGCTGACAAAGCGTTTTGACCTCATGTACAACATCCTCCGCGCGAAGGTGGACGTCGGCATGGTCGGCAAGATGATCATGGAGATGGAAGGCGACCCGGAGGTGATGGAAGCGGCCGTCATGTATCTGCAGGCCAGCGGGATCGTCTGCATCCCGATGCCGGAATCCGCCGCGATCGACCGGAACCGCTGCGTGGAATGCGGGGCCTGCACAGCCGTATGTCCGACGCGCGCGCTGTACATGTCTCCCGAAGGCGCGCTGATGTTCAAAAACGAGCTTTGCCTGCTGTGCGGCGCCTGCCGCCCGGCCTGCCCGCTGCGCGCGATCACCACCCAGGAGGAGCTCGGGTTTGACTGAGCCTTCCGGCCGGGCGCTTTACCGGCGCGGCCTGTCCGGGAAGGGATACTCCATCGCCCGGGGAGAAGCGGAGATTCTGGTGCTGGCGCCGCTTCGCGTCAGAAGCGGCGCCCAGCGCGCGCTTGACGCGGTATACGCGGAAATTGAAGCCTATCTCCTTTCCCATCCCGGCTTCGGGGGGCTGGAGCCGGTGGCGGATGACCCCCATGCGCCTGAGACCGTCCGGCGGATGATCCGCGCCTCTTCCATTGCGGGCGTGGGGCCGATGGCGGCGGTCGCCGGAGCGGTGTCCGGATACGTAGGGCAGGCGATATCGGCGGCGGCGGCGGAATTTACGCTCGAAAACGGGGGCGACGTCTATCTGCGGGCAGCTTCCCCGCGCCTGGCAGCGGTCTATGCGGGGGATTCGCCCCTGTCCATGAAGATAGGGATCAGGCTCCCACCGGGGGATTGGGGGGTCTGCACGTCGTCCGGCACGGTCGGGCCTTCCCTTTCCTTCGGGCACGCGGACGCCGCGGTGGTCGTTTCCCCGAACCCCGTGCTGGCCGACGCCTGCGCGACGCGCCTGGGAAACATGATCGGATCGGCCGCGGACATCGGGCCGGCTCTGGAGCGGGTCTGCGCCCTTCAAGGCGTGACCGGCGCGGTCGCCGTCTGCGGCGGCGACATGGGCGCGATGGGCGCGCTGGAGCTCCTTCCCATCGAAGGCCGGGAAGGCCTTTAGGGGCGCGCCGCCGCCGCCTGCGCCGCCGCCTTCATGGCGCGCAGATGTTCTATGGGCGTCCCGGGGACGACGTCGCAGCCGTTGGCAAGCAAAAAGCCGCCTTTTAGGCCCGCCAGGCGGCAGCGCGCTTCGCACAGGCCGCGTATGTCGGAGACTTCCGCGCTTTTCAGGTACGCCGGGCTGATGTTCCCAAGGATCGCGAAATCTCCCCCGGCCTCCGCCAGGGCGTCAGACAGGTCCACGTTGTCCAGCGAAAAACCGCCGACCTTCATGCCGTGCGCGTGGGGGAGCCTGGGCGCGCTGTTTCCGCAGATGTGCAGGAACTGAAAAGGCGCCTCGCCGCGTTCCGCCACGCGCGCCTCAAGCGGACGGACCTCCTGCCGGTACAGCTGCGCGCCGATCATGTCCGCGGAGGCGACCGGGTCGCCGAACATCACGAGGTCAGCCCCGCTGCGCGCGGCGAGCGCGTTGTACCCCGCGCACAGCTCCACCGCATAGTCGAACAGCCGGGGCAGCGCCTCCTCCCCGTCCATCAGCCAGACCAGGAGGTTCTCCACGCCCGCCATCCGCGCCGCGGTGGTGAAGGCCGTGCATCCGCAGGTCGCGACGAGCTTCCTCCCGTGCACCGACTCGCGCACCGCCGCGATCTGCTTCATGATGGCCCGGATGTTAGGATCGCTCCCGAGCCTCGCGGGGATGGCCGGGAAGTCCAGGTCCCCGATCTGTTTGGGATCGCTGAGTGCCGGGGCGCATTCGCTGGCCCTCCCCTTCAGGTCCAGCCGCACGGGGACGCCTACGGCCCCAAGCATGAACACCGTCCCGCCCGAAGCCCAGACGGTGTCGCTGTCCATCTCGTCGTAAGCGCGGACGATGAGCTCCGCGCCCGCGCCGGGCAGAGAGAACAGCTCCTCATAGGACAGCCCTTCCCGGTCAACGATCCAGGTGCCCGCATCCAGCGCCACTACGGGCACCCTGTCGACGGGCCTGAACCCGAAAGCCGCGCGCACGCGCTGTTCGTCCGTCATTCCCTTCGTCCCCTTTCCTGAAGCCGCCTCCACCGCGTGGGGCGCAGGCTGTCAAACCGCACCCGCGGCGCATCCGATCCGAAGCGCTGCGGTATTCGCCTGCCGCCAGTATAGAGGCAGCGCCCCCAACAGGCAAACGGGTCCGCACGGCCGGGCCGTCAGCGCTTTTTCTCCTTTTCCGCATCCGTTCCGGCTGTGTTGACAGTCCGCCGCCGGTCCTGTATTGTTACATGCGTACCATAAAGGTTGAAGGAGGGTGTATCCATGAAAAAGGCCTTGGTCCTTGCAGTTATCCTGTTTGTGGCGGCCGCCGTCGTGGCGGGCGTGTTCATTGCGCAGAAGGGCGACGTTCAGAAAAAAGCGGACGATCTCACCAGCCAGGTTGCCGCGCTCAAGTCCGATCTCGACACCGCAAAGGCGGATGCGCAGAAGGCGATGGAAACCGCCGCGGGCGCGGTGCAGAAAAGCGGTCTGGGCTTCGTCACATCGATTGGCAGCATTGCGGACGCGGGCGAGAAGAACGGGAGCGCGCAGGTCAACACCACGGTGTGCAGCCTCAATCTAGACGGCGAGGGCAAGATCGCCTCGGTGCAGTTTGACGTGCAGCAGACCAAGATCCAGTTCACGGCCGAAGGCAAGCTGATCGATCTGCCGGAAGTGCTCAAGACCAAGATCGAGAAAGGTGACGAGTATGGCATGCGCGCCGCCAGCGGTATCGGCAAGGAGTGGTTCGAACAGATCCACGTCTTCGAGGAGTACTGCGTCGGCAAGACCGTCGAGGAAGTGCTCGGCATGGAAACCTACGAGCGTGACGCAAGTCATCCGAAGGTCCCCGCCGCCGAGGACATGAAGAGTACCGTGACGATTTCCGTGGGCGACTACCTGGCCGCGCTTGAGAAGGCCGCCGCTAACGCGAAATAAGGCAAGCGCCTTTGAGATGTGGAGAGGGCCCTTGACGGGGCCCTCTCTTTCGTTGCATCCGGGACAGCGCGGGACCTGTGCGCAGGGGGCCCGCGCAGACTATTCCCTCGCTTCTTTGGCCGGCTTCAGGAAAGCCGCCGCGGCGAGCGGCTCCAGACGCCAGGGGGACCCCTTCCCCTGAAAGAAGCCGTGCGCTTCAATCAGGTGCAGGGCCAGATCGCTCCAGGAGAGGCTTTCGCCTGTCGCCCTGCTCACCGCCCTTGTATTGCGCTTCGCTGCGCGGAAGCCGTCCTTGAAGGGGCAGCCGATGCGGCCCATGTATTCCTCGACGGTGACAGCAAAGTCCCCGGTTTCGACCGGCTGCCCCTGCCCTTCCATGCCCTTGCGCGTCAGGTCACGCAGCGCCTGCGCCAGTTCCCGCGCGCCCAGGTCCTGCGACGCGAGCAGCGCGCGGTCCGCGGCGATGATCTCGCTGACGGGCCGCTCGTCCGTGCCCAGAAAGCCTTCCCCGGCCAGACGGCCGGCTTCCATGTCCAGGCGCAGCAGTTCGTCCGCAGGGTTTCGTTTCATGGCCCCTCCTATGAGAATTTGTCGTAGAAGATCGTGCCGTCCGCAAATCCCTTCCCCTTGAGGATCCGGATGCAGGCGTCGAGCATGCCGGGGCTGCCGCACAGATAGGCTTCCCTGCCTTCGCCCGTATCCACCTGCTTTTCAAGCGCTGTCGTCACGAAACCCGTCTCACCCGTCCAGCCGTCCCCGGGCTCCGGCCGCGCAACGCAGGGGATGAAGCGGAAGGCGGGGTGCGTTTCCTGCAGACGGGCGAATTCGTCCATGTAGAAAAGGTCTCTCACCGTATTTGCGCCGAAGAAAAAGCGCATCTTCAGATCGTCCCTGCCCTTTTCGATCACGTCGTAAACAAGCGACCGGATAGGGGCCAGGCCTGAGCCGCCTGCGATCAAAATCAGTTCGCCGCAGTTGCCTCGCAGATAGAAATCCCCGTAGGGGCCGGACAGCCGCACCTGGTCCCCTTCCTGCAGCGCGGTGTGAACGTAGGTGGTGCAGATGCCCCCCGGTACCAGGCGGATGAGGAACTCGAGGCTGTCCGTTTCCGAAGCCTTGGAGGAGATGGAATAGGCGCGGAAAACCACGTCTCTGACATTGCCGTAGGGTTTTGTGTAGAACTGCATGAACTGCCCTGCCTTGAAGCTGATCTTCTCCCCCGCCGGCAGCTTCAGCCGCACACGCTTGATGTCGTGCGTCATGTCCGTGATGGACTCCACGCCGCACAGGAATTCGCGGATGTTGAACAGGTCTTCCGGGATCAGGAGCTTCATGGGCCCCTTCACCTTGATCTGGCAGGAAAGGCGCTTCCCTGCGGCCCGATCCTCCTTGTTCAGGTAGGGTTCCTCTGTCGGCAGGAGGGGGCCCGCGCCTTCGAGTACGCTCACCTTGCACAGGCCGCAGGTGGCTTTCCCGCCGCAGGCGGAAGGGATGAAGATCTTCTCGCCGGCCAGCGCAGACAAAAGGGAAGCGCCCCCCTGGACCGTGAGCTTCTTCTGTCCGTGATTGATGTCCAGTTCGCAGCTCCCGTAGCTGTTCAGCCTGCGTTCCGCCGCGGAGATGAGCGCGGCGAGCAGGCCCGAAAACAGCGCGAGGCTCCCGACGGTCTTCAGGATCGCAAGGAAATTCATACGCCCTCCCGGATTACTGGATGATGAAGATCCCGGAGAAGCCGATAAACGCCATCGCCATGATCCCCGTGGTGATGAAGGAAAGGGCCGGGCCCGCGACGCCGGGGGGCAGCTTCGCCCCGGCCAGCTTCTCGCGGATGGCGGCAAGCATGGCGATGGCAAGCCACCAGCCAAGACCCGATCCCAGGCCAAACAGCAGGGCCTGCAGGAAGCCGTAGTTGCGGATGACGATAAACAGCACCGCCCCGAACACGGCGCAGTTGACCGTGATCAGGGGCAGGAAGATGCCCAGCTTCGCGTGAAGGTCGGGGGTATAGCGGTCCATCGCCATCTCCATGACCTGCACAATGGCGGCGATCACCATGATGTAAATGATGTATTCCAGGTACTTGAGGTCCAGCGGCAGGACCACAAAGCGATAGACCAGCCAGTTGGCGGCGGAAGTGACGACCAGGACCAGGGTGACCGCCTTGCCAAGGCCCGAGGCCGTCCTGTACTCGTTGGACACGGACAGGTAGGAGCACATGCCCAGGAAGTTTGACAGGATCATATTGCTCGTTGCGATCGAGGCGAAAAAAATGACCAGCGGGCTGATGTCCGGCATCGCGGCCTCCTTATTTGGCGGCGCGCGCGGCCTTGCGCTGCGCGCGGGCGGACAGTCCCCAGATCAGCGAGCCGATGATGAAGAAGGCCGCCGGGGGCATGATCATGATGGTCCAGGTCTGGAAG
>CAZLYF010000146.1:0-8254 GCA_964563725.1 uncultured Oscillospiraceae bacterium
CAGAAGTTAAGCCCTTCAGCGCCGATGGTACTTGGCTGGTAACGGCCCGGGAGAGCAGGCCGCCGCCGGAATCCACGGGACACCCTTCGCGGGGTGTCCTTTTTGCGCGTGCCGGCGCAGGGTGACATCCCGGCGGGGATATGCTATACTCGCCCCATGCGGGCGGCAGGATTGCCGCACAAAATTTCACGGAGGAAATGCGCCATGAAGAAAAAGGTTTCCCTCATCCTGGCTGCCCTGATGCTCCTGTCCGCGGCGGCGGCCGTTGCGGAAGGGACGCTGACGATGTGTTCCCCCAACAGCGACGGGCTCCTCTCCATCATCCCCTTGTTCGAGGAGAGGACCGGCATCAAGGTCACGGTCGAGTCCATGGGAACCGGTGACAGCATGAAGAGGATCGCCAACGAAGTGGAGAACCCCACCTTCGACTTGATGTATGGCGGTTCGCTGGCCAATTACGTTGCCAACAAGGACCTCTTCCAGGACTATCTCTCCCCCGAAGACGCCATGCTGATGGAGGAATACCAGAACAGGCTCGGGTTCTGCACCAACTACACCATCGACGGATCGGTGCTGCTGGTCAACACGGAGCTCCTGTCCGGGCTTGGCATCGAGGTCAACGGATACGGGGACCTGCTGCAGCCGGAATTGAAAGACAAGATCGTTTCCGCCGACCCAACTGCGTCCTCTTCTGCCTTCTGCCAGCTGACAAACATGCTGCTGGCCATGGGCGGCTATGAAAGCCAGGAGGCCTGGGACTACGTCAGGGCGCTCTTTACCAATATCAACGGCAAGATCACCAGCAGCTCCAGCGCCGTGTACAAGGGCGTCTACAACGGCGAATACGTGGTCGGGCTGACCTATGAAGATCCCTGCGTCACCTTCATCAAGGATGGCGCGACCAACCTGAAAATCGTCTATCCCGTGGAAGGGACGGTCTTCCTCCCCGCGCAGATCGGCATCGTGAAGAACGCGAAGAACCTTGAAAACGCCAGGGCGTTCGTCGATTTCATGCTCTCTGAGGAAGCGCAGGTCTTCCTGGCGGAAAACACCACCAGCCGGCCCATCCGCCCGGTGGACGCGGGCAACGAGTACATGAAGCCGCTGTCGGAGATCAACCTGATTTTTGAGGATTCCGAGTATGTGACCAGCCATACCAAAGAGCTCAAGGACAAGGTACAGGACATCATCACGGACATTTGACGAGACGGCCGGCGCGGGGCACATCGGGGAAAGTGCCCCGCGCCATTTTTATTGCCGCCAGACGGGAGAGGAGGAGCAGCCTTGAGCGTTTCGATCGTTTTCAGGAAGGTCTGCAAAAAATTCGGCAGCGCGACCATCATCCCGGATCTGTCCCTGACGGTCAGGGACGGCGAGTTCTTCACGCTGCTCGGGCCGTCCGGATGCGGAAAAACCACGCTTCTGCGAATGGTCGCGGGCTTCAACACCATTGAGGCCGGTGAGATCCTGTTTGACGAGACGGTCATCAACGATATGCCGCCAAGCAGACGGAACATCGGGATGGTATTCCAGAACTATGCGATCTTTCCGCATATGACCGTGCGCCAGAATGTGGCCTTCGGCCTTGAAAACCGGCACGTCCCCAGGGATGAGGCCAGGGAGCGCGTGGACGCGATCCTCGCGACTGTCCGGATCACCGAGCTTGCGGACCGCATGCCTGACAGGCTTTCGGGAGGTCAGCAGCAGCGCGTCGCCCTCGCCAGGGCGATCGTCATCCACCCCAACGTCCTCCTGATGGACGAACCCCTGTCCAATCTGGACGCCAAGCTCCGCATCGAGATGCGCAACGCGATCAAGATGATCCAGAATGACGTGGGGATCACCACGATCTATGTCACGCACGACCAGGAAGAGGCGATGGCGGTGTCGGACCGCATCGCGGTCATCAGCGAAGGCAGGATCCAGCATGTCGGGAAGCCCAAGAACATCTACCAGCGGCCGGCCAACCTGTTTGTCGCCAACTTCATCGGCAGGTCAAACACGCTGGACGCGCGCCTCGTCATGAGGGCGGAGGGACCCGCGCTGGCGTTTGAAAACGGGCCGGAACTGCCCTACGTCCTGCTTCGTCCGGAAAGCCATGCCGAGCGCCCGGTCAAGGTCTCCGTCAGGCCTGAGGAATTCGTCCTCCTCAAACAGGCCGGGGGCATTGACGGGGAGATCCTTTCCAGCATCTTCCTGGGCCTCAACACCACTTACTTTATCCGCCTCGCAAACGGCCAGACCGTCGAACTCATCGAGGAGTCCACCATCAGCAGCATCATCGAAAACGGGACCAGGGTCTCCCTGGGCCTGAAGCCCGACAAGATCAATGTTTTTGACGAAGATGGGACGGAAAATCTCACGGTGGGGGTGGTGAACGATGCGCAATAAACTCCCCCGGCGCGACGTATGGCTCGCCGTCACCCTGTCGGCGCTTGCTTTCTATACCCTTTTTCTGCTGTATCCGCTCATTACGCTTCTTGGCAAGAGCGTCCTCAGCGGCGGGACCTTCTCGTTCGCCCAGTTCGCGAGGTTTTTCGGCAAGAAATTTTATATGCGCGCGATGATGAACAGTTTCTCGGTGACGCTGTCCGTCACCGCTTTCAGCGTGCTGCTGGCGACGCCGCTGGCGTACATCCTGTCCATGTTCCGCATCCGCGGGAAACGGGGCCTGGAGATCCTCATCCTGATCAGTTCCATGTCCGCCCCCTTCATCGGCGCGTATTCATGGATCATGCTCTTTGGGCGCAACGGCGCCGTCACCGTGTTCGTCCAGAACACGCTGGGTCTCAAGCTCCCCGACATCTACGGCTTTTCCGGAATCGTCCTGGTGATGGCGCTCCAGCTCTATTCCCTAGTGTACATGTTTGTCTCCGGCGCGTTCAAGAACATGGACAATTCCCTGCTGGAAGCGGCGGAGAGCATGGGCTGCAGCGGCCTGAGGAGGCTGCGCAGGGTGGTGCTGCCCCTCATCATGCCCACCCTTCTGGCCGGAGCGCTGATGGTGTTCATGCGGACCTTCGCGGATTACGGCACGCCCCGGCTGATCGGGGAAGGCTACAACACGCTCCCCGTGCTCGTGTACAACGAGTTCATGAGCGAAATCGGGGGTGACGACAGTTTTGCGGCGGCGATCTCCGTCGTCGCCGTCGTGATCACCACGGCGGTGTTCCTCTTTCAGAAACTCGTGGTCAACAGAAAAACCATCACGATGAGCGCGCTGCACCCCATCCAGGCCCGCCCGCTGCGCGGGGGCAAAAATTTCCTTGCGCACCTGTACTGCTACCTCCTGGTCGGATTGGCCATCATGCCCCAGTGCTACGTGGTGTTTTCTTCTTTCCGCAGGACCAGCGGCAAGCTGTTCGTGGCGGGGTACTCGCTGGACAGCTACCGCGAAGCCTTTCAGACCGTGGGAAGGTCGATCACCAATACTTATGTGCTCGGTTTCGTTTCCATCTTCGCCATCGTCATCATTGCTGTACTGATCGCCTATGTGGTCGTCCGCAGAAGGAACGTACTGAATTCCGCCCTGGACGTGACCGTGATGTTCCCTGAAACGGTCGCGGGGTCGATCCTCGGGATCGCGCTGCTGATGGCGTTCAGCAAACGCCCGCTCTATTTCAGCGGCACCGCCTTCATCATGATCCTCTCCTTTACGATCCGCCGCCTTCCTTACACCGTCAGGTCTTCCTCGGCGATCCTCCATCAGATCAGCCCCAGCATCGAAGAGGCGTCGATCAGCCTGGGGGCGTCCAACATGAAAACCTTTTTCCGGGTCACTGTGCCCATGATGCTGCCGGGCGTCATCTCCGGCGCGATCCTCAGCTGGATCATGATCATTACGGAACTGTCCACGTCGCTGGTCCTGTACACGACCCATACCAAGACCATGACCCTGGAGATCTACTCGCAGATCATCCGCGGCAACGACGGCATCGCGGCGGCCATTTCGTCCATCCTGACGTTTTCCACCATCGTCGCGCTCGCGGTCTTTTTCAAAGTCAGCGGCAGGAAGACCACCGCCGTGTAGGGGCGCGTTGAAAACGCGGCGGGATATGGATATAATGCAGCCTGTGGGCAAAGCGGAGGCAGGGCGGTGGAAGAGGTAAGGCTTCATGACGTCGTCGAGATGCGCAAGAAGCATCCCTGCGGCTCGTTTGTCTGGACGGTCATCCGCATCGGGGCCGACATCAAGATCAGGTGTTCCGGCTGCAACCGGATCGTGATGCTTGACAGGGCGGACTTCGTCCGCCGGCGCAGGAAAACCATCCGGCAGGGCCCCGATTCCCCTGAAACGACGCTGGGGCTCGCGCCCGCGCCCGCACACGAAGGAGAAGACATATGACAGCTGAAAACGGGAACGGGCAGCCTGAAACCCAGACGCTGCAGGAAACGGCGCCGGACGGCAAAAAAGCCCGCTGGGGCGGGAAAGGCGCGGGGAAGGCGAAAAAGAAAACCGTGAAAGAGGAAATCATCAGCTGGGTCCTGACGATCCTCGGGGCCGTGCTCATCGCGGGCGCGATCCGCGCGCTGCTTTTCGAGCCCATCCGCGTCGACGGGCGAAGCATGATCAATACCCTGCAGGACGGCGAGATCGTGCTGGTCACCAAGCCTGAAGTCCTCCTGGGCAAGCTCAGGCGCGGTGATGTCGTCATCTGCCGCTTCCCCGGGCGCAATACGCAGGCCTCGCTGCGCCTGGGCGCCTCGCTGGACCTGCAGCTTGAGAACCACGTGCTGTTCGTCAAGCGCCTCGTCGCGCTCCCGGGCGACGCGGTCGCGGTCAGAGACGGGACCCTGTTCGTCAACGACAAGGCCGTGGAGGAGGAGTATATCGATTATCCGCCGCCGACCGACTATCCCAGGCGCGTCCTGGGCGATGACGAGTACATGGTCATGGGCGACAACCGCGCGGGCAGCCACGACAGCAGGGCCAGCGACGTGGGGCCGATATCGGGGGACATGCTCGTCGGTCACGCGAGGTTCGTGCTGTTCCCGTTCAACGCCATCCGCAGCATCAGATAGCTCAAGGCGCGCGGAAAAGGACAGCCTCCCCCGGGGCTGTCCTTTTGCTTGCCGGGCTGCTTTATTCCGCCTCGGGGTCCGGGACGTCGTCGCTTTCCGTGCGGGGGGCGATCGGCGTGAAATCCGCCCTGATCGCCGCCTCGATCTCACCGCATACGTCGGGATTATCCTGCAGATACTTCCTCGCGTTGTCCCGCCCCTGGCCGATGCGCAGGTCCTTGTAGGAATACCAGGCGCCGCTCTTGACGATCATGTCCCGCTGGACCGCCATGTCCAGGATCGTTCCCTCCCTGCTGATGCCATAGCCGTAGAGAAGGTCAAACTCGCAGACCCGGAAGGGGGGGGCGACCTTGTTCTTGACGACCTTGATCTTGGTGCGGTTGCCGATGACCTCGGTCCCGTTTTTCAGCTGTTCGCCTCTGCGCACGTCAAGGCGCACCGAGGCGTAAAACTTGAGCGCGCGCCCTCCGGGGGTCGTTTCGGGGCTGCCATACAGGACGCCGACTTTTTCACGGAGCTGGTTGATGAACACCGCGATGGCATTGGTTTTTGAAACGACGCCGGCCAGCTTGCGCATCGCCTGGCTCATCATGCGCGCCTGCAGGCCGACGAAGCTGTCGCCCATCTCGCCGTCGATTTCCGCGCGCGGGACCAGGGCGGCGACGCTGTCGATGACGACGATGTCCACCGCGCCTGAGCGGATCAGGGCTTCGGAGATCTCCAGCGCGTCCTCGCCGGTGTTGGGCTGGCTGACATAGAGCTCGTCGATATTGACGCCCAGGCGCCTGGCGTAGGCCGGGGCGAGCGCGTGCTCCGCATCGATGAACGCCGCGATGCCGCCCTTTTTCTGGGTCTCGGCGATGAGGTGCAGGGCTACGGTCGTCTTTCCCGAGGACTCGGGGCCGAAGATCTCGATGATGCGCCCCTTGGGGATCCCGCCCACCCCCAGCGCGAGATCGAGCTCCAGGCATCCCGTCGGGATGACGTCGACCCTCATTTTGCTTTGCTCTCCGAGCTTCATGACGGTCCCCCGGCCGAACTGCTTGTCGAGCGCCGTGAGCGCCCTCTCCAGCGCCTGGGACCTCTCCCCGAGGAGCGCCTGGGACGGCGAGGATTTTGTGTCTTTGGAAGCCATGCTGGTACGTCCTTTCATGCAGGTTCGGCAGGCCGCCGCTGTTCGAAAAGGGGAGACCGGCCCGGCCGGCTGTTCCCCTTGCCCGCCGTTCAGGCCGGTTTTACGGAGGAGGGGAACAAAAGCGTCTTCCCCTTGCGGAAATACTGGGCGGCGGACAGGAGGGTCAGCGCGCACATGGCGAGGGTCAAGGAAGTGCTGAGCCATTCAGGGGCCGGCAGCATGGCCGCCAGGATGCACAGAAACTGAAAGTTGGTCTTCAGCTTGCCAAGCCTGCTGGCGGGGATGACCACCCCCTGCTCCAGCGCGACAAGCCTCAGCCCGTCGACAGCCAGCTCGCGGGCCGCCACCAGGCACAGCCCCCACCAGGGGAAAAGCCCCTTGTATAGGAGAACGGCCATCACGGTGACCACCAGCATCTTGTCGGCGACGGGATCGGCGAACTTGCCGAAGTTGGTGACCGCGCCTCTCCTGCGCGCGATCCAGCCATCCAGGAGATCTGTCGCGCAGGCAAGGACAAACACCGCTGCGGCCGCGTACAAGGCGTCGAGGAGCAGGAGCGCGACGCAGGCCGGGATCATCAGCACGCGCAGGAGGGTGAGCCTGTTTGGCAGGTTCATGCGTCCGCCGCCCGGGCCCGCGGGTCCGTCCCGGGTACCGCTTCGCCTGTCAGGTCGTAATCATCCGCTCCCGTCAGCGAAACAAGGACGAAATCGCCCGGCTGAAAGCCCTCGTCAGACGAAAACCGGATGAGCCCGTCGGCGTCCGGCGCTTCCCACTCCGACCTGCCCAGATACAGCCCGCCTTCCCTTCCGGTGACAAGCACCCTGCAGCGGGCGCCGATGCGTTCCCTGCCCCTCTCCCTGCTGATCCGTTTCTGCAGAAGCATCAGCCTGCCGAGCCTTCGCTGCTTGGCCGCCTCGGAGACCTGGCCGGGCATCGTGGCGGCTGCGGTGTCTTCCTCGGGGGAAAACGCGAAGGCGCCCATCCGGTCAAAGCGCATCTCCCCGGCGAAGCGCAGCAGCTCGTCGAAATCCTCCTCGGTCTCGCCCGGGAAGCCGACCATGAACGTCGTGCGAAGCGCAAAGCCTTTTCCCCGCGCGTAGGCAAGGAGCCTTTTCACCTTCTCAAGGTCGCAGCGGCGTCGCATGGCGGCGAGGACCCTCGCGGACGCATGCTGCAGGGGCAGGTCCAGGTAACGGCAAATATTGCCGTGGCGGGCCATTTCATCGATGAGCGCTTCGTCCGTTTCGTCCGGATAGCAGTACAGCACGCGGAGCCAATCCACGCCGGGGACGGAGGCGGCTTCGTGCAGCAGGGCCGCGAGGCCGCCCCCGTCCCCGGAGCTGAAACGCGTCGTGTCCTGGGCGATCAGGATTTGTTCCTTCACGCCCTGCCGGGCGAGGGTCCTGACCTCGCCGAGAATGTCCTCAAGCGGCCGGGAGCGGTAAGGCCCCCGGATCAGGGGGATCGCGCAGTACGCGCAGCGGTTGTCGCAGCCTTCGCTGATTTTCACGTACACGCTGTAGGCCGGGGTCGTGAGGATCCTTCCGCAGTCAAGGAAGCTTTCCCTTCTGCCTGTATCAAGGACCCTTGTGCCCTGGCTGAGGGCGACGCCCAACATCCGCGGCAGCCTGTCGTAGGCGGATACCCCGGCGAGAACGTCGATTTCCGGGATCTCCTCCATCAGTTCCGCCCCGTAACGCTGCGAAAGGCAGCCGGTCACGCACAGCAGCCTGCAGGCGCCGGAGCCCTTGTAAGCGGCCATCTCAAGGATGGCGTCGATGGATTCTTCCTTCGCGGGCTGGATGAAACCGCAGGTGTTGACGATCAGGATCTCTGCGTCCCCCATGTCCTGCGTGAAGCTGTAGCCGGCCTTCCCAAGGATAAAAAGCATCTGCTCGGTATCGACCCGGTTTTTGGCGCAGCCAAGGGAAACGACTCCAACTCTCATCCACAACCTCACCGGGGAATCCCGCGGCCCTTCACATGGGCCGGATTATACTATAGCCTGCCCGCGCTGGCAAGGAGAAGGGAGCCGGGCCCCAGGGCATGTTCATGAAAGAAAATAAAGTTTAAAAGGGCAGCCAAAACCAAAAG
>CAZLYF010000147.1:0-2253 GCA_964563725.1 uncultured Oscillospiraceae bacterium
TGTCTCGGCGGTGCAGCACCTACTTTCACTTTTAGTATACTTCATGGTATTAAATATTGTCAATTTTTAATGAACCGCCATATGACAACACCTGACGACATCACATCAAAATTACCCTTTGAAAGCTATCGTGGTATCCGTTTTTGCGATCACCTCTCCTTTCACGTGCAATGCATCATAGAAAGTGTAAAAATATCAGTAGAGCGTGCAAAGGTTCTATGTTTTCAACATGATGAGACTCCTGTGCTCAGGAATCGATACTTGCTCTCAACCCTCCATTCTTTCCATGCCGTGCCTTTTGTTCGGCATGTAATAACGCAATTGCCTTGTCGCGGCGCGCTCTGAAAATGCCATCTTTGTTATAGGTTTGGCGAGAAAGGAACTCTTCGATAATAACCACTTCGTTCGCATAGTCTTTGAGCTGACGGTAGGTTTTTGCATAGGAATCATAGAGGGCTGGCGCTTCATACCCATGATACCTTGCTTTGTCAAACAAAATCAAAGCCTCCTTAAGCAGGCCTTCCTTTCGTAGTTTCTCTCCCTTGTAGTAGTGCTGAGAACCCTCATCATACCCCTTTTTCCAATTACCAAGGTTACGCACTTCTTCTAAGGGGCAGCGGTTATGTATTGCTTTCACAATCACATCGTTTCTGCTTGGCCTTTGCTTTATCAGCGCAGGAACTGGATGCCCGGTCGTTTCCTTGCTAATCAAAAGCAGCAATTCTTGAATCTCGGTTTGCGACAACGACTGCCTCTCGTTGATGATTCTCTCCACCTCCCGACGCGTGTGTTCACTTAGGCCCAAGTATGATTCCATGGAATCCCGGCAAGTGCTATATAGCGAGGCGATCTGCTTACTAAAAGGAGCAAGCTCGCGAGCGTTGACGAAGTATACCCGAACCAGGCTTGTACCACCTTCGCTCTGTGAACAATCCTCCAATGGTAGGTCCACCGATGCCAAGCCATCCCTTGGCAAAATGATATAGTTCCCTTTTTTCGCAAACTTAAACTTCAGAACTTGATAAAGGTTACTCATTACCACATATCCTGCACTGTCCTTGTGAAACCTTAACGGCTCCGTTTCAATGTTTCGCTCATCCAGTAGATGCTGTAGAAACGCACAGACTTTCAGTTCTTCCGGGCTCAGGGGCGCACGAATCCAGTTTTTTCCTTCGCCATTAAGAGCAGGGCCTTTGTTTGCAAGCAGGGCGCAAAGAATTCTTCCGCAAACTTCAGCATCGCTGGCTGCTCTGTGCGCGACTGCGTTATGAATTCCAAAGTGACTGCATAATGTGTTTTGCTTGTAATTATCCAACCCTTCAACAACCCTCTTCGAGAGAAAAAGCGTGTCAACATACTTTAATTGTGCATTGAACTCAAGTCTGGATAAGGTGTTGGTTAAGAACGAAATATCAAAACTGGCGTTGTGTGCACATAGAATTGGGTACCCTTTTGCTGCGCTGCCCAAGAACTCGAGGAAATTCCGATAGACATCGACTTCCTTCGGCGCAGCTTTCAGCATGTCGTTTGTTATGTTATTGATGGCAGAAACTGCATCATCTATCTGTACACCAGGATTCACCAGGGTCTGAAATCTCTTTCTCGGCTCGCCCTCCTCAAAGAATACGGCCCCGAGCTCGACAATCCTGTCCTGAGATGGGTTCAGCCCTGTCGTTTCCACGTCAAAAGCAATAAAAATCTTTCGCAGGGAATCCGCCGTGTCGGTGTCAACAGTCA
This sequence comes from uncultured Oscillospiraceae bacterium, assembly GCA_964563725.1. Lineage (GTDB taxonomy): Bacteria > Bacillota > Clostridia > Christensenellales > Aristaeellaceae > CAZLYF01. The sequence continues at coordinate 1,738 of CAZLYF010000147.1, forward strand.
CTTCCTGAGCGGATGCTTTGCCCGCCGGCTTAGTTGAAAGGGAAGGAGAGGCTAGCTCTTGCTTTGCGGCCTGGGATGCGATAGTATTGCGCCTTTTTTTGAACAGTTCCAAAATTCGCACTTCGACTATCCTCCATATTACGTCTATGATTGGTAGTACTGGGAATTCGCCTTTTTTCAAAGTATAACATTCTTTACCCTGCAAGTCGCCCGCTTACCCTATAAGCGGCAAAAATCTATAGCCTCCAGCAAATTATATCATGTTCTGCAGGATAATATCTGTGCTTCTGCCGATTATTACAGTCGTCAGGGGGCGATTGACATAGTCTTGATAGCTGCTGTGGTTGTTGTCCGCTGCGCAGGCTGTCAGACCGGCATTCACCGGATACTGGTGAATATATTGGATCAGGTTCAAGAAATGACTGTGATCCCTGATCGTCTCTCTCTTGTAGCAGTTCTGGAACAAGTGCCCGGACCAACCATTCTTGCGGTTTATCCGCTGGACAAAGTGCATTC
>CAZLYF010000147.1:2263-6215 GCA_964563725.1 uncultured Oscillospiraceae bacterium
CAACGGCGGGTACCGGCGCCTTCTCTCCGGGTCGTCGCCAGAAACACACGGTCATCACCCCCTTTTCCGTTTCGAACGGGATCCCCTGCCCTTGTTGCAGATGCGATTGTAAACCATCCTCCGCGCCAAAGGGTCGCTTTCAAAGCGACATTTCAAAAAACTCCTGGACATGGCGCAAAAAGGCGGGCATGTCAGCCCGCTGCGTCTGCTGCCCGCTCCCAAAGCGGCTGACCGCCGGCGGTCGTCATGCGGCTCCTATAGGGCAGTACCCAGACTGCCGTCCCCGGCCTGACGGATCTTCGGCATCCCATTTCCCCATTCGTTTGCTGGCCTGGCAGGGGCGCGACGAAGCCCGCTTCTTCCTTCGCGCAGGTCCGCTTCGCGGCAGCTTTGTATCAGAATTCCCCGTCCAGTTCCCTTATGTCCACGATCCGCCTGTCATTCACGTCGTACAGGCAGCTGACTTTGTGCAGCACGGAGTAATCGTCGGGATTCACAACGATCGTATTGAACCGGATCCGGCCGGGTTCCTCCGCCGTCAGGTACGTGTACTTGCGTTCGCCTTCCTTCAGGCTTCCGAAAAAGAAGCTGCCCTCAATTTCCGGCATGCCTCCGAGCCTTTCGATGGAGACGGACAACGATGCGTCGACAGCGGCAGTCGCCATGTCGACGGCCAGTATGGAATCCCCATGCAGCAGGAATCCCAGCCCTTGAAAATCCGCGGGCGCGTCTTTCAAAAAGACCATGTTGTTGCTGCAAGGCTCGGCAAGAGCCAGCTCAAGGTGATTTTCTGCCAGGTTATAGTAATACAGGCTGCCATGGGACGATTTCCCGTTGATGATCATGAAATACAGATACCTTTGCCCGCTTCGCTCGTAGCTGTCCTCCACATAGTTCAACCCGGGGCTTTCGTCGTTCGCGTCCAGCGTGAACAGGATCTCCTGCCCGCCCTTCCCGTCAGACCGGAATACGGCGAAGTACAGCTGTTCGCCCTTCCACAGGTCGCCTACGCTGTAACCCTCCGGAAGGCCCGGATCTGCTTCGCCTTCCGTTTCGCCCAATTCCCAGCTTGCATCCATGGGCAGCGGCGGATCGAACGTGACCAGCTTCACGCCGTCCAGCGGCTCCGCCGAGGCCAGGCCGGACAGAAGTAGCACGCAGCAAAGAAGCGCCGCAAAAAACAACGACACCGGTTTCATGACGATCCTCCGTTCACAAGGTCGGGCGTATGGGGAAACAGGTCAGGCACGTCAAATCAACGATCCACAGGGGATGGCGGCACTGTACCACGGAAAGGGCGATGCATCAACGCTGATGTCTGTGAGCCAATCTATACGCGCCCTGCGGGAAAGCACGCCGGTTTGACACCAAAGGGACATTGTGTTTACGAATTGATCGGCGTCCGGGAAAATCCATGGGAAGGCGATGAAAACGGCATGAGGAACGCATGTTTTGTGACTTTTGATACCCAAATCGTCTGTTTGTCAATTGCATGGGATATCGCTGCGCCGATTGGCTGTCAGGCACGGCTATCCGGGTCTGGCGGCGCCGGCTCCCCGGGATACGCGGAATGATCGGCATAAAGCCTGTTCATGCTGCTGTCGTAGAAGATGTCCGGCCCCTTTGCCTTCTGAATGACCGTATGCCTGTCGGCGCGCAGCCCGTAGTCCCTCTGAAGGGTGCTGACCAGCCTGTCGGCGCCGACGCTGCCAAAGCCGCGGATGAGTCCGGCAAGGAAGTCCCGCGCCGTGAACGCGCTCCCGGCCCGAAGGATGATGCCGCCCGCGAAACGCTGGGCGGCGAATCGCGCGTCCGTCTTGAGCAGCGAGCTGTAGAACCAGTCGCTGAAGCCAAAGCTGTCCAGGTCTGTCTTCATCCCCTGCTGCCTGAGCATGCGCACGGTAAAAAACTCCTCCCCAGTCACGCGGCTGAGGACGAGGTCGCAGAAATGCCTCAGGGCTTCCCGAGTGACCCCCGCCTGCTCCAGCCTGCGGATACTGACATACCACTGCGGCTCGAACTCTACGATATCATACGCGTCCCTCATGTCTTTCAGCGTGGAATGATAGACACTCAGCCTGGAGTACCGTCTTTGGATGGGCTTCGCATATACAATGCCGCCGCCGGTCAGCAGATGCCTGAAATAGGCCTCGGCGCTTGGGTGGTTCCTGTAGATGTAGGTCTCCGCGACCCGGAACCCCATGCGCCTCAGGTTGAAGGCTGAGACAAGGGCGGGGTCAGCGTCCGGCGCCAGGCTGCGATAAAGCGAACGCACCTCGTCGAGATAATAGAAATCCTTCGTAAGCGCTTCCGACATGAGACGCGCGTGGGAATCAGGCATCGGAGTCTGGTTAGCGCTGTAGATCCCCTGGTGAACATATGGGCTGAGGCCTGTCAGCCAACTCGCCTTGACGCTGTCAGCGCGATGGCCGTACTCCAGCGAAATCCTTTCAGCCAGCTCATCCGCTGTCACCGGGGCCAGCGCCAGCATGATCTCCCTGGCTGCCGCGCCGCGGTCGAAACGGCCGAAATGGATGCCCGGCATCCGCCCGAAGGCCATGGCCGGGTTCTCAGCCTCCGCGCCGATCTTCTTGAGCAGGTTGTGCAGCTCATACTCATCGCGGATGTCGTAGGACGACATCAGCCCGGGATGGTCCCTGAGGAACTTGCGGGTGGAGAGCTCGATATCCCGGTACTGCCCGAGGTGAAGGGCTTCCAGCAGTTCATCGTAATCCCGGGCACCAATGTCATAGTAGCGCAGACGATGATTTTGCTTCCACAGCGTCTTCAGGGAAGTGGCCAGCCGGTTGGCGCGCGAGCGCATGATCCCAGCGTTCAGAGCAAGATCCTCCCTGCCTTCCAGGCCGTGGGCCTTCAGGAAGTCCGCGTACAACCCATAGTACTCTTCAAGGGTGCGTTCGTCGCGGCAATGCTTCTCAAGCACCAGGTCTTCGATTGCGCCGCGTGTCAGGGGCACGCGGCGCCCCTCGTACGGCAGACATCCCCGGTTGATCCAGCGCTGCACCGCCTGGCGGTGCTCAACCGGCAGCGCCTGGTCCCCCGGCGCCTCCTCAGGGTCGCCTGCGCCCCGGGAATACCGCATGCAAAGGTAGCGCCACAGGTGCGGAAGCTGCCCAAAGCTCTCCCTGTAGAAGGCTTCGTCCAGGCTGTATCCGCAGTACAGGGGCCGGAACCTGTCCTCCTCAAAGAGGCGGCCACAGTGCGCGATGCATCTCCTGCCCTTCATTTCGATCTGGCGAATCCGCTCGCTGCTCAGCCCCAGGGCAGCGCTGATCTGCCTCAGGGTCGCTCCGGTGACTCGTTCCCTGAGCACGCGGCGCATCTTTTCATTCGGGCGCCACCTGCCGACATTCACAGCGTCAGGCTGATCCATGAAATCGACAAAAGTCGGGTACCGCAGGGCATAGCGCCCTGTCTTCAGGCTGACCCTGCCCTGCTCCAGGAGGCGGGCAAGGCTTTCCTGAACGGAAGCGGGGTCCATCAGGGGTGGAAGGTCCTTGATGATCTCTTCCGAGGACAGGCTCGCAAACTGGGCTTTTTCGAGGACCCCGACGATATACCGGTCCGAGCAGGCCAGGATGACCCCCGACTCGGATGCGCCAGGATGCCCGGGCGCTTCACGTCGCTTGCGTCCAAAGTACGCCTCAAGCGTCTCCTCAAGCAACAGAATCTCCTCCTCGGCATAGCGGTATACCCCACGCAGCGCGCTCAACGGATAGCCGACAAGCTGGGAAATGCGCGTGACCTGCAGACGGCGCAGGCTCCTTTTCATCGCTCCGCGCAGGCTGAGAACCGTAACCGGTTCGTCAGGCGTCTGCCACAGCGTTTCCCTGTGGAAGATCCGTTCCGCGAACGTCGCGTACCCGGGCGCAAGGACGGGCTCAAAGGGATCGATGAAAGGGAAGTCCACCACACCAACATACGGTTCGAA
>CAZLYF010000147.1:6315-8055 GCA_964563725.1 uncultured Oscillospiraceae bacterium
CGGGCTCAAAGGGATCGATGAAAGGGAAGTCCACCACACCAACATACGGTTCGAAGCTCTCAGCCGGCCCCTTTTTCGGCTCGCCTCCGGCGCCGGCCTGCGACGACAGATAGGCGGCCGCCTTGCCCTGTACCTCCTTGAGGCGCTCCATCCCCAGCCCGCGGATGCTCTCAATCTGCGCGCGGGTCCTGTTCACAAGGTCCAGGAGCGTATAGACGCCCGTGTCCATCAGGCAGTGGAAGGCTCGCGCGCTGAGGTTCAGGATCCCGATCAGCGTATTTGGAACAACGGCCCCATCGGCGAGGCGCACGATCTTCCCGTTGACAGCCGCAAAACCCGGCACGGCCGCAGGATTGGCGTCCATTGTTGCGGGCGCGTCTGGGCCACCCCCTTCGTCCGCGGGCGGAACGCAGCTTACAAGCCGCCCGTTCCTCCCGCGCGCGTCATCCCGGACGCCTGGCCGAAATGTATCGTCCATCACCATCACGTTCACCCATGCATCGCCACGCCGTTGCCGCCATGGCGGAAACGCTATATCCCCGAGGCGCGGCCAAGGCGCGGAGAGCGCGGCTTCGCTTCCCGCGCCGTTTCGCCGCCTGTCCGGGTAGGACTGTGAGTTTGTCCTCATAGCGCGGGCAGGAAGGACTACGCAAGCGCCTCCCCGGGCAATTATATCAGGCCGTGGAATGAAATAAAGCGGAAAGGCCGGAGGCACGTCTTATTCAGAACAGTCCTTCGTCGGCGCTGTGATCGCGAAAGGCCGTTTCACTCCTTATATTCGACGCCGCACCTGTTGACACGCTCGTCGCCATGCGCGGACAGGTTTTTCGGGGCATTACGGTCAACCACGATGCAGATTTCGCGGATATCAGCGAATTGGGCTTCGTTGCTTCAACTGCTTCGCGACCGCTTCTCAGCTGCGCAGCGGCTGCTTCTCGTCAGCGAAGCTGACACTTCCCACGCCGTAGGCGCATGTATCGCCGAGAAACGGTTCTTCGTCTGTGATTCATTCCTGCCGTTCAGTACTACCAGCATCCATGTCTTTAAACTTTGCAGGCTGATCTGTCTCCTCAATCCCCAGTCGCTGCAGCTGATGTTTCGGATCTATTCGGAAACAGACGAAGAACCGTCTCCGGATAAAATAGTTCAGTCTTTAATAATGCAGTCTTTGACTTCAACGGACATGAACGATTTGCCTTCGCAAACGCCAACAACAGTTATCTTCTTACCTTTTGATAACTTCGCAAGTTTCGCAGCTTCGCTGTCTTGAACATAGCAGTCGACTGTTTCGAAGTTATAGTCACTCTTGTCTTTGACGAGAGAGATATAGAGCTCATCGCCCCAAAGGCTACGGTCGATTTTGTCAACGTAACCCGTTACTTCTATTGTCTGACCCTTGTACTTGAGCTCAGCCGCAAAAGCGTTGCTATCAAATGCATCATATAGATCTTGGGAGGATACTTTCAACTCTGAAGATGCTGGTTTGTTGCCTTGCTTCCGTTCGATGGCCTTCTCCACTTCACCCTGAAGCTTCAGTAGAGCATCAATGCTCATGGTTTCAAGATCAATGGTCTGCTTCGCGGCGAAAACTGGGGAAACTGTGAGAAGCAGAAGCGCGAGGGTCAGGGAAATGATCCTTTTCATGGTTGTATCACCTTTCTATCTTCACAGCATCCAGGCCATGAAAACCTTTGTCAATGGGGGACGGTGCTTCGACTGTAGTACTTTTCTGCTATTCGG
>CAZLYF010000148.1:0-8053 GCA_964563725.1 uncultured Oscillospiraceae bacterium
CTTTTGAAGTTGAGATGTTCATGTCATAGCTATAATTTTGGCGGGAATTTAGGTTAAAAAGGGAGGTACCGCCGTGAGGGTTTCGCTTGTCACATTGCTCGTGTTGTCCCTATTGTTCGCGGCACCGTTTGCGCTGGGGAAGGATAGCATCCCCCTGCGTCAAGTCGATTCGGAAGGCGAGTATACGATCAGGTTGACGCGCGTCCTCCGCCTGCCCCCGCCTGAAGGACTGGCCTACCAGAGGTACCGCGTGCAGCAGGGCGCCGCTACAGACGGAACGTACGCATACCTGGTCATGGAAAACCAGACGAAATCCCTGTGCTCCATCTGGAAGGTTGATCTGTCGGACTGGAGCGTCGTGCAGACCCGGTACGACCTGCCCATCGACCATGGCAACAGCCTATGCTACAACGACAAGCTGGGCCTGCTCGTCGCGGTGCACAACAAGCCGAACTACGATACGGTCAGCTTCATCGATCCCAACACGCTGCAAATCACCGGGACCCGGAAAACGGATACGGATATGTACTGCATCGGTTATGACGGCGCGAGCGACCGCTACGTGGTCGGCGTCAGCGGCACCTATGATTTCAAGATAATGGACGCCGACTTCTCGCACATAAGTTACCATGCCGGCGTCTGCAGCGGCCTAGTCAGGCAGGGTGTCGACTGTGACGGCAAGTACATCTACTTCGCGCAGAATTCTGCGGACGAATCGGTCAACCAGATCGTCGTATACGACTGGGAGGGTCACTACGTCAACACGGTCCGCGTCGTGTCCTACCAGGAGATCGAGGAGCTTTTCCATGTCGGCGAAGACCTGTACATCGCCTTCAACGCCAGCGGGGCGCATGTATACAAGGCCTGTATCGACCAAGACGCAGACAAGAAATGACAGTACCCGGCAGGCATATGCCTGGCGCCGGAAACCCGCCTGATAACGAAAGGGAACAGGATGAAAATCCCAAAGAAGGATGCCCTTGTATGGTTTGAGTTCTTCTCATCATTGCCTGAGGATGAGGAACTGATGAACTACCAGCAAGAGATCGCGTATGCTGTTTTTGCACAGATCGAAGCGGCTGTTGACCATCGGCATGACAAACTGATGATGGAAATTCCGCATTTGAAGTCTTTGGAGGGCAGGACCTGGTATGTTGGGAGCGAAAGCAAATTCCCGCAGGGATGCCGTTCCTGTTTGTATGGGACCGGTCTGAGCGCGATCAGGAAAACGAACAAATGCAACCTGGCGTGCAAGTTTTGTTACGATTATGGCGAAATGCACCGTATCCCTCCCATCGGCGAGGGCATGTGGGAAATCGGCGGCACAAAATTCTATGACAAGGACATCGACCTTCTTCTGTCCATCCAAAGAAAACCCACCGGCATTTCCTATGTCTATCTGGAGCCCTTCATGGAAATCGAAAAGTACTATCCGGTCATCAGAAAATTCAGCGCCGCCAAAGTCCATCAGCATCTGTACACAAACGGCACATTGGCTGACGAAGAATCATTGAAGGCATTGGGCGAAGCCGGTCTTGACGAAATACGCTTCAACCTGGGCGCCACTGACTGCTCGGACAGAGTGATCAGGAGCATCGCGGCCGCGAAGAAATATCTCAGGAGCGTGGGCATTGAAACGCCGATGACGCCAGAGTTCTTTGAAGCGTTCTTGAGTAAAAAGAAGGCTGTCCTGGATACAGGCGTTGATTTCATCAACTGCGCCGAACTGCACCTGAATGAAAACAACATCGGCAATTATGAGGGCGAAAACATGTATATTTCCAGGCTTGGGTACATCTCCCCGGTTTGGAGCAGGGAACTGACATTGAAACTGATGAAGATAGCCGATGATGAAGTCTGGGATACGGCCGTTCATGATTGCTCAAACCACACCAAGTTTGCCAGGGATCTGAACCTGCGAAGCAAAGAAGGCGGATGGTTTGGCGCAAGCAATTATGCGTGCGAGTTTGCCAGGATACCTTACGAAGCCTTTCTGCCGATTCTGCGCGATGATGGCTTTGCTTTCTTGTCGGAAGAAGAGTTGCCCGACGGGTACAAACCGGGCCAGCTGATCCTATAGCGGCGTAGGCTTAATCCAGTGCTTTCAGACCCGACGCCCTATCCGTGAGAAGACCAGGCGCTGCCTGCGCGACTTCAGCTTCGCGGTCCAACGGTCATGAACAGACTGCGTTCCTGTCCCTTTCACCCGCTTCTGCGCCCTCCTCCTGCTTTTGCAGCAGCCAGACGGGAATGGCCGCCAGCAGCAGCACGAGCGACGCGGCAAGAAAGATGGCGGGCGTTGGAACCGTTTTGCTCTGTCCCAGAACGACATACGTGGCCGCGCTGCCGCGGATCACCGCCGCGCCGATTGCCGGGCCGATGATCATGGGCAGCATCGCGCTGAATATCATGCGGATGCCCTGAAAGTGACCGGCTTGCGCCGGCGGGGTCAGCTCGCGCACCTTGGCGAACAGCGCGGCAGTCAGAAGCATGTCGCCGCTCTTCATCACCGTGCCGGCAACCACCACCCAGAACATGCCGCGCGCAAAATACACGCCCACAAGGCCGGAAAGCATCACCAGGGCCGCAGGCAGCGAAAAGCGCAGCTTGCCCACGCGGTCGATCATCCTGCCGCCCAGCACGCTCACCGCCGAAGCAAGCACCAGCACCACGGACAACGCCAGCGCGTAGTTGTTCATCAGCAGGTAATGCTGCACGTATATGACCAGATAGGGGGAGAATACCTGCGCCGCGATGGAAAACAGGCACAGAGCCAGAAGCGACAGGTACAGTCTGCCGTGCTCCCTGATCACCGAAGGGCGGAAGCCGTAAAGAAGCTGGCTCATATAGGGCTTGTTTTGCGGTTCGAGGGGCGCTTCCCGCATCAGAAAGACGCACGCAATGCCCGTGGCTGTGACCAGCGAACCGAAAATCAGAAAGAAACTGCGCCACCGGCCCGCCTGTGTCATCGCGTCAAAGCCGCCGAAGATCACCAGCAGGGAAAAGAGCGGCAAGATCGCCAGCACGCTCTCCACGCGGCCGCGGCGGTCGTTGGGCACGATGTCGGTCACATAGGCGTTGAACGCCGCGTCGTTGGCAGTGGAACCAAAGAAGGTCATCACGCAGTCCATCACGATCACCAGGATCGCTGACGCAGCCACGGCATTGGCCGCAGGAAACAGCCTGGCCGCGTTGTCTACGGTGATCAGGCCGAAGGCGGCCGTGCTTACGCCCCAAAGCAGATAGCCGCCGCAGATAAACGCCTTGCGTTTGCCCAGCCGGTCGCTGAGCGCGCCCATCAAGAAGGTGGTCAGCGTTGCCATGACCGCGCTGGCCGCCAGCATCGCGGCGATGTAACGCGGATCGGTCGAGATGGTGTTGTAGAGATAAACGTTGAAATACGTGTTCTCGATCGTCCAGGCAAACTGGCCCATCACGCCGACGAGCACCAGCGTACACCACAGGCGGGGCGTGAGCCTCTTCATAGGATACGACGTCCCTTCCCGAACAAAGGATGGCCCCAGTATATCACGGCGCAGAGGCGTGTGCCATTGCCGCTGCTGACGCTTCATCTCGAATAGTATCATAATAAGTTTTAAGATCTATTGACACTCCGGGATCGTTCATGTATCCTGTCAGCAGGAGGACTGGGGATGGATTTATCAAATTACCCTTTGAGCAAACGCTACTATGGCGGATCGGAAAAGAAAATCGGCATTCTGATCAATGGCAGCGACTATATGCTGAAGTTTCAAACCAAGACAGCGTTCGGTACGCGAATGAACCATGTCAGCGAATACATTGGCAGCCGCGTGTTTGGACTGATGGACATCCCCGCGCAGGAAACCTTTCTTGGAACTTATTTGGGTGAGGAAGTGGTAGCCTGTAAGAATTTCATTTCGGATTCAGATCAATTTGTCCCGTTTAACGACGTGGGCGAAAGCACATTGGACCAGGACAAGGAACGCTATCAGTATGAATATTCGGACGTAATGCATATGCTGAGGGACAATTCCAAACTTACGCATGTTCAGGAAACCGTAGAAGCATTCTGGAAAATCTATATTATTGACGCGCTGCTGGGCAACTTTGACCGTCACGGCGGTAATTGGGGCTTTATCAAGAGAGACCACGCGTACGCGCTCGCTCCGGTATTTGACAATGGGTCCTGCCTGTTTCCACAGATGACGGATGAAGACGAGATGAGGCATATTGTGGCAAGCGAAGAGGAAACGAACAAGCGGGTCTTCACTTTTCCGACTTCGCAAATCCGCCTGCATGGGCGCAAGAGCTCCTATTATGAGGTAATTCACAGTTGTGCTTTTCCAGAGTGCAACAAAGCGCTGGAGACAATGATGGAAAAAGCGGATATACAGGCGATCGATCACCTGATTGGTCAAACAGCATTCACAAGCGATACCCGCAAGGCTTTCCTCAATCATATCCTGCACGCACGGTATGAGCGTATACTGGTGGATTCCTATCGGCTGCTAACGGAGTCTGGACAATGAGGGAGACTACAACAAAAGGCGTCATTTGTTTGGACGATGAGTTCGGCTTTGTGTACAAGATCGCCTTTATCAGCTATACGCTGTATGAAGACGATTCCTATACATATAGATTTGATCCGGTTTACAGCGTGATCGATATGCTGCCGCCCTCCCTGTTTCAGGGTATCCCCGGGCTTGATCTGGATACGCGCAAGAAAACCTATGTCCGGGAAAACCTGGTGCCTGTGTTCATCAGCGAGAGAACGCCGGGCGAAAACCGGCAAAACCTCTGGCAACTGCTGGAGGAAGTAGGCATGGATCACCTGAACCGCCTGGAATGGCTGATCCGCACGGACACCGTGTACAGCGGAGATCTGCTCTATGTAAGACGGCATGAGGCGGGCGATGAAAAGCAGGCCCATCACGTAGGCGACATACGGCAGTTTGGAAGAAGGGCTGTGCAAATCAACCGTAAACTGCTTGAGATCATCTGTTACGGGGATGACCTGTTTACCCCACAATTCATCATCAATGACGAAACCAGAGGCATTTACTACCCGCTGCTGATGGCCCTTTACATGCAGGAGAAATCTTACGCCGGGGCAAGAATGGCACAGGGAATCCGCAAGGCTGCTCAAGAGGGCAAATACAAGGGGCGCAGACCCATTGCCATCGATGACACCAGGCTTGATGAGATCATGACCGGCTACCGGGAAGGGCGTATCACTTCCCTGCAGGCGATGAACAAGCTGAATGTGAGCCGGTCTACCTTTTTCAGGCGTTTAAGGAATTGGAAAAGTGGAAGCAGAATGCAGCCAGGACAACAAGTGTCATATGAAAATTAACTGAGATTTGACACGATGAAGGCTCAGATTGAGGAGAGCGTATCCCCGGCGGGAAAATAACAAGCCTATCCTTGCGGTGCGATGTGCGAATGATCTGCGATCATCGGAAGAATGCCCCAAACTGCGCCTTACGCTTTGATTGCCCAGCGCAGTTTGGCGGAACGCGCGCGGCTGTTGGCGCGGTATTCTTCCGGTGACGGACGGATGGGGTCGGACGCCACATCGCGATAGACGCCCTCGCGAAAGTAGCGTTTGAATGATTTCTTCACGCGCCGATCCTCTCCTGAATGGAATGATAGGATGACGACGCGCCCTCCCGCGGCCAGGGCGCCGGGCAGCTTTTCCAGAAACTCATCCAGCGCCTCGAACTCGTGGTTGACGTCGATGCGCAGCGCCTGGAAGCATCGCTGGCAGGATCTTCTGACGTCGTCTTCACTCAGGCTCGGGATGGGGCTCAGCGCGTTTGCGATGATCTGCCGGAGTTGCTTTGTCGTCGATATGCCGGTCCCCTTTTTCCTGCTGGAAACGATGCTGCGGGCGATCTGCGCGGCATAGGGCTCGTCCGCGTTCTCGGCCAGCATGCCCTGCAGCTCGTCCAGTGAGATGGTTTTCAAACGCTCTGCAGCCGACCTGCCCGCGCCGGGATCCAGGCGAAGGTCCAATGGTCCGTCAAACTTGAACGAAAAGCCTCTTTCGGGATTGTCGATCTGCATGGAAGAAACGCCCAGATCCGCCAGGACAAAATGAAACGGACCGGATTCCGGAACGATTTGATCGATCTGCGAAAAGTTCATATGCCTGACCTCCAGGATCCCGGAACCGAAACCCAGACGCTCCAGACGCTCTTTCGCGCGCGGCAGTTCAAGCGCGTCCACGTCGATCGCGTACAGGCGGCCCTTTGACTGCAGGCATTTGAGCATCTCCAGGGCGTGGCCGCCATAGCCCAACGTTGCGTCCAGCCCGGTCTGCCCCGGCGTGATCTGCAGAAATTCCAGTATCTCCGTCACGCAGATGGGAAGATGCATGCCGGCGGGCGTGCGGCCCCTGCGTATGACCCGGTCCACGGCGTCGGCGTAGCGTTCCGGCTGCAGTTCCTTGTACTTCTCCTGATAGCCTTTGGGATGCGTGCCTTGATAGCGCACGCGGCGCCGGCGTTTGGGCTCCGTCTCGTCCGTTAGGTTGTCCGGGATCATTCCACGTCCCCGCTTCTGTCAATAGAGAGGCGCGCAATCGTTGCGAAGCGCAGGATAGCAGATCCAATAGGTTGAAGCAAGGATCGAGCAGCGTGCAGCTTGCCCGTGGGGCGCGCAGACGATATAATCGTGCGCGGTGATCGAATTGGAAGGCAGGCGGCTCAACAAGTTTATCGCGGACAGCGGCTACTGCTCGCGACGCGAGGCGGACCGGCTGATCGAAGAAGGCAAGGTGACGGTTAACGGGCGCGTGGCGGCGATCGGGGAGAGGGTCGCGCCGGGCGCGCGCGTCGTTGTCGAAAAGCATCCTGTGGGCGGGGCGGGCGACAAGGTGTATCTCGCGGCGTACAAGCCGCGGGACATCGTGTGCACCGCCGACCCCCGCGAGCCGCTGAACATCGTCGACTTTATCCATTTCCCCGGACGCGTCTATCCCATCGGCCGCCTCGACAAGGACAGCGAGGGGCTGATCCTGCTGACCAGCGACGGGGATATCGTCAACCGCATCCTTCGCGCCTCGGGCAGGCACGAGAAGGAGTATGAGGTCGCGGTGGACAAGCTCGTTACGCCCGAGTTTCTTCACCGGATGGGCGCAGGCGTGCCGGTCCTCGGGCAGGTCACCCTTCCCTGCCGCGTGCGCAAAACCGGCGCAGGCTCGTTCCGCATCATCCTTGTGCAGGGGCTGAACCGCCAAATCCGGCGCATGTGCGAATACCTGGGCTACAATGTCGTCCATCTGCGCCGGGTGCGTATCATGAACATCACGCTGGGCGGCATGCGCCCGGGCGAATGGCGGATGCTCACGGACGCGGAGCTGAACGCCCTCATGAAAAGCCTTGACACCGGAGGGAGTCCGCGGGCTATCGGGACGCGGGAAAGGTAAAGCGTCGTGGACCAGCAGACGTTTTTTGAGCGGGGAGACTCACAGCCGCTCGCCGCAAGGCTGAGGCCGCAGGCGCTGGAGGAATTTGTCGGGCAGGAGCATCTGCTGGGGGAAAACAAGGTGCTGCGCCGCCTGATACAGGGTGACCTGATCTCTTCCATGATTTTCTGGGGCCCTCCCGGCGTGGGCAAGACGACGCTTGCGCGGATCATCGCGAACCGCACCAAGTCGGCCTTTATCGATTTTTCCGCCACAACCAGCGGCATCAGGGAGATCCGCGCGGTGATGAACAGGGCGGAGGAGAGCCGGAAATACGGGGAGAAGACGATCCTGTTCGTGGACGAGATCCACCGCTTCAACAAGGCGCAGCAGGACGCCTTCCTCCCCTTCGTCGAAAAGGGCAGCATCGTCCTGATCGGGGCGACTACGGAAAACCCTTCGTTTGAGATCAACGGGGCGCTCCTGTCCCGCTGCAAGGTATTCGTGCTGCACGCGCTGAAGGCGGAAGACCTGACGCTTCTCCTGCGGCGCGCTGTCAGCGACCCGCGGGGCTTTGGCGGGCTCAGTGTGGCGATGCCGCCGGACATGCTGGAGATGATCGCGAATTTTGCCAACGGCGACGCCCGCACCGCCCTGTCGACG
>CAZLYF010000149.1:0-8033 GCA_964563725.1 uncultured Oscillospiraceae bacterium
CGACGACCTGGTGGTCATCGTGGCGGGATATGTGGATCTGATGGAAGAGTTCGTGCAGTCCAATCCCGGGCTGGAGAGCCGCTTCAACCGCTTCATGCACTTCCCGGACTACAGCCTCGATGAGATGGCGGCGATCTTCCAAATGCGCTGCGGGGACAGCGGCTACGTGCTCGACGAGGAAGCGGAGGACGACCTCAGGGCCCTCCTTGAGGAAAAGAGCAGGGACAGCATCGGCTTTGGCAACGCGCGCGGCGTGCGCAACCTGTTTGAGCAGGCGGTGTCGCGCCAGGCGAACCGCCTGGCGAAGCAGAAGACGGTGACTCGCGAGGAGCTGATGCGTATCCTGAAGGACGACCTGCGCGAGACAGACGCGGAGGACGCGGAGGCGTCCAACGCTGCGCCGGGGGGGGAGCCTGCCGCGGCGGCGGGGAGCGCGGAGGCCGGGGCATGATCTCATTCAGCAACGACTACTCGGAAGGCGCCCATGAACGCGTCCTCGAAACGCTGGCGCGGATCAACCGCGACCAGACGGACGGCTATGGGGAGGACAGCCACTGCGAACGCGCCGCGGGGATGATCCGCGCGCTGGCCGACGCGCCCGGCGCGGCGGTGCACTTCCTCAGCGGCGGCACGCAGGCGAACCTGACGCTCATCGCCGCGGCGCTGCGCCCTCACCAGGGCGTCGTCGCCGCGGATACGGGGCACATCAACGTCCACGAGGCGGGGGCGATCGAAGCCACGGGCCACAAGGTGCTCGCCCTGCCCCACCGGGAGGGAAAGCTCGGCGCGGACGATCTTCGGCAGCTGGTCAGGGAGCACCGGTCCGACGAGGCCCGGGAGCACATGGTGCAGCCCGGGATGGTCTACGTCTCCCAGAGCACCGAGCTCGGGACCCTCTACTCAAGGCGGGAGCTGGAAGCGCTTTCCGCCGCCTGCCGGGAGCTGGAGCTCCCGCTGTACCTCGACGGCGCGCGCCTGGGCTGCGCGCTGGCCTGCGCGGAGAACGACCTGAGCCTTCCGGACCTGGCCCGCCTCTGCGACGCCTTCACCCTCGGGGGCACCAAGCAGGGTGCGCTGCTGGGCGAAGCGGTGGTGATCCCCGGCGCGAAGCTCCGGGAGGACTTCCGCTATCTGGTCAAGCAGCGGGGCGGCATGCTGGCCAAGGGCTGGCTCCTGGGCGTCCAGTTCGAGGCGCTGCTGGAGGACGGCCTGTATTTCGACCTGGCGGGACACGCGGTCCGGCAGGCGCTGCGCATCCGCGACGCGCTCAGGGAGCTGGGGGTCCCCTTCCTCTGCCCCTCGCCCACCAACCAGCAGTTCCCCATCCTCGACGAAGCCGTCATCGCCGCGCTGGGCCGGGACTACCGGTTCCACAGGATCAAAGCCTTCGGCGCGGACCGCTGCGCGGTCCGCTTCTGCACGAGCTGGGCGACGAGGGAGGAAGACGTCGGCAGGCTGATCATGAGGCTTCGGGTGCTCCTGGGCGCGGAACGCTGAAGGGGCGGGGAGGCGTCGGGCCATGTGCGGAAAATACTACGTGGAGACCGAAGAAGAGAATATCGAAATCCGGGAGATCATCGGGCGCATCGCCGGCGGCTTTCCCGATGTTCCCGTCCGGACGGGGGCCATCGTCCCCTCCCTGACCGCGCCGGTCCTTAAGGAAGACGCGCCCGCGCCGATGGTCTTCGGCCTGAAGCTTGAAAAGCTCGGCCGCCTGGTGATCAACGCGCGCGCCGAGGGGGCGGCGGGGAGCCGCCTGTTCGCGCCGGCTCTCGCCTCCTCGCGCTGCCTGGTGCCCGCCAGCCATTTTTATGAATGGGACGAGGGAAAACGGGCCCACGCCTTCGCCGGGCGGGACGGCGGGCTGCTCTGGATGGCCGGGCTGTACCTGCCCGCTTCCCCCCTGCCCCGCTTCGCGATCGTGACCCACGCAGCGGAGGGATGTGTCGCGACGGTCCATCCGCGCATGCCCCTGATCTTTCCGAGCCCGGAATACCGGGAAGCCTGGCTGCGCTCCGCCGCGCTCGCCAGGGAGCTGCTTGAGCTCAGCGCGTCCGCGGCGCTCCTGGAACTGCCCCTGCCGGCATAGGGCGCCGGGCAGCCAGCCTCAGCGCTTCGCCGCCATCGCGGCGAAGACCCCCTCCAGCGCCGTATAGCACGCCTCGAAGATCTCCCTGACCGGGCCGTAGGCCGCCACCGCCTCCGGCCGGGGCTCGTGGGACGCGCGGATGCGGATCATCCTGTCGATCACGTCAAAGCCCTTGAACAGCCCGACGCCGACGCCGCCCGTCACGGCCGCGCCCATGGACGTGGCCTCCTCCAGCAGCTCGGGAACCGTGACGCGCACATCGAACACGTCCGCCATCATCTGCCGCCAGACCGCGCCCTTCGCTCCGCCGCCGATGGCCAGGACCTCCCCGATGCGCAGGTGGCTTTTGAACACGCCGAAGATGATGCCAAGGTTCAGGGTGACGCCTTCCATGACGCTGCGCAGCAGGTCCCTGCGCTCGTTTTCCATTTTGAGCCCGATGAACGCGCCGCGCGCGTCGGGGTTCCAGCGGGGGGAGCGCTCGCCGAGGAGGTGGGGCAGGAAGATGACCCCGTTGGCGCCCGGCGGGCTCTGTTCGATCTGTCTGTTGATCAGGTCGTAGGGGCTGACGCCCAGGCGCTCCGCTTCCTCCGTTTCCTGCAGGCAGACGCGGGTCCTGAGCCAGTTGTAGGCGCCGCCCGCGGCCTGCATGGCGCCGTTGGGGGCGTAGAGCCCCGGCACGATATGCGGCCAGGTCACGGTGCGCTGCTGTTCGTCGGCCAGCGGGCGAAGGCTGGTCGTTCCGATCCAGGAGGAGGACCCCAGATAGCAGTAGGTCTTCCCCACGCGGACGGAGCCCGCCCCGACGTTGGCGCAGAGCCCGTCCCCGCCGCCGAGCACCACCGGCGTGCCCGGGAGGAGCCCCGTCTCCTCCGCGGCCTCATGCGTGACGCCGCCCGCGACGTGCGTGGACGGCCTGACGTCCGGGAATTTCTCCCTGCCGACGCCCGCCGCCCCGATAAGCCTGTCCGACCAGTCGAAGGTGGCGAGGTCCAGGCAGTTGAAGCCGGCGGCGTCGGTGGGCTCAGTGCAGAATTCCCCGGTCAGCCTGAACACGACATAGTCCTTGGCGTTGAGCGCCTTGTAGGTGTCCCGGTAGACCTCCGGCTCATTTTCCTTCACCCACATGAGCTTGGGCAGTCCGTAGGAGGCGGTGTTCCTGTGGCCGGCCAGGAGATAGTGCTCCCCGGGCGGCACCCTTTGGGCAAGGCGCGCGGCCTGCGCCTGCGCGCGCAGGTCCGCCCAGATGATGGCGTCCCTCAGGGGCGTCCCGCGCCTGTCCACGCACAGGCAGCCCATCATCTGCCCGCTGAAGCAGACGGCCGCGACGTCCCGCGGGGAAACGGAGAGCTTCTTGAGCAGCGCGCGGGTGCTTTCGCAGATCGCCTTCCACCAGTCCCGCGGGTCCTGCTCCGCCCAGTTGGCGTTGAAATACCGCACGCCGTACGCGTGCACCTCGCTCCCGGCCAGCTCCCCTTCCTCGCTGAACATCGTCGCTTTGTTGCCGGAAGTGCCCAGATCGTGCGCCAGGATGTACTTCATGGGTTTCCCTCCCCTTCCCCGTCTTTGCCGGAGCCTCCGCGCCCGGGCGCCCGCCGCGCCGGGCCCGCGGCTCCCAAAGGATCAGCGTCTGTGAAAGCCTTCTCCGTGGTCCCCGTCACCTGGCGGTCCAAGGCCAGCAGCAGGCCCGGCAGCAGGGTCAGGACCAGCAGCATCGACATCAGCCCGCCGCGGGCGAGGAGCAGGCCGATGGAGGAGATGTAGTACACGGTGCTCACCCTGCCCACGGCAAAACCGGCCACAACGAGGATCGTCCCGGAGCTCAGGACCGTCGGGAGCGCGCGGCTGACCGCTTCCCCGAGGGCCTCCCGCCTGCCCAGGCCTCTTCTTGAGCGGCGGTACTGGTCCGTGAGCAGGATGCCGTAGTCGATGGTCGCCCCCATCTGGATGGCGACGCACAGGATATAGGAAAAGAAGAAAATCGGCTTGTCAAGGAGGCTGCCCGCCGCCATATTCATCCAGATCGCGCCCTGGATCACCAGCACCAGCAGCGCGGGAACGGCCAGGGATCTGAAGGAGAGCGCCACGATGAGCAGGATGAAGGCGACGGAGATCAGGCTGACGCGCAGGAGGTCTCCTCCGAAGGCGGAGCTGATCTCGTGCTCGGCCAGGGAGGCGCTGACGATGCCCGCCCCCTCCGGATACAGCCTCTCGAGGAGCCCCCGGATGCCGTCCAGCGCCAGGCGCGTGCTTTCGCCGCTGAAGGGGAGGTCTGTCGTGAGGATGACGCGGGCATAGCCCCCGCTTTCGTACACGCTTTCGGCCAGGGACAGCGCGCGCAGGAGTTCCGCGACGCGGGCGTCGCCGGGCAGCGCGCGGGCCGCGGCCCTGAGCAGCTCGTCGCCCCGAGCGCTTTCTCCCAGGCCGCCGGCGGCGAAGAACAGCCTGAGCGCCGCCGGGCTCAAACCGAAGGCCTCGGCCGCTTCCTGCGGCGTATAGCGCCTGAGCGCGGCGGCTGCGTCGGTCACCATGGCGTTGACGCGCAGGGAAACCGGACCCGCGCCGGCGACGGCAGCGGGGAGCCCCTCCACCAGGGCGCGCTGCCTCCCGTAATCCTCGTCCGACCCAACGGAGGGGAGCAGCAGGACGACGCCGTTGCTTTCCCCGAAGACCCGCCGCGCGAGGCTGGCCGTGCCCATGCTCCCGGCGTCCGTGAACACGAAGGTGTTGCCCGCCTGCAGGAAGGCGCCGGCGGCGACCAGGAGCAGCAGAAGGCCCGTCAGCCCACCGCGCAAAGCGTAGACGGCGCCGGCCAGGCGCCTTCCGGCAGGCACAAAGGACCGGTGCGCGCACAGGCGCAGGGGCCTGTCAAACAGGAGGACTAACCCCGGCAAAAACAGGAACACGCTGAGCATGCTGAAAAAAATGCCCTTGCTCAGCACCAGCCCGATGTCAAAACCGATGGTGAAGCTCATGAACAGCAGCGACAGAAGCCCCGCCATCGTGGTCGCGGCGCTGGAGGCGACCGGCATCAGGCAAGCCGTGAGCGCCGTCCGGAGCGCCTGACGGTCGTCAAGGCCCTCCTCCCGGCCGCGGTCATAGGCGTGGAGCAGCATGATGGCGTAATCCATCGACAGCGCCAGCTGCAGGATCGCGGACACCGCGTGTGTGACGAAGGAAACGGACCCAAAGACCCAGTTGGTGCCCATATTGAGCAGCACCGCCGCCGCCAGCGCCAGCATGACCAGCAGCGGCTCAAGGAAGGAGCGGGAGGTCAGCAGCAGCACGAGCGCGATGACAAGCGCGGTGATCGCAAGGGCAAGGGGGATCTCCCTGGCGATGACCCGCTGGATGCGGTCCAGGGCAGGCGTGACGCCGCTGAGCTCATAATCCCCGTCCTCAAGGAACATCGCGCCGATCTCCCCGGCGAGGGCCGTCAGGTCCGCGCCGCCGGCCGTCACCCGGACGAGGCGGTATTCGGCTCCCTCAAGGACCTTTGCCCCTTCAAGGGGGTCGTGGGCGGCGTTCAGGATGCCCTCCATGGCGCCGAGCCGCTCCACATAGGAGGCGGCCTGCTCCGCCGTCCTGTTCCGAAACACCAGCTGCCAGACCTCGGTCTTGCCGAATTCCCTTTCCATGACCCGCGTCGAGCGCCCCGTGACCGTGTGCGCGCCCAGATACCGGGTCAGGTCGTAATTGACGCCGGTCAGCGGAAGGAGGAAGGCGCAGAGTACGGCAGCCGCCAGAACGGCGAAAAAAAAGGCTTTGTACCGCCTGACGATCAGGGCTGCCAGCGCATCCGCCATCGGCGCCTCCATCGCTCATTTTCAAATCCCGGGGCCTTCCGGCATTATACCCGCCCTCCGCGCAGGCTTCAAGCCGGCCGTCCGGCGCCGCGCGGCGGTGGCGCCCGCCCCGGATATTTTTGCGCTTCCCCGTTGACAGGGCCCCTCTCCTACTATATATTGTAGTCCGCACGCAAAAGTGCACTAGATATATTTGCAGGCATGGCCGGGAAAGAGCGAAGGATGAGGATCGCGGGCTTTCGGAAACTGACCCTTCTGGATTATCCCGGCAAAGTCGCCTGCACGGTATTCACGGCCGGCTGCAATTACCGCTGTCCCTTTTGCCACAACGCCTCGCTGGTCCTGCCGCACAGGACGCCCGAAGAGATCCCCCGGGACGAAGTCCTGCGCTTTCTGTCAAGGCGGGCCGGCGTCCTCGAGGGGGTCTGCGTCACGGGGGGGGAGCCGCTCCTGCAGGAAGGCCTTCAGGGTTTCCTGCAGGAGCTCAGGTCCCTGGGCTACAGGGTGAAGCTTGACACCAACGGCAGCCTCCCGGGACCGCTTCGGGAGCTGCTTGAAAAGGGCCTGGTCGACTATGTCGCCATGGACATCAAGAACAGCCCGGAGAAATACCCCCTCACCGCGGGCGTCAGGGACGCCGGACTCGGGGCGCTCAGGGAGAGCGTGTCGCTGCTGATGGAGAGCGCCGTCCCCTGCGAGTTCCGCACCACCGTGGTCAGGGAATTCCACGAACTGGAGGACATCGCCGCCATCAGCAGGTGGATCAGGGGGGCGGACAGGTACTACCTCCAGGCGTTCGCGGATTCGGGGGACCTCATCGGGGAGGGCTTCCATCCGCGCTCGGAGGAAGACATGCGGGAAATGGCGAAAGTTGCCAGGCTGGAACTGCGCGACGTGGGGATCAGGGGAATATAGAAGGGGGAAGGGTCATGTACAGGGTCACGAAACGCAACGGGAGCACGGCGGATTTCGATATCTCCAAGATCGCGGCCGCCATCCGGAAGGCTTTTGACGCGCTGGAGAAGCAGTATACGGACAACGTCATCGATTTTCTGGCGCTGAAGGTGACGGCGGACTTTGAGCCGAAGATCAGGGACGGCCTGGTCGGCGTCGAGCAGATCCAGGACAGCGTGGAGGACGTGCTGTCCAGGGCGGGGTACACGGATGTGGCGAAGGCCTACATCCTTTACCGCAAGCAGCGGGAAAAGCTGCGCGCGATGAAGTCCACCTACCTGGATTACCGCGACACCGTCAACAGCTACGTCAACGTGACCGACTGGCGCGTGAAGGAAAACAGCACGGTCACCTATTCCGTCGGCGGCCTCATCCTGTCCAATTCCGGCGCCATCACGGCCAACTATTGGCTCAGCGAGATCTACGACGAGGAGATCGCCAACGCGCACCGCAACGCGGACCTTCACCTGCACGACCTGTCCATGCTGACGGGCTACTGCGCGGGCTGGTCGCTGCGGCAGCTCATCCGGGAAGGCCTCGGGGGCATCCCGGGAAAGATCAGCAGCAAGCCCGCGCGGCACCTGGCGACGCTGTGCAACCAGATGGTCAACTTCCTGGGGATCATGCAGAACGAGTGGGCGGGCGCCCAGGCCTTTTCCTCGTTTGACACCTACCTCGCGCCCTTCGTCAGGACCGACAGCCTGAGCTTCGAAGAAGTCAAGAAATGCGTCGAATCCTTCATCTTCGGCGTGAACACCCCCAGCCGCTGGGGCACGCAGGCGCCCTTCTCCAACATCACCCTGGACTGGACGGTTCCCGACGACATGGCCGAGCAGCGCTGCATCGTGGGCGGGGTGGAGCAGGATTTCTGCTACAAGGACTGCAAGCGCGAGATGGACCTGGTCAACAAGGCCTTCATCGAGATCATGATCGAAGGCGACGCGGACGGGCGCGGATTCCAGTATCCCATCCCCACCTATTCCATCACGAAGGACTTCGACTGGTCGGAGACCGAAAACAACCGGCTGCTCTTTGAGATGACCGCCAAATACGGCACGCCCTATTTCAGCAACTACATCAACAGCGACATGGAGCCCGGCGACGTGCGCTCCATGTGCTGCCGGCTCAGGCTCGACCTGCGCGAGCTGCGCAATAAATCGGGCGGTTTCTTCGGCTCCGGCGAG
>CAZLYF010000150.1:0-8001 GCA_964563725.1 uncultured Oscillospiraceae bacterium
TATCCTCTGTTGTCAGATGGTTTCCGGAGGTACCCCGTTCATGCGTAAGCCGTGCGTCGCCGCAGCTCTCGTTGAAAACGCTGCAGCCCGGCAGTATAATGGCCTTGGCAGATCATAAGTCGTACCGCGTAAGTCACGGGAGGCGCAATGAAAGCGATCGTCAACGGGACCATCCTCACCGAGCGGGAGGAACTGAGCGGCAGGGTCCTGCTGTTTGACAGGTCTGTTCTGGCCATCGGGGAGGGTGTCCCAACAGAAGCGGAAGAAGTGGTCGACGCGCAGGGGCAATATATCGCGCCAGGACTGATCGATGTGCATATTCATGGCTATCTGGGGGAGGACGCTTCCGACGGCAGCGCGGCCGGGCTGGCGGCGATCGCGGAAGGCATTCTGGCAAATGGGGTCACTTCCTTCCTGCCCACGACCATGACGCTGCCCCTGCCTGACATCGGGAAGGCGCTTGACACGATCCGCGTCCTGATGCCGGCAAGCCGCGACAGGTCCTTTCATGGGGCGGAGATCCTCGGCTGCCACGCCGAAGGCCCCTTCATCAACCCCGAAAAGAGCGGCGCGCAGGCTTCCTGCCACATCCTGCCTGCGGACACGGCGTTCATCAGGCGCTACGCGGACGTGATCAAGATCGTCACCATCGCGCCGGAGATGCCCGGGGGCCTCGCTTTCGTGCGGGAAGTCAGGAGGCTTGGAGGCGTGACCGTTTCGCTCGGCCACTCGGCTGCGACCTATGAAGAAGCCGTGGAAGCCTTCGGGGCGGGGGTCTCGCATGTCACCCATACCTTCAACGCCATGACCGGGCTGCACCACAGGATGCCGGGGGCAGTGGGCGCCGCGCTGACGAGCGGCGTCTTTTGCGAGTTGATCGCCGACGCCTTCCATGTCCATCCGGGCCTGTTCCGGCTGCTGCACAAAGCCAAGGGCAGCCTCCTTGTCCTGGTCACGGACTGCATCCGCGCGGGCGGCCTCAGCGACGGGCAGTACAGCCTCGGCGGGCAGCCGGTCTCCGTCAAAGGCATGGAATGCCGGCTCGCAGACGGGACCATCGCGGGCAGCGTCCTGAAACTCAACGACGCCGTCCGCAATTTCAGGTTTCACGCCGGGGTGTCGATGCGGGAAGCCGTCAACGCCGCTTCCATCAATCCCGCGCGCTGCATCGGTGCGGATGCCTCAAAGGGCTCCCTGGCGCCCGGAAAGGACGCTGACGTCATCCTCCTTGACGGCGACTGCCGGGTGTCGAAGGCCTACGTCCGCGGTGAACTCAAATTTGTCCGGGAGCGGAAACGCTGAAAGGAAGTGCCGACCATGCTGAAGGGAGTACCCGCGATCATACCGCCCGAGCTTTTGATGATCCTCGCGCAGATGGGACATGGAGACGAGCTGACCATCGGGGACGGCAATTTCCCCGGCGAGACCCTGGGGAAAAGGGTCGTCCGCATGGACGGGCATGGCGTCCCGGAGATTTTGGACGCCGTCCTTCAGCTGATCCCCCTGGACGCCTATGTCGAGCATCCCGCGCTGCTGATGCAGGTCGTGCCGGGGGACCCCGCAAAAACCCCCATCTGGGACCGCTACAGGGAGATCATCGGCAGGCACGACCCGCGCGGCGCTTCCTGCCTGGGGGAACTCGAGCGCTTCGCCTTCTATGACAGGGTGAAGGAAAAAAGCGCGGCTGTCGTCATGTCCGGGGAAAAGGCCGTTTACGCCAACATCATCCTGAAAAAGGGAGTGATCTAAAAGGAGACCTTTCGGTCTCCTGAATACTGCCGGGCAGAGGACTTACTTCAGCATCTGAAGGATGGCGGCCTTGGGGCGCGCGCCGACGATGGTCTGCGCGACTTTTCCGCCCTTGAAGAACATCAGCGTCGGGATGCTCATGATCCCGTACTTCTGCGCAATAGAAGGCTGCTCGTCGACGTTGATCTTGCCCACCTTGTATTCAGGGTGCTCCGCCGCGATCTCGTCCACGATGGGGGAAACCATCCTGCAGGGCCCGCACCAGCTGGCCCAGAAATCGATCAGGACGGGTTTGTCGGACTTGAGCACTTCGCTTTCAAAATTCCCGCTGTTCAACGTGATGACTGACATGTTTCGTTCTCTCCTTCAAAGTGATCGCCCCAAGGCGTTGCATGATCAATATACCCGCCGCCGCAGGCTTCAAACGCGGTGCGCGCAGTTCATCCGCGCGCCAGCTTTCTTCGCATCCGCGTGCTGAGGAATTCAATGATCAGCATCAGGACGATCATACCGCACAGGAAAGCCCCCACCATGCCCCAGCGGCGGGAGTTGATGCACTGGATCAGGCTGGCTCCGATCCCCCCTGCCCCGACGATCCCCAATGTCGTGGCGTCCTTGATATTGATGTCAAACCTGTAGACCGCTGTCGAGACGAAATTCGCGGTGATCTGGGGCAGGATCCCGTAGCGGATCTTCTGGAAGGCTGTGCAGCCCAGCGCGTCCAGGGACTCGAGGATGCGCGTGTCGATGTCCTCGATGGCCGACACGTACATCTTCGTGATCATCCCGATGGAACAGACGCTCTGCGTGACCACGCCGCAGAAAGGGCCGGGCCCGGTCACCCTGATCCACACCAGCGCCCAGATGAGGCTTGGAATGGTCCGGACCATCAGCACGAAGGAACGGAAGATGAAGGCGGCCCAGCCCGGCAGGATCCTTGCGCTTGAGAGAAAGCTGAAGGGAATCGCGAGGATCGCGCCAAAAATCGTCCCGAGAAGGGCGATGGCCACTGTTTCGAGCAGCAGGAAAAGCACGCCGTATTCCCCAAGGTCAAAGAGCAGGGCCGTATCGGGATGGAAGATCCCGTACAGGATCCCGTACGCCACTTCGCTGCCTTTGCTTGCCAGGCCCTTGTAAGTGATGCTGGTCGACGACCAGTAGAGGACAAGCGCCACCGCCAGAGTGACCAGCAGCTGCTTCCACCAGGGACGCGGCCTGTCCCCGTAGCGGGACAGGATCCCCGCGGGGTAATTGCCCATGCCTGCCTCCTTCAGCTCAGTTTCCGGCGCAGCCAGGCGCTGAGGTTTTCGATCACGAGGACCGTGACGAAAAGCGTCAGCAGGATCATCCCCAGGCTGTCGTATTCACGCCACCCGACGGTCTCATTGATCAGGATGCCAAGCCCGCCGGCGCCAACGTAACCGAGGATGGAAGCTGCCCGCACATTGATCTCGAAGCTGTACAGGCAATACGACAGATAGGTCGGCAGGATCTGGGGAAGGCAGGCGCTCCAGAATGCGCGGAACCTGCCGGCGCCCATGGATTCCATCGCCTCAAAGGGACCCATGTCGATGGTTTCGATGCTTTCATACAGCATTTTTGAGACGATGCCGAATGTGAATACGGTGATTGCGACGGTACCGGCAAAGGTGCCGAGGCGGAAGACCAGGGCGCAGACGCTGGCGATGACCAGGGCGGGCAGGGTGCGGACGATATTGAGCGCTAACCGCAGAAGGGCCAAAGCCGCGCGGCTCCTGTTGATGTTGGAGCTTGCGAACACCGCAAAAGGCAGGGCTAGCGTGGAACCGATCGCAGAACCCATGACCGACATCTTGATCGTGTCGAACAGCGGCCGCCATACCTTCTGTACAAATCCCCAGTCAGGCGAAAAGATCTGCCTGAGGATCACGGTGAACTGATGGCCCCTCCGAACGAGGATCGACAGATCGAACTCTGTGACCCTGAGCGAAACGATGACCGCGGGGACCAGGACCGCCCAGACAAGAGGCGCCCGGGACCGGGGTCGAAGCACGGTGTGGCCGCTGTCGAGCATCACGGGAACGGGCCTTAAGTATTCGTCCAGGAAAAAGAGGAGGACCGCGGCGCCGATCGACGCGAGGCCCGCGGCAAGGATCGCTTTCTGAAAGGAGAGGGAAAAAAAAGGGCTGACAGCGGCTTCCAGGCCCCCGGCAGCCAGCATCGCGGCGCTGATCCGCCTCCAGCGCAGCCGCTTCATCCTGGGGGCGATGTCGGGCACCGCATCCGCAAGACGCGCTCCAGGCGCGACGCGGGGCGTGTAATGCCATTTCTTTTCAGGCATCTCCGCTGTCCCCTGTTTCACAGACCTTCGGCACGGGAGCACCCCCGTAGATCTCGTCGAGGATCTCCTGCGTGACGTCTCCGGTAGGCCCGTCGTACACGACATCGCCGGAGCGGATGCCGATCACGCGGTCTGCGTATTCCATCGCAAGGTCCACGTGATGGATATTGATCAGGATCGTGATGTTCGTCTCGCGGTTGATCCCCTTGAAATCGCCCATCACCTGCCTGGCGGTCACGGGATCCAGCGCCGCGACGGGTTCGTCCGCCAGGATGATCTTCGGGTTTTGGTTCAGCGTCCGCGCAAGGGCCACGCGCTGCTGCTGCCCCCCCGACAGCTGGTCGCATCGGGTGTACGCCTTGTCAAGGATCCCCACCTTGTCCAGGGCCTGCAGCGCCGCGAGCTTCTGGTCCCGGGAAAAGATGCCCAAGAACGCGGCGAAGGGGTTCATGTCCGGGACCATGGACGTCAGGACGTTCCTCACTGCCGTTGCCCTCGGGACCAGGTTGAAGGACTGGAAGATCATGCCGATCCTGCGCCTGAAGCGCCTGAGCGCCTTTCCCCGGAGGGAAGTGACATCCAGCCCGTCGACGATCACCCTCCCCTCCGTGACATCGATCATCCTGTTCACGGTGCGGATCAGGGTCGATTTTCCCGCGCCGGACAGGCCGATGATGGCGACGAACTCGCCTTGATCGATCTTCAGGTCCACATGCCTCAAGCCTACGGCGCCGTTGGGATAGGTTTTCCCCGCGCCGACAAATTCGATCATGATTCGCCCGCCCTTCCCATCCCGGTGCCGGCGGACGCATCGGTCCCGGCCGCGGGGCCGCAAAGCGACAAAAACCGGGGCTGGCCGCCAGACGGCCAGCCCCAGCGAGCAGCCTGCCGATTACTTGACAACTTCAAGCGCGGCGCGCGCCTTGTCATAATCCGAATCCTTCGCGACGGCATAGCCCGTATGGCTGTAGACATCGAAGATCTTCTTGCCTTCCGGCGTGTTGATGATGTTGATCAGAGCCGTCTGCAGGGCGGCGATGAATTTTTCGTTGTACACCTCCGGGTTGGCTTCGGTGATGGACACCGTGTCGTTGTAGATCCCGTCCGTGACGCCGATGACGCTCAGTTCGTCCCAGATGGAGACTGAACGGCCCATGCCGGTCTTGCCTGTCGGGTCCGCTTCCGTTGTCGGGAGCAGCCAGGCGGCCTCATAGTCGTTGCGTCCGTCCGCGTAGCATACAATGACGTCCACGCCCTCGGCGGCCGCCTGGGCGAAGGAGTCCCCATATCCGGAAAGGGTGACGACATTCGAAAGATCGGACAGCTTTTTGCCGTACTTGTCAAGCAGGTACAGCGTCGGATAAATGTACCCGGCGGAAGACGAGTTCCTGAGCACCGCCCAGCTTGCCTTGTCGAGGTCCTCCCAGGTCAGTTCCTCGCCCGCGTTGACCTTGGCCGCGAGCGACTTTCCGTACTCCGAGGGCGCGGCGTAAATCAGGGAGCGGTAATAGGTGACCTGCGGCCCATTCTTGAGCGTCTTGTTCGCTTCCCCGTTCCAGGTCCTTGGATCGGTGCTGTCATTGGAAAGCCCGTTGCGCGTCGCGGTCAGGATCACATCGACTTCGTCGCTGAACAGGGCGTAGGTGCCGCCGGGCAGCCAGCCGACGTCGATGGCCCCCGCGGCCATCGCCTCGCCAGTCGCTTCGTAGGAGGTGCCGACCGTGATGACGACCTCGCCGATGTCGTAGCCCTGGTTGAGCATTTCAGCCTTGACCAGTTCCGGGAGCTCCTTCGTGCCGGTGATGATAACGTCCGCGTCTTTGCTCGGGACAAATTCAAAGGTCAGCCTCTCCATCTTGAGCGCTTCCCCGGCCGCGGTGCCGAGCGCAGCTACGGACATCAGGACAGCCATCGTGAACACAAGCAGTTTCTTCATATACACCCTCCCTGTTTTTGTTAGGTCCCGGGCCGGAGTATAGCATAGCGCCGGCCGCCTCACAAGGATAAACCAGCATGCAGAAACAATTAATATGCGCCAAACAAAATCTCAATATTCCTGTAACATACGCAGCTTCGGCTGCTGTACGCATCCGTCCGGCTCCTCCTCGGACACGCGCCGCCGCGTCAGTCTGTCACAAGGTTCAAAAGCCTCCCCGGCACGAAGACAAACTTCGCGATTTCCTTGTCGCCAAGCAGGCGCCTGACGGTTTCGCTGCCAGGCAGTTCAGCCCGCGCCTCCTCCTGCGTCATGCCTGACGGGACCATCATCCTCCCACGAATCCTTCCGTTGAGCTGCAGGGCGATTTCCACCTGCGGCCTGACCAGGAGTCTTTCTTCGTATTCCGGCCATTTTTGTCTGTACAGAGGTTCTCCGTACCCCTGCAGCTGCCAGACCTCCTCGCAGAGGTGGGGGGACACGGGGTTGAGCAGCAGAAGAAGGGTCCTCATTTCTCCCTTTGTGACGGAGCCTCTGAGATACAGGGCGTTCACCAGCCCCATCAACGCCGCGATCGCGGTGTTGAACTTCATTCTTTCGTAGTCTTCGGTCACCTTTTTGACTGCCGCGTGCACGTCGGTCAGCATTTCCCCACTGATTTCCTCACGCGTGTTGTCCAGCATTTCCTGAAGCCGCCATACGCGCTCAAGGAAACGGCGGCAGCCTCTCGCGCCGTTGGTGCTCCAGGGGATCGCCTGGTCAAAGGCGCCCATGAACATCTCGTACATGCGGAAAGCGTCTGCCCCGATCTCGTCGATCATCTCGTCCGGATTGATGACATTTCCGCGGGACTTGCTCATCTTCTCGCCGTTTTCGCCAAGGATCATTCCGTGGCTGGTACGCTTCCGGTACGGTTCCGGGGCATCCACCAGGCCGATGTCATGCAGGAACAGATGCCAGAACCTGCTGTACAGCAGATGCAGCGTGGTGTGTTCCATGCCCCCGTTGTACCAGTCGACGGGCATCCAGTAGTCAAGGGCCTCCCTGGACGCGAACTCTCTTTCATTGTGCGGGTCGCAGTATCTGAGAAAATACCAGCTCGAACCCGCCCACTGGGGCATCGTGTCTGTTTCGCGCCTTGCCGGGCGCCCGCATTGCGGACAGTCGACGTTGACCCATCCGCTGATGGACGCCAGGGGGCTTTCGCCGGAATCGGCGGGCTCGTAGTCGGAGACCTCCGGCAAGAGCAGAGGGAGGTCGCTCTCCTTGAGCGGGACCGTCCCACAGGCGGGGCAGTGGATCACGGGGATGGGTTCTCCCCAATAGCGCTGGCGGCTGAACACCCAGTCGCGCAGCTTGAAATTCACCTTGCGTTGACCGATGCCCCTGGAAACGAGGTGCGCGGTCATCGCTTCCTTTGCCTCTTCCACGCGCATCCCGTCAAGGAAACCGCTGTTGACCAGGATCCCTTCGCCGATATCCGGGTAGGCTTTTTCCTGCACGTTCCCGCCGGAGACGACTTCTACGATGGGCAGGCCGAACTTCCTGGCAAAATCCCAGTCCCGTTCATCATGGCCCGGGACCGCCATGATCGCACCCGTCCCGTAGCTCATCAGCACATAGTCCGACACCCAGACGGGGATATCGTTTCCTGTCGCCGGGTTGATGGCGCTGATCCCCCTGACTTCCACGCCGGTCTTTTCCCTTGACAGCTCGGTGCGCTCGAAATCGCTCTTCCTGGACGCGCCGGAACGGTACAGGCGAAGCTCGTCCATGTTGCTGATCCTGCCGGCCATTTCGTCGATGAGCGGGTGCTCGGGAGACAGCACCATGTAGGTCGCGCCGAAGAGGGTGTCGGGCCGCGTCGTGTAGACGCGGAGCTCACAGGCGCTGTCCCTGATGGGGAA
The DNA here is from genome assembly GCA_964563725.1 of uncultured Oscillospiraceae bacterium. Lineage (GTDB taxonomy): Bacteria > Bacillota > Clostridia > Christensenellales > Aristaeellaceae > CAZLYF01. The sequence continues at coordinate 7,913 of CAZLYF010000150.1, forward strand.
AACCACTTCCGCGCCTTCGCTCCGGCCGATCCAGTTGCGCTGCTGCACCTTCACCCTTTCAATGAAATCCAGGCTTTCCAGCCCCTCAA
>CAZLYF010000151.1:0-7878 GCA_964563725.1 uncultured Oscillospiraceae bacterium
CAGGGGACGGTTTTCTCGTCAGGGGACAGTTCCGCAGCAATACAGCTTCCAATACATTTCATCAAACCGGTCAAAGGGTGCGGAAGCCTGCCGCACAGCCCGGCAACCACGCATGGGGACACCTGCTGCGCGGGGCGGGGGGAGGCGGCGGGACGCCCCTAAAACGCTTCCTTCATCAGGCGCTGGATATGCGCAGCCTGCCTCGTCCCGATTCTGCTGCGCCTTTTCCCGCGCGTCCTGTTTGTTGTCCGGACGCTCCGCGCTGCGGTACAATAACCGCAGCAGAGCCGGCGGGAAGCGTTCCAACGCCCGCGGCGCGAAAGACGCAGGCGCGCGGGTGCCGGCAATCAACGGGAGGCAATGTATGAACAAACTGAGGACGTTTCTTGCCTTGACCCTTCTGTGCTGCATGGCCGTGAACGCGGGCGGCGCGCTTGCGGAGTCATATCTCCCGTCGGGGATGGACGATGAAGCGTTCGCCAAGGCTGTCGCGCAGGGCCGCGTGGCGCTCAGGCCGGCCCGGATCAGCCTGTCGGTCAGCAGGGAAGAGTATGTCAGGGAGGCGCGGCGGTACAACGCCGCGCTTGCCGCGTTTGGAAACCAGCCGGGCATGATCCCGCTGGATGGCATCCAGGACTCCGGTGCAGAGACGCTTGAGTTGTCGGACGCGTTTTACGAAGCGCAATCCTACCTGTCCCTGTCCCCGGACGGCACGCGCATGCTGGCTGTTTCCGGCGGCATCCCCTGGATGATCGACCTTGCGGCGGGCAGCGTGAGGTTTCTGGCCCCTGACGGGGAGATGGACCCCCTGTACTATGACAAGTTCTATCAAAGGATCTTCGGGCAGATCGAAGACCAGGGCGTGGTCTGGTCGCAGGACGGCCGGTATATCGCTCTGTGTTTTCCCAGGCAGGTCTTGCAGATGATGCGGCTGGGCATCAACGCCCTGCTCGTCGATGTGGAAAGGGGTACCGTGGCGCAGCTGGTCAGGGACCTTCCGCCTGACCTGAAGATCTTTTCGGCCTCAAACCCATACAAGGGCGGCGCGCCTCTCCGGGCAGTATTCGACGGAAATGAGCCGGTGATCTATTATGAGGCATATGCCGCCGAGATCCTTGGGCATCGGCACAGCGCCATCAGGTCCCGGAACCTGAAAACCGGGGAGACGAAAACCCTGGCGTTTTACGACGCGCAGCTGACGACCAGCGACCCCCGCCTGTACCTGTCCAAACAGGGGTTCATCTTCACCGTCGCCGACGTCAAGAACGATGGCGCCCGGGGCATCGCGATCATGGGCACGGGCGCCGCCCCGGATGCCATGATCCTGCGCGATCCCAAAGATCCGCTGGAGCTTTTCATGATCAACCGTCTGATTGCGCTGGAGGGAAACAAGGGCATCCTCCAAACAATCTGGCCCGTTTCCGGCACGGGCACAGATGTCCTGCAGATGCTGACCCTGGACAGCTTATCCGGGGAGGCGTTCAAACACTGCCTGCTGATCCGCCCGGACAGCACGCCCGCGCAGCGGCTGATGCAGGCGGACCTGGCCGACGTGGTGGACGCCCATACCCTGGGATTCAGGCAAAACGCCCTGGACGGCCTCGAACGGCCGGTCAACGCAGCGCTGTCGCCGGAGGGCAGGTATCTTCTCCTGACCGTCCATGCCGGGAAGGGAGTTACCAGGCTCTACCTGTACGACGCTGTGTCCGGCGTCCTGGGCAAGGTGGACCTGTCGGAATCGGGCGCCGGCGAACAGTCCTTCCTCGGGATGCGTGAAACGCCCAAAAGCAACATGCACCGCGGCCTGATCTGGTTGGGCAACAACCGGCTGCTGGTCGGGATCCACGGAAAATACCGCGTGTTTGAGCTGGCGGTCACGCCCGGACAGTAGTCTTTCTGAAGCGTCTAGGGACGGCGCGTAAGGAGCGGCTGTCTGAATGTGTAACGAGACCTCGTTAGACGAACTCCCGGACAGCCTTTCCGGTTTGCCCGAACCCCGACGGAACCGGCGCGGACGCGCATCCCGAACACGGCACGGAGGTCTCTATGGATACCAACAGACCGGAAAACTTGGAAGAGTATGAGTATGTACATAAGCAGACGGCGCTGATACTTGAGGAGATACGCGCCGTCCTGCAGGAGGGCCGGCTCCCCGATCTCGATCTGTTGAGCCAATTCTTAGACGCTACCGGTTACCTGCACGAGCTGTATATCCAGTTCCGTGAGGAAATGGGGATCGAGAAAAATTTGTCCCTGCCGGAGCTGCGCAAACGCGCCAATGAGTTCTATGGCCTGAAATGGCGCACTGAGGCCCTGCGCGGGGAACTGCAGGAGTTCCTGCGGGTCGGGAGCGATGACGAGGCCTTTGACATCGCGGTCGAACCGCTGCGAAGGCAGGCGTCTAAGCTGCTGGCGGGCCTGGACGCCGGCGCCGACGAAGCGTCCCTGGCTGCCATGGAAGAAAGTTCCGGTATGCTGCGGCTGGCCCTGCGCCTTGTGAAGCTGCCCGACGACGACAAGGCCGGCAGCGAATTGTACGACCTCAGGCCCCCGTATCTCCTCTGGAAAGGGCTCGCGAACGGGAAATACCGGATCACGGAGGAGACCGCGCCGGACGCGGACCAGGCCTCCGAAACAGCGGCGGAGGCAGCCGCGGCGGTGACTGTCGAAGAAGCCGCGGACGGCGTCGCAGACGCGTCGCAGTTATCTGCCTCATCGGACGGGAAGAAAGGCGAAACGGTGGCCGGGACTGCCGCGCCGGCCGCTGCCGCTGCGCCTGCGGCAAGCGAGTCTCCGGGGGACGGCGAAGCCCCCGGTCCGGAGAAGCTGCCCGAATCTGTAAAAAAGGCCGGGCCCGGCATGGCGGAGCCCGCCGGAACGCAAAAGGAAACGCCCGGCGCGGATGCCAGACCCGTCAAGCCCCGCAAGGCCGTCCAGGATACCTTTGACATCATGCTGACCGTGCAGTACCTCTCCGCGTACAACGGCATGCCCATTGCCCCGGAAAGGAAACTGCCCTGCGTCCGTGGCAGGAACGAAGTCCGTCCGGATCCCTCCGCGGTCCCCGAGGGATATGTGCTGGTCAGCAAAGACCTGCATGTCGTCAACATCCGGGACCGGGACGAAGCGCCCCGGCCCGTCGCGTTCTTGTACAGGAAGACAGGCTCCGGAGAGGAGGCGCCAAAGTTCCCGTACGAACTCGCGTCATGGCTGCTTGAGCAAGGCTACACGCCGGGTGAGCATTCGGATTTCTTTGAAAACCTGATCTCCGGCCTGGTCGCCGAGGGCGCGGACAAGGCGGACGGGGACCTGGTGGACAACAGCTTTGTCCGCGCCGCCGTATTGGCGAAGGGATCGGCGCTGGCAAAGGGCGGGAAAGACGCAGGGGCCCGTTTCTGTCTGCTGCACCGCGCGTTGTCGATGGCGCTGGGCCTGCCGGACATGCGGGGCGCGTATACCGGGGAGCGTCTGGAAGCCCTGGTGGCGGACTGCGGGGAACGCTACCCGGAATACTGCGCCTGCGCGCTGATGTTCGCCCTGGCCTGCCCGGCGGACGGCGGCGCGAAGGTGAAGGACGCGGCGGACGCGTTCCGCTACGGGACCGCCTTTGGCAGGCTGCCGCAGGAGACCAGGCGGGCCTTCGACGCGCTCGCGCAGGCGCATGGCGGCGGGCTGCTGGACTGTCTTTGCCTGGGTCCGGAGGCATCAGCAAACGGGAGCGCCGGCGCTGAAGGCAGCGGGGAGCAAACGGAAGCGCGGCGGAAGAAACTCGTCCAGGACGCGGCGTCCCTGATCGGGGTCCCCAGGATCTCACCGCCTATGAACGCGCTGACGGAAATGCTTTCGCTGTGCTTCGGCCAGGGCAGCGCGCTCGGCGTCGCCCTGCGCGCGATCCCGACGGGGAAAGACCCGGACGCAGTTGCCCGGGCAATCCGGCTTTTTTCATCGCGCGACGGATCGGGGATCAGCGCCGAGGCGGTTGAGGAATATGTGGATGCACGGTGGGAAGAGGCGAAAAACGAGTATCTCAAGCGCAAGAAGCATGGAAGCGTTGCCCCGATGGTGGAATACAAGGTGCGGGACAAGATCGTCAGCCATATCCAAAAACGCTGGGAACTGCTGAAAGAATGGGCTGACATCGCGTCCCTGTCCCGGGCCGATTCCACGGGATCCCGTCAAAAGCTGCGGCAGTCCGAACTGTCCGGCCAGCTTGAGAAGGCCGTCAGCGAGCTGGCGGACGCCGCGGAAACGCCTGGCGCGGCGGCCCTGCGGCGGGCCCTGTCCCGCGTCGGCCGCGCGGTCCGTCTCGGTCAGCCGCTGTTTGAGCGCAGGGAATACGCGGAGCTGCTGCGCGCCGGCCTCATCCCCCTGGGTGACGATTACCTGCCGCTGGACATGGGAGAACTGGACGCCTCTGTTCCGGGATTTGAGCTGTGGCGGCGGGCGCTGATGCATGTCGCGGCGCCCGTCGTCCCGCTGCGGGAGACCCTCAAAGCCGTCGAAACGCGGGGTTCGCCGTGCGCGGACAACCTTGGCGCCGCAGCCCTGATTTGCCGGTATATCGGGGATGAAAGCAAGGACTACCTGGCGGGCGCGCCTTACGCGCGCAACGAGGCGGAGCAGACGGTTGCCGAGCTCGTGGGCCGCGCCGGCCTGGCCGAATTCTATGGCGAATTTTCCCCGTCGGACAAGGAGGAATTCGAGCGCTGCCTGGACAGCGCCGCCGTCTTTTACTGCCGGAGCGAATATGGCCTCCTCAGGCTGTTCCTGTCCGCGCTGGACAAGCAGCTCCCTCCGGGCGCTGTCCCGGAAGAGTCGGGGGAGGGCATGGAAGCCCCTCCGCCGCTCTCGGGGTTCATCGATTTCTCCGCCAAGGCCCTGGACGGGCCGCTTTCCAAGGCCGGGCGCGGCGCCCTTTACGGCGGGGAAGCGCTGCGCCTGGCGCAGAGCATCGGCAAGACGGCTGACGACAAGGAAGCCCGCGCGCTGCTCAGCGCCGCGCGCGACGCGTACGACGCGACGCAGAGCCGCATCGAGGACGACCGGCTGGTCCCTCTGTTCAGGACGCTTTTTCATCAGCTTGGATTCGGCTACCTCAAGTCTGTCGTCCGGAAAAACAAGAACCGCCTGGAGTATTTCGACCTGTATGACATCGAGCGCCCGGAACGCAGCGCGCGGGAGTACCAGCACCCCATTTCAGCCTTCGGTACGCAGACGCCGGAAAGGCTTCCCTGCGTCGTCCTCAACGCCTACAAGCGGCCGGAAGACGTGGTGGACATGCTGACCAAGGCGAACGCCTACGGCTTCGCGGCCCCCGTTGTCGTGATGATGAATTGCGCCTTTCCAATCGAGGACAGGCGAACGATGGCGCGGGCCTTCAAACAGAACAGGAACCACGCCGTGCTGGTGATCGACCATCTGCTGCTGCTGTATCTGGCAGGCCACAGCCGCGACGCGCGCCTGCCCGCGCTGCTGGCCTGCGCGCTGCCGTTCTGCTGGTACCAGCCCTTCAACGATTCGGGGCGCGGCGACCCGCCGGACGAGATGTTCTTCGGCAGGGTGGAGGAGATCAAGCGGATTGAGGCGATGCCGGGCGCGAAGCTGGTCTACGGCGGGCGGATGGTGGGCAAGAGCACGGTGCTCCATCGCGCGGCCGTCCTGGGCAACCGGCCCCAAAGCGGGGAGTACGCGATCCTGGTGGCGGACGCGCGCAGCGCGGACCCGGGCGGGGTGTCAGCCGGCGTGCTCAGGCAGGTTGCGGATGACTTGATCAAGTCGAAAGCGCTCTCAGCGAAGCCGAAGTCCTGGAAGGAACTGTGCGGGAAGCTCGCCGACAGGCTGGAAGACGGCTCCGTCAAGCGGCTTCTTCTTCTGATCGACGAGTCGGACAGTTTCCTTGAGGAAGAAGCGGGCCGGGAATTTGGCTCGATCAAGGTGCTCAACGAGCTGTCCGTCAGGTACCCCGGCAAATTTAAATTTGTCCTGGCCGGCTTGCACAACGTGGCAAGGCTGAGCCATCCCGGGGAGCCCAATTCGTTCATCGAGCAGCTGGGCGACCCGCTCTGCATCCGGCCCATGGCGCCGCGGGCCGCGGGCAAGGATGTGAACCCGGATGCGAAGGAACTGCTGATGCGGCCCCTGCGCTGCCTGGGATTCCATACGCCCGGCCCGCTGCAGCTGAGCCGGATGATGGAAAAGACCTGCTACTATCCGGGGATCCTTCAGCTGTTGGGCTATCTGCTGGTCGAGCAGGCCAACAGGCAGGCCTGCAGCGGGAAGGCGGGCTGTCCGCCGGTCGTCCTCAATGAGGAACTGCTGATTTCCGGCATCCGGGACCAGGAAATCAACAAACGGGTTCTGGACATGCTGGATAAAACCATCCGCGTCAGTAACCGTTACCGCACGGTGGCGTACATCCTCGCCATCGAAACCTATGACACTGCGGGCAAACCGGGGGCCGGCAGTTTCACGGTGAGCGACATGAAAGACTTCCTTGACTACTGGAAGCAGGAAGGGATGCCGCCCTTTCTGCAAGGCTACGACACGGAAAACAACCTGAAGATCCTGCTTGAGGAGATGGAATCGATGGCCATCCTGACCTCGACGCCGGGGAGTGGGAGCGGCAGACAGTACCGCATCAACCGCTGGAAGGACATGCAGAAAGTCCTGGGCAGCAGGGAGAAGGTGGAAAGCGAGCTGAAGGTCCTGCTGCGCGGCGGGGCAGCGCAGGTGAGCGCATGAGCCCGGGCATTCAGGACGGAGAGAGCTGGGGCAGCCTGTGGTGGCGGCAGATCATCGGGCCCTCCCGGTTGGTCGAAGCCCTATACATTGCGCTGGACAATGCGAAGCACGCCTGGCTCGTAATGCCCGGGCACGCGCAGTGGCAGGGCCTCCTGCCCGATATCCTGGCGGAACGGTATCTGCGGTACGCGGACATCCGCGTCGAACGCTTTGACGGGCAGGCGCAGGACGCGCCAGGCGCCCTGGCGAAGCGCCTTGCGGCAGCGCTGCTCAGGGAAGACGAGCGCTATCTGGCCTATCGGCCCTTCCGCGACGGGGATCTTGCAAATTACCTGTGCGCCGGGCGCCTGCTGGCCGGCAGGGTCGTCTGGGCGAGGAGTGTCGGCCGCGGCAGCGCGTCCGAATGGGCGGCGCTGTGCAGGAAATACAGGCCCGGCGAAACGCGCGGCGGCTTGTTCGTCATTGAGGCGGACTGCGAGCCGCCCAATACCTTCCGCGGCGAGACGCTCCGCCTGGACGACTGGGTGTCGGAGTATGACGCGCTGATGCTCTGCGGCCTCGCCGCCTCGCGCCTTCAGCCGGATAGCCCGCAGTACGCGGCAGCCCTGGCGCAGTCCCTCTGCGGCAGGGAGGTGGAAACAGCCGTATCGCTGCTGGAGCGGGAGGACTTCACCGGCCTGGACCCGTCTGCCTTTCCGGCGGCGCTTGCAGGCGCCGCACCCGCGGCCGCCGTCGCCCGGGCCGCGCTGAGCGAAGCGGAGGCGGCCTACCGCGTGTGGCGGGCGCAGGTGGCCATCCTGCTGCCGCTCATTGAGCGGGCGGCGCAGTCCCTGATCAGGAAATACGAGGCTGAAATCCGCGCCGTCATCGTAAGGAACGTCGCCGAAATGGATAGCGGCGCGAACGGCTGGCCGATCCTTGACTACGAGCAGGCCCCGGTCCGCGACATCGGCCAGGTGCAGCTGGGCACGCTGTGGTTCATGAACCGGTACCGCGGGCTTGGGATGGCCGGCGATGACGCGAAGCTGCTGGACGACCTCCATGAGGCGCGCAACGCCCTGGCCCACGCCGACCCCTGTCCCGCCCCCCTGCTCGGGAAGGTATTGGGGAGCAGTGGCGCGCCGGAGGGGCGCTGAG
>CAZLYF010000152.1:0-7841 GCA_964563725.1 uncultured Oscillospiraceae bacterium
ATTTTTTTGCTTATGCCCGGTAGAAAATTTTTATCTCGCGTCTCGTTCTCCCTTGCTTTTCAACGCCTCCCGGACATCGCAATTGCCTCAGAACTGGGACCCTTCGGGGTGCTTCCGTTTCGAATATATACTTGACTGCCAATACACAACGGCCCTCTGCTTATGAAAAGGACACTGCAAAGCATGAACTGCAAATATACAAGATTTGAATGTTAGTTGAACGCCGGGAATGGCCCAGAAGAACCATGACTATAAGCTTCTTATGAATGTTTCGAAGATCCGGATAATCTCATCTTTGTGCTCGATCAATCGTTTGAATGAGAAGTAGTAGTATCCTTCTGGTCGCTCGTAAGGGATATTTTTCTGTTTTGGTATCAGATGTATCTTAAGCTCCTCGAGCAATTTGTCGGCAATCGCCTTGGAGTAATCTGTCTGTTGCAGAAAAGAGTAGAAGCTTTTTGGCTGGATCGCTCCTGTCTCCCCGTCATGGAACAGCATCAGGCATTTCAAGGTCTTCTGATAGCGTTCAGACCTGAAATCGATGCCAAAATCCGCTGTGCCGGGATTCATTGTGAAGCCAAGGTCTTCCATGTCATGGGCGAATCCGATCATGTCGTCCAGGGATACGTGCCTCAACTTCGTATTGCTGGCCCAATCCTCAATGTTCCTGTATCTGGGTTTGCTGTTCCTCCTGTTTGCAGATTCAGGCTGAGAAATGGTCTCCTCTGCGTCCGGCTGCGTTTTGCCTGCCTGCGCTGCTTCATAAAGCGTTCTGGTGATGATGTGCGTTTTGGTCGTCAGCTGAGGCACAATGAGGCGTTTTCCATCCTCAAGCTGATAGATTTCCAACTCACACAGGGCGAACTGATAGTGCATCTGAACGGACGAATTGATGAACTCAATCATCTTTTCCACGTCCTCGCGGATGCCATCCCCGACGATCATCAGTAAAAAGCGCGCCTTGCGGATGTTTGCCTCGACGATATCCACAAAGTAAGCCTGATCCTCAGCTTCCTGATATCCTTTTTGCACCATGGCGGAAAAAAGGGACTGACCGTCATGGCTTGAACTGAAAACGGCGTCTAGTTTGCTGTAATCCCAGTCTTTCAGGTCTTTCGCGTAATCTATGATCTGGCTGATCACTTTCCGCTTGGACTCCGGGTTGCGCCATAGCTTTGTTTCTACGATGACCAGATAACCTTTTGCGCTGACGTAAAGGTTGTCAATGGAGTTTCCCTGAACAGGGACCTCCCGCGCGACGCAGAGAAGCGGCGCATAGACAGCATCCACATAGCCCGTAGGCAGGATCCCCGGTTCTTTTTCAAGCACATACTGAAGCCAGGATTCCTGAAAGACATTGCCGCTAAGCGGAATCCTGGACAGCACTTCCACGTTATTGCCTGAAACAATGGCAGGCTTTTTGCACATTCTGTTTTCATTCATGGTGGACTCCTTTGCACGGGATTTTTCTTTGCGTTTCCATGACTGCGGAACTCGGATCGTAGGAAAGGTCAACTTTACGGGGATCCAGCCCCTCCGCCCTTGAGTATCCCGTCAGGTTGAAAGAGGCCGCCGCCGGTATCCGAAAACCCCGAAAAGCGTCATTCCTGTCCGCGGCTTCTGATTGGCGGGGCGCAGCCCCGGAGCGGATCAGAAGTGGGCGGAGTTCAGGCAATCGATATACAAAGCGGGGCGCACGGCGCCATACCCGCCGTTCACCACATTACCGATCGCGTAAACGGATCCGTCCGTGTCCACAAGCGCGGCCCGGTTCGCGTCGTCGCCTGGGGTACGAAGCCACCACATGCCATAGCCTTCGTCGCTGTATGCGCCGAGCGCGATCGCGAAGGCCGTGTTCATCGCGCGTCGTTCTTCGTCGTTTCCCATCAGGCTCTCTGCCTCCGCCACGCTCAGGAGGAAAATTCCATCCGCGGGTTCATTGCCTGCTTCGGTACCGTGCTGCACGATCCCCTTATGCGTCGCCGCTGCCGTGAGGATGGCGGTACGCTCCTCTGCCGTGAAGGCGGCATTGAGGAATTCGCCGTTCAGCCAGGCGCGCAGCGTGCTGGTTTCCCAGGTGACGGAGGCGTCCTCCCCGTGATAGGGTTTCGCGTCCAGGATTTTCTCGCTGGCAAGCAGCGCCGTATATCCTTTCCTTGCAAGCACCCGCCAGGAGACGGCTTCCTTGCCGTTGCCCGTGTTGTTGTCCTGCTCGTACCTGCCAAAGAGGATCAGGTTCCCGGGGCTGAACCTACGGTCGATTTCCGCTGCGGCGGAAGACAGGCCTGGGTCGTTCGCGACGAGGGAAGCGGCATCCCGATACTCTCCTAGCTTCAGGAAAATGATGACAGCATCGCGATGGTTCCCGTCTGCCTGCAGGCGTTTCCCCTTCATGTACAGGCTCTCCTGCGCCTGCGCGGCGCTGTCGGCGTATGCCCCTAGGCCCACGAAGAGCTCGCGCGCGTCGTCGAAGCTTCCGTCTGCCTGCAGGCGTTTCCCCTTCATGTACAGGCTCTCCTGTGCCTGCGCGGCGCTGTCCGCGTAATTGCCCAAGGTGGCAAAGGCTGCCTGCGCGGCGTCAAAGTCGCCGGACGCCTGCATTCCCATCGCTTCGGCGTACTTCTCTTCGTACGCTTTCGCCTTGCCGGCGCTGTCCCCGTAGCCTTTCAACGCGGAAAACACGTCGTAGGCACGGGCGTGGTCACCCTCTTCAGCAGCCTGCAGCGCCAGTAGGTAATCGCATTCCTTCAGCGATTCTGCCGCGGCGGGGTAATCCGCAAGCAGGATCAATCGCTCTTTCGCCCCGCTGTAGTCGCCCTGCTCTATCAGATGGAGGGCATCGGCATGGACGCAGTCCAACTGCCGGATGCCGGCGTCGGCATATCCCGTCCGGGCTAGCAGCGCAAACATGTCATGGGCGATCGCGTAGTCCCTGCCGTCAAGCGCTTGTCCAGCGAGGGCGTATATATCCTCCTGCATACGGGTCGCCGAATCGCTGTAGGACTGGCCAAGCAGTTCTCGGGCCAGGTCATACGCCCCCTGCGCGTTGCCGCTCTCCAGCCGGGCTTTCGCGATGCCGAAATCCCGTTGAAGGATCAGGTCCCGCAGCTTTGGCTGGCGGTCCATGCTGTCCCTGAAGGCGGCGATGTTGCCATAGATCCGCCCCGCCTCCTCGTACCGCCGCGATGCCTCCAGGTTGCGCGCAGTGTAGTAAAGGACGAGCAATTCGCTGTCCTTGAAATCCTTCAGGCTGCCCAGGCTTTTGACGGCAGGCTCATACTGCCCTTCTTCTGCCAGCTGGATGGCCGTGATGTACATGATGTGCCTGGAACTGTCCTCATAGTTCCCAATCTCTGAAAAAGCGGCCAGGGCTTCCCCGTACTTGCCCTGTGTCAGCAGATTCTGCGCGTCCGCATACCTGGCGGCATCGCTTTTCGCGCACGATGTCAGAAAGAGCGCTGCTGCCGCGCAAAGGAGCGTGAGCACTGTGGTTTTGATGAGCCTTTTCATCAGCGATCCCCCTGAATGCATTGACCTGGGTTTAACATATCACGTGTGTCTCCCGGAACTCAAGAGCCAAAGCCGCATCAGGGACAAGACCCCGCAGCGACATGCCATTATGGACAACCTGGACGGGATATCGTATACTGCTGCAAAATCACTTGAGGAGGTCCCAAGGGATGGGTATGAAGCACGCGTTCTGTATCCTTATGCTGGCGGTGATTTGTCTGCTGCCTGCCGCCTACGCCGGCGAGAACATCCAGCAGGTCCAGGCCTATGTGAACAAGGACATCAGAATCATCTATGACAGCCAGCCGCTGACCTTTGAGGCTGACGGAACGGTCCTGAGCCCCCTCGTATACCAGGGTGTGACCTATGTGCCCCTGCTGTCCCTGAGCGAACAGATCAGCCTGGAAGCTCGCTGGGACCAGGAAGATTTCGCCATGTACCTGGGCCCTTCCGAGGAAGGCACGAACTTTATCGATATGTTTGAGCCGTACGCGACGTCCGGGCGTAATTTCGCGAGAGTTGATTCCAGTATGGGCATGACTGAGAAAATCGCCAGCAAAATCCATACAAAATGGCTTGATTTTTACGTCGATAGAAGCACTCCTTCTTCAGCGTATTATGACTTGGGCGGGCAGTATACGACCCTGACATTCAAAGCCTATACACCCGATGGGGATGACAACCTGATCGTCATGGGGGACAACAAGGCTGTTCTGGGGAAATACAAGGTGATTGATAAGAACCTGCCGCAAACCATCACGGTCGATGTGAAAAATGTGATCCAGCTTGAATTACATTGTGAAAGTGTTAGTAGTTCTTATAATAATGATTTTTACATTGTGGACGCATATATCAAGTAGATGCAGCTGAAAGGACATACTTCACTCGCGCAGGGTCAGGAAAGGAGAAAACTGTTTCGACGGAGGGTTACTCTCCACGAATTCTTCACCAGAATTAAACGTCCGTTCCGTGATGGAGCGGACGTAATTCTTTGTTGACACAATGGACGATTTTCAAGTCCGGGTTCAGATGAACGGACCCGCGCTCATATCTTCTGCTCTGCCGGCTTACCTTGCCGGCGCGGACCGGGTAAGTCCGGACGGGCGATACCTGGAGGGATATCCGCAGGGAATCGGGACGCCTGCATATCAGGTCCACCCAGTCCGGCTGCGGCAGCATCAGAAAGACGACGGCGCTCACACCGGCACGGGGGAGGATTATCAAAGCGATGAAGGTAAATAAATCTCCAGGGCCGCTTCAAATCGCCACCAAGACATATAGGGGCTTTATGCGAATGATTGCATGACTTCCTGATGGGGACTGTGTGCATGGTAATTCTAGTTCGTCGATCATCAATGACTGAGGAAGTTGGGTCGGGCATCCGGACTTCATCGGCACACCGTGTTGCTTTTCGAATGATCCGAAGCACACCGTGCGATGCATACGACAAAATACAAACAAGCAGGACACATCGCCGTGAAGCACCGGTGTCAAACGCGACGGGCTCTGTCAGGTGAGGATAATGGACAGACCCTCCCGCAGCCTTATGGAAAAACTGCGTCAATGGCCTGTCGGTACCCCTCCTCCCCCATCGTTCCAATTGCCTGGTACAGCACGTTTCCATCCGTATCCACGAACCAGATGGCAGGGACTGCCGAAACGCCGCAGCTGGTCATCAGCGCATACAGCTCCGGGCTGCCGATGATGTTCGGATAGTCTGCTCCTGCGTCTTCCAGCGTTTCCCGGGCGACTGCCAGCGCGCCCTCGTCCGCCGAAAGGGCGTCCGGATTGATCGCGTCGAGAAGCACGCCTACAACGTTCAGCTTGCCCGCATTTTCCCTGCTGATCTTCTCCAGGCACGGAAGTTCGCCGGCGCACAAGCCGCAGCCGCCCGACCAGAGGTGAAGCATCGTCGGCCGCTCGCTGAAGATGCGCGCGTCAAAGGCTTCGAAGGAAAGGTCCGTTGTTTCCATCGACGCGAAGAGGTTCTTCCAGGCGGTTTCCGCAGGGGCTGCCGAAGCCGGCTGCAGGAGCGTCACGCACAGAAGCGCGGACAGCAGTATCAATGCCTTATTCATAAACCCCTTACGTCCCGACCGCATTTTGTCATCATGCCGACAGGGAGGGCTGCTTACGGAGGCGGCATTAATCGATCCCCACGGTAGGCTGGGGCGAGGCCAGGTAAAAAAACGGAACAACCTCGATCACGGGGAAGAGTTCATCTCTCTGCGGCAAGTCCGCTTCCGTCTCCAACGGCGTGGGCGCGGGGGACGGCCCGGGCGCTGTCGCCGATAGCGTCGGCTGCGGCCCAAGCGTTTTGACTGCTTGCCACGGTTTCGGCGTGACCTTGAACCAGACCCAAACCGGCAGCTCAATGGGAGAAAAACGCGGCGGCAACGGGAGGCTGATTTTAAGGCTCTTTGGATACACGGTGAATGTGGCGCTCAGGTTGCCATAGTGCGCAGTCACGGTTTGCTGGCTGGTGCCGGAAGGGTTGAAACCGGTGCACATTTCATTTATCAGCGGCATATAGGAGGCTCCATGCACAGAGCAGTCGACGACTGCGGTGATGTTGAAGTCTTCGATTTTTGTATTCGCGTCATAGAACAATGTTTTGTTGGGCAAGTCAAGGGAGAAACCGTTCGCGGAACAACCATCGCTTAAAAGGATCTGAACCCAGTATATCGAATCGCAGCCCATGCCGACATGTATGTACTCTGGCTGGCTCATTTTCACGTGGTCGTCGGAGCTGATCCAACCCGCCATGGTGGCGTAAGCGTCCGAGGTTCCATATATGTAGTGTTCCCAGCAATGGATCGGTTTGACCCCAAGGCCAACCTGGCTGAAGACCGTGTCCCAGGGAGTCCCGTCGGGGCGCGTGTGGCTGTATGCCGTCTTCAGTTCGCCGGCGCGGATGTCCGCGGCCTGCTGCAATTTGGCCGTCATCGTCAGCGGAAGGCTAAACTCTTTGATTCTGTCTTTGTTCAGGAACTTTAGCGCATCCCACTCATTTGCGCCATATGAAGGAAAGCTGTCGGCATGGGCAACGGCAGGGTTCGCAACGCTTGCAAGGCACAGCGTCAACACCAATATGGCTATTGCACAAGAGTTTCTCATACTGCTCTCCCTTCTTCCTATTCTTTTCCCGGCAGGGGATCCTGCATCAAGGTCAGGGAAGAAACATCGAAACGAAGAAAGCCCTTGGAATGAACTCGGAAAAGCCGGGGTACGATGAGCGCAGAAGCTGCTGTTTGACATTCATATTATACTGCCGCTGGCTGAAGGAATTCAAGCCTTGCACGCATCAAAGTGGATCGGGTAGCAGAAGCCATGAATACATATTGACATGGCGCGGCATTGGGCTGCAGGAGCGCTGCGCAAAGAACCTCGGACAACAGGATCAATGCCTTTTTCGTATGGTCCCTGACGCCATGCTTGCGTTTTGCCATGATGCCGACAGGGATGGCTGCTCACGGAGGCGGATTCAATCGATCCCCACGGTGGGTTGGGGCGAGGCCAGGGAAAAAAACGGAACAACCTCGATCACGGGGAAGCGTTCGTCCCTCTGCGGCAAGACCGCTTCCGTCTCCAGCGGCGTGGGCGCGGGGGATGGCCCGGGCGCGGTTGCTGATGGTGTCGGCTGCGGCCCGAGCGTTTTGAGCGGTTGCCACGGCTTCGGCGTGACCTTGGCCCAGACCCAAACCGGCAGCTCAATGGGCGAAAAACGTGGCGGCAACGGGAGGCTGATCTTAAGGCTCTTTGGATACACGGTGAATGTCGCGCTCAGGTTGTTATAGTGCGCGGTCACGGTTTGAACCGCGTTGATGGCAGGATCGAACCCGGTGCACATTTCGCTGATCAGCGGCATATAGGAAGCGCCATGCGCTGAGCAGTCGACGACGGCGATGATGTTGAAGTCCTCGATCTTTGTGTTCTCGTCATACATTAAAGTTGTGTTGGGTACGTCAAGGGAGAAACCGTTTGCGGAACAGCCATTCGCGTTTAGGAACAGCTGAACCCAGTACGGCGCATCATAACCGATGCCGATGTGGACGAAAACTCCATCCAGGATGTTCGCCTTGTGCCCTGGGCTGTTCATCCAACCAATCATGATGCTGGATGCATCCGCGGACCCGCCCGAGATGTTTTCGCCCCAGTTTCCATATATGATGTTTAAGCCAACCTGGTCGAAGACCGTGGTATAGGGCTTGCCGTTGGGCCTCTTGTGGCTGTATTCTGATTTCAGTTCGCCAACGCGTATATCCGCGGCCTGCTGCAATTTGGCCGTCATCGTCAGCGGAAGCATCCCGGCATTGATTCTGTTTAGGTTA
>CAZLYF010000153.1:0-7674 GCA_964563725.1 uncultured Oscillospiraceae bacterium
GACCTGGAGATCCTCAAAAGGCTTCCCAATTTTTCAAGGATCTGGCCCCGGACAGCGCGCGTGGACCGGATCCGTTCCGTCTATCCCACCCTTACCTATCCCGCCCACACCACGATGCGGACGGGCGTCTATCCCGACCGCCACGGCATCGTCAACAACGAAAAGGCCCTGCTTTGCCAGACTGCCTCCCCCTGGGAGTGGTTCAACGACGCCGTCAGGACGCCCGACCTCTTTGACGCGTGCAGGGCGGAGGGCCTGAGCACGGCGGCCGTGTTCTGGCCCGTCACGGGGAGGCATCCTTCTATCGATTGGCTGGTGGACGAATACTGGCCGCAAAGCGCCGGGGAATCGGCGCACGACTGTTTCATCCATTCGGGCAGCAGCCCGGAGCTGATGGAAAAGGCCGTCGACAGGCACCTGGACCTGCTCAGGCATCGCGTCCACCCCTTCTGCGACGCGTTTATCCACGCCTGCGCCTGCTCCATCATCCGCGAATTCAAGCCGAACCTCCTCATGATCCATCCGGCGAACATCGACGCCTACCGGCACAGCACTGGGCTGTTCTCCGACCTGGTCACCCACGGCCTGCATGAGATCGACCTCTGGCTGGGCGACATCCTCAAGGCGACGCAGGACGCCGGCACGTATGAGGACACGGATTTCTTCATCGTCAGCGACCACGGCCAATTGAACATCTGCAGGACCCTTTCCCCCAACGTCGTTTTAGCCGACCGGGGGCTGATCCGGACAGACGCGGCAGGAAAGATCACGGATTGGACAGCGTTCTCAAAGTCGGCAGCCCTTTCAGCGCAGGTGTACCTCAGGGATCCCGCTGACCTGAACGCCTGGAAGGAAACCCATGACCTGCTCTGCTGGATGCGCGACGAAGGCATCTATGGCATCAGCCGCGTGTACACGGCGGAGGAAGCGGCCAGGGAAGAACGTCTGGCGGGCGCATTTTCCTTCGTCATCGAAAGCGACGGCTATACCTCCTTCACCAATGAGTGGCAAAGGCCCATCGTCCGGTCAAAGGACATCACCGATTACCGCTTTGGCAATGCCACCCACGGCCACCACCCGGACAAAGGGCCGCAGCCCACCCTGCTGGCCTTCGGTCCCCATATCCGCGCCGGGGCTGCGCTTCAAAAAGGACGGCTCGTCGATGAGGCGCCGACCTTTGCGCGCCTGCTCGGCGTCGCGCTCAAGGACCCGGACGGGACGGCAATCGGGGAGATCCTCTCCCTGTGACCGCAAAAAGCCGCCGCCCTGGCCGGAATCTGGCGGGAAACGGAGAAGCGTGAAATGTGCGCAGCGGGCGTCCGTTTGGTCGTCATGGACATGGACGGAACGGTCACGCAGCACAAATCCGATATCGAGCCGGAGAACCGCCGGGCGCTGGAAGCGCTCAGCAGCAGGCATAGCCTGCTGGTCATCGGGGCCGGCAGCTGCGAGCGCATCCATACCCAGCTTAAGCGCTTTCCGCTGGACATTGTCGGATACTACGGGATGGCCGTCTCAACCTTCGACGCCGCTGCCGGGAAGCTGTCCCTCGTCGAAAGCGTGACCGTCCCGGTGAAGGACGAGTCGGACATCCTGCGCAGGGCCGCAGCGCTTCGGGAGAAGCACGGCTACACCGTATATGCGGGGGACAGCGTCGAGTTCCACGCCTCCGGCATGCTCACCTTTCCCCTGCTGGGCACCTCGGCGCCGCTTGCGGAAAAGCTCGCTTTCGACCCCTCCCGCGAAAAGCGCAGGCCCCTGTACAACGGCGTGTGCGCCGCGTTCCCCGAATACACCGTATTCATCGGGGGGACCAGTTCCTTTGACATCGTTCCCAGGCCCTACGACAAGCTCTTCGCGCTTGACCGCTATCTTCTCAGGAACGGTTTCGCCCGGGACGAGGCTGTCTATTTCGGGGACGATTACGGCATCGGCGGGAACGACCGCCAGGTCTATGAATCCGGGATCCGCTTCATCAAGGTCGACGATTATCGGGACTTCGCCCGATTGAGCCGGGAGTTCCTGCCTTCGTGATTCCCCGCGGCCGTGCGCCGCTGCCGTTTTTCCGCCGAGGCCCGTCAATCTGCTGCGCCGGTATCATGCGGTTCCAGGCCCGTTTGATTCGTCCCGTTTCCGCATGGGGACCGTGACCGTCTCTTTGCCGGCCGTGACAGCTTCTTTATCTACGAAGACGGTCAGCGGCGGCCCTTCAAGGGTTTGGAAGGCCGCGACGTTTGTGTCGACCGCTACGGAAAGAAGCGTCCCGCGCCAGCGCACGGTGAAGCGGTAGCCGGTCCATTGCCGCGGCAGGCAGGGCTTGAAGGAGAGACCTTTCTCCGCGATGCGCAGGCCGCCGAAACCGAACACGACGCCCATCCAGCAGCCGCCCATGTTGGCCGCGTGGATGCCGTCGCGCGTGTTGCCGTGCGTGTCCTCAAGGTCCAGAGCCGCGGACCTGCGGTAGTAGCGGTACGCCTTTTCAGGATCTCCGATTCGTGCGGCCATCATGGAAAAAACGCATTCGGACAGGGACGAGTCGTGCGTGGTGATGCTTTCGTAGTATCTATAGGTCTTCCGGATGCATTCTTCGCTTTCGCCCTCCTCAAAGAGGAAGTGCGACAGCACCGTATCCGCCTGCTTGCACACCTGATGGCGATACAGATACAGCGGATGATAATGCAGGAGCAGCGGGAAACGGCTCCTCGGGATCTTCGCGGGATCCAGTTTTGCCTTCCTGAGGAAGGAATCGTCCTGTGCGCAGATCCCAAACTCGCTGCTGAAAGGCAGGCGCATCCCTTCCGACGCTTCCGAAAAAGCGAGCAGTTCGCTGTCAGTGAGGCCGGTCCGTTTAGTCACCGGGGACAGCATCCCCTGCCCGCGCAGCGCCTCGCAGAGGCGGACCGTCCATTTCAGGTGGTACTGCGCGGAGCGGTTCGTGTAGTAATTGTTGTTGACGACGCAGGTGTACTCGTCAGGCCCCGTCACGCAATCCAGGCAGAACACCCCGTCCTGCCAGTGTCCCGCGTCAAGCCACAGGCGCGCCGTCTCAATCAAGGCTTCCGCGCCCTTTTCCGCCATATAGGAGAGGTCGCCCGTGACCAACCAGTAGGTGATGAATGCGTGCGCGATGTCCCCGTTGATATGGTATTGTGCTGAGCCGGAGGGGTAATACGCGGAACACTCGCTCCCCGCGATGGTGCGCCATGGGTACAGGGCTCCCCTGGCATGGCCCAACAGGTGCGCGTGCGCCCGCGCCTCCGGAAGCATGTGGTAGCGGCTGTCAAGCAGCGATCGCGCCGCGTCCGGCTCCGTCAGAAGGAAAAACGGGAACATGTAAATCTCGGTATCCCAGAAGTAGTGGCCCTCGTATCCCTCGCCGCTGAGGCCCTTGGACGAGATGTTTCCCACGCCGTCCCGTCCCGCGGAGGACAGCAGCCCGAACATGGAATACCGCAGGCTCCTGTTCAGCGCGGCGTCGCCCCGCACTTCCGCCTGTGCTCCGTGCCAGAAACGATTGAGTCCCTCCTTCTGGGTCCTGCGCCATTGCAACCAGGACAGGGCTGAAGCCTCATCGAGCAAGCGCAGCGCGTCATTGGGAGGGTCAGCATGCCGCCGGGAGTCCGTGTAGACGCACCACTTCGATACGGTGAAGGCTTTCCCTTTTTCCAGTTGCCCGCGCAGCAAAAAGACGGCGCGGCCTTCTTCCAGGCGGACTGTCTCTCCATCGGCCTGCGGGCAGGCATGCCTGACGGCGCTGCTCATGTTCAGGCCGGAACGGACCGTACGGCACCGCATCAGAACGGAGGCTCCGTGACGGGAGAGGCTCTCGACGATCAGCGCGCGCCGCCCGACGGCGGCTTTCCTCGGATCGGCGGGATCGCTGTCGTTTGACACGTTGCCGTCCTGGCAGGACGTGATCTGTATTTCGCCGCTCCAGTCAAGCGCGGTGACCGTGAGCCTCAGTATGAAAAGCTCCCGGCAGGCGAACGACGCCATCCGCTCAAAGCGCAGCAGTGTCTCCCGGCCTTGCGGGGAGGCCCAGCGGACCGTCCGGGTATACAGGCCGCCGTCCATGTCCAGGGACTGGACAAGCCGCTTCACAGCGCCGGTAAAGCAGCTGAACTCCTCGCCACCCAGCGTGAGCGTCATCCCCTGGACATCAACGACGTTGACCATGAACTGCTGCGTTTCCGGAAACCCATACAGTTTTTCGCCATAGGGGATATCGCTGATATCATGGAATCCGTTGATGTACGCTCCCCGGACACTGTGGACGCCTTCCGGCGCGCCTTCCTCAAAGCTGGCGCGCACACCAAAGTAGCCGTTCGCTGTATGGAAAATGGTTTCTCTTTGGGCGAGATGTTCCGCGTCAAGCCCCGTTCTGGTGATCTTCATGGCCCCTTATTTGATCGAACCCTCGACCATGCCCTTGATGATGTATTTCTGTGCGAAGATGAACAGCACGATGATGGGCAGCATCGCCAGCAGCGCGCTCGTGAGGATCAGGTCCCACTGCTTGAGGTAGGAGCCCGCGAATGAGGTCACGGCAAGCGGGATCGTCTGCACCGCGCCCCTGGAACCCAACACAAGCAGGGGCAGCAGGAAATCGTTCCAGATCCATATGCCGTTGAGGATGAGCACGGTCACGAAGGTCGGCTGCAGCAGTGGCATCACGATCTCAAAAAACGTCCTCGCCTGGCCGCAGCCGTCGATGGTGGCGGCTTCCTCCAGCTCCAGCGGGATCCCTTTGATGAAGCCGTGCAGGATGAAGACCGACATGGAGCAACCGAAGCCAAGATAGGCGAACACGATGCCCTGGTAGGTGCCCAGAAGCGGGATCCTGATGGAGTCGCCGATGATCTTGAGCCACTTGACCAGCGGGAACATGACCACCTGAAAGGGGATGACCATGGCGGCGACAAAGCACAGGAACACCACGGTGGACCATTTGGTCTTGTTGCGCACCAGTGCCCAGGCGCACATGGCGGAAAAGACCGTGATGACCGCCAGGGAGAGGGCGGTGATGACGGTGGAGTCGACGAATGCCCCGACGTAGTCGGTGGATGGGTTTTCAAAGATGGCGACGACATTGGTGAGCATCCTCCCCCAGCTCTCCGGAAGGGTGACCGGGCTAATGATGATCTCCCTGGCGGTCTTGGCGGAATTGAGGATCACCAGGAAAAAGGGCATCATGAACAGGATGAACAGCAGCACAGAGAGAATCTCAAGTACGACGAGTCCGGTTTTGTTTCCCTTTTTCTCCCCGGTCTGCCTGAGCCTTCCCGCGGGAGCGGCGGGTTCCCGGGGGCTCATGCCTCCACCTCCCTGCGCTTGTTGATGTATACCTGCGCCAGAGAGAAGACGACCAGCACGATGAAAAACACCACGGCCTTCGCCTGCGCCTCTCCCATGAGGTTGGAGCCGTTGGCGGTGGAATAGATGTCCATCGCCAGCAGCTGGCTGGAACGGATCGCCTTGCCCATGAAACGCATGGCGGGACCGCCGTTGGTCAGGGTGAAGTTCATGTCAAACTGTTTGAAGGAGGTCGTCAGCGTCAGGAACAACGTGATCGTGAAAGCGCTGGCCATCATGGGCATGAGAATCCTGCGCACCCGCGTGACGTAGCTTGCGCCGTCCACGCTGGCGGCTTCCATGATGCTTTCGGAAATCGACTGGATGGAGGCGACGTAGATCATCATGATGTACCCCGCGTACTGCCAGGTGTTCACAAACGACATGGCCCAGATGACGGTGTCGCTCCTGGCAATCAGGGACTTCTGCAGTGACAGGAGGCCCAGGGAGCTCCCGAGGCCCACGAACACGTTGTTGAACAGGAACTGCCAGATGTATCCCAGTACGATGCCGCCGATCAGGTTGGGCACGAAAAAGCCGGCGCGGTACAGGTTGCGCAGCCGCACGCGGCTGGTCGCCAGCAGGCTCAGCAGGAAGCCGACGACGTTGACGAACAACACGTTGATCACGGTATACAGGAGCGTCGCCAGGAACGAATAGAGGAACTGCGGTTGCCGGAACATATCAGCGAAGTTGCCAAAGCCGATCCAGGTCACGACGGGGTTGACGCCGTTCCAATCAGTCAGGGCATAGTAGATGCCTAGGAAAAAGGGGCAGAGAATCACCATGGCGAACGCGAATGCGCACGGGAAAATGAAGAGAAAATCGACCAGGCCCCGCCTTTTCAAGCTGCATCAGCCTCCTTGGCTCATGGAGTGAAGAAGGAGAGGGCCGCGGAAGCGGCCCTCTCCCCGGGAAACAGAGCTATTTCAGTGTGGCGAACGCGTTGGTCACGTCGGCGATGAAGGCTTCCACGTCCCCGTCCACGCCGAGCAGCTCGAAGATCGGGCCAAGCGTGAACTGGTTGAAGCCGTCGGGGTTCTGGCCGAAGTACCAGTTGAAGTTCCCGCCTCGCGCGCTGGCCTCAACGAGGGCCTTGGAGAGCTGGCCCGTAGGCAGCAGCGAGACGGATTTGAAGGCGGGCACCATGCCGGCTTCTGCGACCATGTACTTGGCGCCCTCTTCGCTCAGCGCCATGTAATCCAGGAAGGCCATCGCGGCAGCCTGTTCCTCGGGCGAGGCCTGGCTGTTGACGACGAACCAGCTCGGCGCCGCCATGAACAGGCCGCGGGTCTCGGTCTCAAGGAAGCAGTGGGAGATGTAGCCCATCTTGAAGGTTGCTTCCAGCTGCTTCATGTTGGGATCGATCCAGTTGCCTTGGGTGATGAAGGCGGCCTTTTGCAGCGCGAAGGCGGCTACCTGCGCGTCGTAGTTGCCATTGGTCAGGATGTTGGGATCGGAGTAGTCATACAACAGCTTGAGGTAGTTCGCGAATGCGGCTAAGCGCTCGGCGTCCACTTCGCCCGCCAGGCACCTGTCATGGACGGAGGAATCGTTGTAGTCCAGGTAACCCGCGTAATAGGCGTTGAAGACGTGCTGGGAGGTCACCCACCACAGCCCGCCTAGGGTCGAGGTGCCGCAGGAGACCACGGAGTCCAGCCCCAGCTCAGCCTTCATGCCGTCCAGCTTTTCAAAGGCGGCCTTGACGGCGGAGAAGGTGGTCAGCGTTTCCGGGTCGATGCCGGCCTTTTCAAGGATGTCGCCATTGTAGCCCAGGCCGAAGCCCTCCATCGCGATGGGGAAGCCAACGACCTTGCCCTCGGGGGAATGGAACGCCAGGTCTGTGTCTGCCGCCCAGGCACAGGCGCTCATGTCGGCGATGTAGTCCTTCCACAGATCGTAGCCTCCCTGGCCTTCGATCATGTAGATGGTGGGCATCTGGCCGGCCGCAAGCTTCGCCTTGGTCGCTCCGCCGTAGTCCGCGCCGCCGCCAAACGTTTCCGCCGTGACCGTGACGCCTTCGTGCGACTCGGAGTAAGCCTTCGTGAACGCCTGGATCATCGGGTCGATCTCGACCTTGAGCTGGAACACCGAGACGGTGACCTCTCCCTCCGCGGCCGCGGCCGAGAACATGCTCAGCGCGAGCAGCAGCGTCAGAACCAGCGCGAGTAATTTCTTCATGGGGACCCTCCTTACAAGTCTTGATGTGCCGTGCAGACTAAGTGTACCCGCCCTCGGGCGTTTTGTCAAGTTCATTGTTTACAATCCGGGCTTTCTGTTTATCGGAAACGTTGCCGAAATGGGCAAAATCATCATAGTTTT
>CAZLYF010000154.1:0-3615 GCA_964563725.1 uncultured Oscillospiraceae bacterium
GTGCACCTCGATGCCCAGCTGAAGGCCATTGGCCTGGAGGTCCGGAAGCAGGGAGCGGATATTGGCTATAAGGACCTCGTCCGTGAAGGACTCCTCTTTCCCGAAGTGGGCCTCCCCCGTCGAGGAAATGATCCATTTCGCGCCGAAGAAGGCGGCGAGCTTCATGTTGGCCCTGAAATCGTTCAGCCGCGTCTCGTCGGTCAGATTGCAATGGCCGCTGAGCGCGATGCATCCGAGCCCGAGCTCCTCGAGCCTGCGTTTGACCCTCCCGAGTTCCGTTTCGACCCTGTCGGGCATCACATGCTCCGTCCAGCCGCGGACGGCCGTCAGCTCCACCTGCCTGAAACCGGCTGCGGCGATCCCCTCCAGCGCCTGGTCCACCGTGAACCCGTGGTAGGTGTTGGTGCTGACAGCGACGATATGTTTCATTTTCGCCTCCTTAAAATTGGCCTCACGGCGTTTCCTTAAGCCTGTAAAACATAGCAAAGCTTGATGGGATTGTCAAGCCGCCCGGCCGTCCACCTGTTCATCCCGCACTCGCCGTGGTATAATCCGCATGACGTTTCTCTGCGGGAGGCTTGGCGTGTTCGGAAGGTTCATGAACAACTACTACTACGGGAAGAGCGGCAAGGGGGACTACGGCCGGGACGACCTGCCAAAGAACCGTTGGCAGCTGTTTCGCGAGATGCTGCGCGTCCGCATCGCTGGGCTGTTTCGGCTCAACCTGATCGCCGCCGTCGCGTGGGTCCCGCTGATCTATGTCCTGGCTGAACTGCTGGGCGACCTCATCAGGCTCAACATGGTCCTCTTCGAGGTGGAGGCGGACGCTGCGGCAGCCTCCGCGGAATACCTGGATATCTACGGCAACGCAGCAGCCTACCGCAACAGCCTGATCTTCGTGGCCCTGCTGAAACTGATCCCCTGCGTGGCGCTCACCGGACCCTTCTCCGCAGCCATGGCCTGGGTGGCCCGCAACTGGGCCCGCGACGAGCATGCCTTCGTCTGGTCGGATTTCAAGGACGCCTTCAAGGCCAACTGGAAGCAGTCGCTCGCGGTTTCCCTGATCACGGGCCTGATCCCGCTGGTGCTGTACGTGGGCTGGAATTTTTACGGCGGCCTGACCGGCCAAAGCCTGGTCTACCTGCTTCCGCAGATGCTGATGGCCGTGGTGGGCATCGTCTGGGCCCTGGCGCTGACTTTCATGTACCCGATGCTCGTGACCTACAAAATGGGATTCATGACCGTGGTCAAAAACAGCTTCCTGCTGGCAGTCGGGCGTTTGCCGCAGACCGCGGGCGTCAGGCTCGCGGCGCTCGCGCCGGCCCTGGTCGCGGCGGCCGTATCCCTGTTCAGCCCCTACGGGATGTACGCGCTGATGGCGCTGGCGGGGTATTATCTGCTGGTGGGCAACGCCCTGTCGCGCTTCGTGTTCGCCTCCTTCACAAACGGCGTGTTCGACAGGTTCATCAACGCACGCATCGAAGGCGCGCTGGTGAACCGCGGCCTGGCGGAGGAGGATGGGGACGAGGCCGGGGAGGAGGACGGCGCGGATGCCCTCGCGTGGCAGAAGGAAGACGCGGGAAAGGCGCCGGACCCGGGGGCGCGGACGGACGGCTGACCCGGTGTACACGGCGTTCGCTTCAGTTTACGACAGCCTGATGGCCGGCACGGACTACGCCGCCTGGTCCGGTTTTTACGTTGCCCTGCTGGACGCCGCGGGGGTACCCGCCGGCGGCGCCGTCGCCGAGTGCGCCTGCGGCACGGGATCGCTGACGGTCCGGCTGGCGAAGCGTTACCGCGTGACGGGCGTCGACGTCTCCGGGGACATGCTGTCCGTCGCCGCGCGCAAGGCCCGCGAGGAGGGGCTTGGGATCCCCTTCGTCAGGCAGGACATGCGGAAGCTTCACCTGCACAGGCCTCAGGACGCGGTGCTGTGCACCTGCGACGGGGTCAACTACCTGACGGCGCCGGCGGGACTCAGGCAGTTTCTGGGCGCCGCCCGGGCCGCGCTGAGGCCGGGCGGCGCCCTGGCCTTCGACCTGTCGTCCCTCTACAAGCTCAGGCACACGCTTGCCTCCAACACCTTCGTCAGCACAGCCGGGGACATGAGCTACATCTGGCGGAACCAGTGGCTCGAAAAGAGCCGGCGCGCGCGGCTGGACCTGACGGTTTTTGCCAGGCGCCCCGACGGCGCCTATGACCGGGTCATGGAAAAACAGCTGCAGCGGGCGTACGCGGCGGGCGAAGTCAGAAAGGCCCTTGCGGAGGCGGGCTTCACTGAGGTCCGCGTCTTCGGGGACCGGCGCCTGGACGCTCCGCGCCCGCGCGAGCAGCGGCTGCACTTCCTGGCCCTGCGGCCCTTGGAGGGCTGAAACAATGGAAGGGATCGTTTTTGACGAGCGGGACGCGCTGCTGCGCATGACAGTCAGGGAAGGCCAGGCGCGGATCCTCCTGTGCAGGACCACCGCGCTCACACAGCAGGCTGCGGACACCCATCTGGCAAGCGACGCCGCGGCCGCGGCGATGGGACGCTTCCTGTCGGGAGCCGCGATACTGGGGGCGATGATCAAGGAGGGGGAAGGCAGCGTGACCGTCACCGCGGACGGGGACGGTGCGGGGGGACGACTGACCGCCGTCGTCCGTGCCGGCGACCTGAAAATCGCCGTGGAGAGGCCGCAGGCCGAACTGCCGCCCCGCCGAAGTGGCGGACAGGACGTGGCGGGCTTCGTCGGCAGCCACGGGAAACTGACCGTCGTCAAGGACTTCGGACGCGGCGAACCCTATGTCGGGATCAGCGAACTCGTTTCCGGCGGACTCGGGGAGGA
Source organism: uncultured Oscillospiraceae bacterium (assembly GCA_964563725.1). Taxonomy (GTDB): domain Bacteria; phylum Bacillota; class Clostridia; order Christensenellales; family Aristaeellaceae; genus CAZLYF01. The sequence goes on from CAZLYF010000154.1 coordinate 2,826, forward strand.
CTTCGCCCATTATTTCACCGTCTCCGAACAACTGCCCTCCCTGGTCGCCCTGGGCTGCCTCAATCAGGATGGCGTCATCCTCTCCGCGGGAGGGATCCTTGTGCAGGCGCTGCCTGGCTGCGGCGGGGACACGCTGGACGCGCTGGAGGCGCGCGTACCCTTTATGAGCTTCATCAGCAGGGAGCTTTACGACCGCCCGATGCGGGGGCTGGCTGAGGCCTGGTTCGCGGGGCTCGGCCTTGTCATCCACGAGGAGGTCCCGCTGCGGCTCCACTGCGGCTGCACCAGGGAGCGCATGCGTTCCGCCCTGCGCCTGCTGGGGGAAAGGGAACTCAGGGAGATGGCCGAAAGCGGGGAAGAGGTCCCTGTGCACTGTCATTTCTGCCGCGCCAGGCAACTGTTCTCGCGGAAGGAGATCCTCGCCCTGACGGAAGGGGATGGAGGGGGGCGGCAATAGATGGAGTGCGCTGATTTCAGGGCCCATTTCCTCCTTTTCCTCAGGAAATGGGTGGAAGACGGCGGCGGGACGGCGGAGGATGAGGAACTGGAAGACGCCCTTCCCGAAGCCTACGCGCGTTTCCTTGACACCCCCGCCCCGTGGCTTCATGGAGAGAAACCCGGCGAGTATTTCCTGTCCTTCGGCGACCCGGCGCTGCTGACCGGCTGGATGACGGAATACTTAAGGCGCGGGATGAAGGCGCCGGACCCGCTGCTGGAGCGAATCAGAGACCTTGGGGAGGCGGCGGCACCATCCCTCTGCGCGATCCTGGACGCGGACACGGCGGGCAGG
>CAZLYF010000154.1:3625-3970 GCA_964563725.1 uncultured Oscillospiraceae bacterium
CTGCTTGCCATGGAACTCCTGCGCGACATGGGGAGCCTCCTGCCTCTCAGCCGCTATGTGGCCTGGCAGCGGCAGAGGAGCCTGTGCGACGAGCTGTGCGACGGCGCCGTCGAAAGCCTGGAGCTGATGGGAGAAGCCGCGGTCCCGGAGATGCTTCTGGCGCTTGAAGGCGCCACGGACGCCGGAAAGGAGGCGCTGCTCTCGCTGCTGAGCCGCTGGCCCGGGGATGGGAGGACCTTTGACGCGCTGATGGCGCTGTTTGATGCCTGTCCCGACAGGCAGGCCGTCCTCGCCTCCTATCTGGGACGGCTCGGCGACGCAAGGGCGCTGCCTGCGCTCTGCCGC
>CAZLYF010000154.1:3980-7414 GCA_964563725.1 uncultured Oscillospiraceae bacterium
AGGACGCCGGCGCGGGCCCGGGCGTAAAAGCAAGGTGCCCCCGCGCCGCTTCCATGGGGATGCCGAGTACGAGGCGCTTTTCGGAGGGGAAGCGTGAGGAGTCCCGCTTCAGGCCCGGGAGGCCGCTCATGACCTGTGTCCGCTGCGGCAGGGAATCCCACAGCGCCTCCCACGTCTGCCCCTTCTGCGGCGCCTACATGGGCAGTCAAGAAGCCGTCCACGCGGCGCCGGAGGCCCCGGTGCTCTACGACGACGCAGTCCGCGCCAGGGAACCCATGCCGCGGGCGGCACGGGAGGAGCGACGGGCGCACAAGGCGCGCCGCTCCCGCAGGCGGCGCGCCGGGGTGAAAAAGCCCGCGCAGAAGCGATACCCTGCCCGAATGGTCAACTGGGCGATGGTGAGCCTGGTTGCCCTGATCGTCTTCGTTGCGGCGGCGGCGGGCGGTTTCGTCTACCTGAAGCTGACCCCCGCGGGCCAGCTTGCCCTGGCCCGCCTGGGGCGGGACGCGAATGCGGACGCTTTCTGGGCGCTGGGGACGGAATACCTGGATCAGGGCTTCATCGCGCGCGCGATCGAAACCTATGAAAAGGCGCTTGACAAGGAACCCGAGCGGGAAGACCTTGCGGACAAGCTTTTCCTGCTGGCCGAGGCCTACGAGGCGGGTTCCCTCCCCGCGGAGGCCGAGGCGGTCTACACCCGCGTGTATACGCAACTGGACCCCGCTTCCGTGCCGGCCTACAGCAGCGCGATCCGCCTGATGCTTGCTCAGGACCGCCAGTTTGAGGCGACTACCCTGATGCAGACCGCATACGAGGAGACCGGGGACGAGACATTCGCGAACCAGCGCGCAGCCCTGGTGCCGCTGCCTCCGGAAGCGGACCTCAGCGGGGGGCGCTATATGTTCAGCCGCACGTTCGAGTTCATCTCCCCGCAGGGTTACGAGATCTACTACGCCAAGGGGGACGCGCCGCTGCCCGAGGAAGGGACGCTCTACAGGGAGCCCATCCGCATGGAGGAGGGTACGCACGAATTCCGGGCGGTCTGCGTATCCAGCCAGCTCATCAGCGACGAGATGAGCGTAAAATACGTCATCACCCTCCCTACCCCGCTGGCTCCGAAATCCACGCTGGCGCCCGGCGAGTACGAGACGCGGCAGAAGGTGTCGCTGCGCAATGTGGACGAGGACAGGGACCTCGTCTTCTACTACACGATCGACGGGTCTGCCCCCACGCTCGACTCGCCGCGCTATGAGGGCGTGCCCATCGTCCTGGGCGTCGGCCGCGTCACCCTGCGCGCCATCTCCGTCAACCGCTACGGCAAGATCAGCAACGAGCTGTCGGTCCAGTACCGCATCAACGTCCGTTTCACGGAAAAATACTTCCGCTTCGAGGACCAGTTCAAGGACTTCACGCTGCTCAAAACGACCTATGAGGAGTTCACCGCCCGCTTTGGCGAGCCGCTGGAAATGAGCGGGATCCAGGACGACGCCGTACAGGGCGTCTGCGCCGAAGCCCGCTGGGTCTGGGGCGAAGCGCGGTTTTTCACGGGGAACGAGGGAAGGCTCCTGTATCATGTTTCGACCCGCGACCCGGCCATGACGGGCCCCCAGGGGACAAAGGTCGGCATGGACATGGACGAGGTGACGCGCAGGTTCCGCGACATGAACCAGCTGCCCAACGACAGGGGGGACCGGGGCATCTATTACGACATCAACGAGGGCTACGCCGGTTACGAGGTGCTGTCCGACGACCCTCTGGAGGGCACGCTTCGGTATGTGAACACCACGTCGGGCGCCGCCCCCAACACGACCATCCTCAGTTACGGGATCAAGGGAGGCCGCGTCGAAAGCGTCTCCCTGAGCTACTACGCAAGAAGGATCTCAAACGTCCGCTGATTTGGGCGACCGCGACAGACGACAAAGGACAGGAGCAACGCCATGAAAGAAATCAAACCCCCGAAGAAGCCGCTGTATTTCTACTACATCATCGCGATGGTCGTGATCCTGCTGCTCAACAGTTTCCTCTTTCCCCGCCTGACCCTGCCGGCCGTGACGCAGCTGCCCTACAGCGAGTTCCTCGCCATGGTAGAGCGCGGAGAGGTCTCAAAGGTCCAGAAGGACGCCCACCGCATCGTGTTCGCGGATAAGGGCGAGCCCGTGAAGTATTTTGAGACCGGCGTCATGGAGGACCCGGACCTGGTCAGCCGCCTCGCCGCGGCGGGCGTGGAATTCGCGTCGCCGATCGTGGAGGAAGCCTCTCCGATCACCAATTTTATCTTCAGCTGGATCCTGCCGCTTGTGATCTTCATCGGTCTGGGACAGTTCCTGTCCCGTTTCCTGATGAAGCGCATGGGCGGGGGGCTCAACGCGATGCAGCTAGGCAAAAGCAACGCGAAGATCTACATCGAGTCAAAGACCGGCATCACCTTCAAAGACGTCGCGGGCCAGGACGAGGCGAAGGAAGCGCTCAACGAGATCGTCGACTTCCTGCACAATCCTGACAAGTACGCCGCCATCGGCGCCGTCATGCCCAAGGGCGCCCTGCTGGTGGGGCCTCCGGGCACAGGCAAGACTCTGCTGGCCAAGGCGGTGGCGGGCGAGGCGAACGTGCCTTTTTTCTCCATCTCCGGGTCCGAGTTCGTGGAAATGTTCGTGGGCATGGGCGCGGCGAAGGTCCGGGACCTGTTCAAGCAGGCGGGCGAAAAAGCGCCCTGCATCGTGTTCATCGACGAAGTGGACACCATCGGCAAGCGCCGCGAGGGCACGGGCTTTGGCGGCAACGACGAGCGGGAGCAGACCCTCAACCAGCTCCTGTCCGAAATGGACGGTTTTGACGCGCGCAAGGGCGTCGTGATCCTCGCCGCCACCAACCGCCCGGAGACGCTCGACCCCGCGCTGCTCCGTCCCGGCCGCTTCGACCGGCGCATCCCGGTGGAGCTGCCCGACCTGCGCGGCAGGGTGGAGATCCTGAAAGTCCACGCCAAAAAGGTCAAGATGGACCCCGCCGTCAGCCTGGAGGCCGTGGCCAGGGCGGCCGTGGGCGCTTCGGGAGCGGATCTTGCCAACATGATCAACGAGGGGGCCCTGCGCGCCGTGCGGCAGGGGCGCAGCCTGGTCCGGCAGGACGACCTGGAGGAGAGCGTGGAGATCGTTGTCGCCGGCTACCAGAAGAAGAACCGGCTTCTGTCCGACGAAGAGAAGAAGATCGTCGCCTACCACGAAACCGGCCACGCCCTCGTAGCGGCCTTCACTCCCGGCGCGGACCCGGTGCGCAAGATCACCATCGTGCCGCGGGGCTTCGGCGCCCTTGGTTACACCCTCCAGATCCCGACGGAGGAGAAGTACCTGATGACCGAGGATGAACTGTACGGCAAGATCGACACCCTGCTGGGGGGCCGGGCGGCGGAGGAACTCGTGTTCGGCCGGATTTCCACC
>CAZLYF010000154.1:7424-7642 GCA_964563725.1 uncultured Oscillospiraceae bacterium
CCCCCGCACCTCTGGCGCCCTGGGCTACACCATGCAGGTGGATGAGACTGAGCACTTCCTCATGAGCAAGGAGGAGATCGAAAACAAGATCGCCACCTTCACCGCCGGGCGGGCGGCGGAGGAACTGGTGTTCGACACCATCACCACCGGCGCCGCCAACGATATCGAGCAGGCGACCAAGCTGGCCCGGGCCATGGTGACGCGCTTTGGGATGGCGG
>CAZLYF010000155.1:0-7561 GCA_964563725.1 uncultured Oscillospiraceae bacterium
AGATCTATTTTGATTTCGCGGGCTACTCGCTGATGGCGCTCGGCATGGGGAGGATGCTGGGCTTCCGCTTCCCCCGGAACTTCGACCGGCCCTACGCCGCCTGGTCTGTCCGCGGCTTCTGGCAGCGCTGGCATATGACGCTCAGCTCCTGGTTCCGCGATTACGTGTACATCCCCCTGGGCGGGAACCGCAGGGGAAAGGCGCGCACGCTGCTCAACCTCCTTTTCGTCTGGGGCCTGACGGGGCTCTGGCACGGCGCCAGCTGGAACTTCGTCGTGTGGGGGCTGTGGTTTTTCGTCTTCCTTGCGCTGGAACGCGCGCCCTTTGGCGGGTGGCTGGACGCCCACCGTCTCTTCGGCCGCGCGTATACGCTGCTGGTCGTCCTCCTGGGCTGGGTGCTGTTCGCGCTGGAGTCGCTCCCCGAAGCGCTGTCCTACGCGGGGCGGATGTTTGGCGGGGGCGGGGCGGGGGAAGGCCTGCACCTTCTGCGCAACAACGCCGTGCTGCTGCCGCTCGCCGTCGCCTGCTGCGTCCCCGCCGTCGGGGACAGGGTCCGGCGCCTTTTCGCGGCGCACGCGCCGTTTCGTGCCTGCGCGCTGTTTGTGACGCTGGCCCTGTGCGTCGCGGCCCTGGTGAATTCCGATTACAACCCTTTCCTGTACTTCCGCTTCTGAGCTGTCGGGGGAAAGGCGGCCGGGGATGAAAACCCTCAGAAAATGCCCCCTGTTCGCGGGCGCGATGCTGCTGCTGGCGGCCCTGGCCGCGCTCAGCGCCGCGCTGCCGGCAAGGACCGTGTCGCAGCTGGAGAACCGCAGCCTGAAGACGCCCAGGCCGCCCACGCTGGCGGGCATCCTGTCGGGCAGCTGGATGGAGCATGCGCAGGACAGCCTGAACGACCAGTTCCCCCTGCGCGACGGCTGGGTGTTCCTGCACGCGCTGACGGACAGGGCCCTTCTGAGAACGGAGCGCAACGGGATCCTCATCGGGAAGGAAGGCTGGCTGTTTGAGCGCCTGAACGCCGGGGGCCTGCGCACCGCGCGGAGGAACCTGGACGCGCTGCGCCTCTTTGGCGGGGCGGCGGGGCAGGAGGTCTGGCTGCTCCTGGTTCCCCTGTCCTGGCAGATCAGCCCCGGGCGGCTGCCGTGGCTCTGCCCGGCGGGGGACGCGCAGGCGCTGGCAGCGGAGCTGCTTTCGGACGCGGACGGCATCCGCCTGGTCTGGCCGCTTGCGGAAATGCGGGAACAGGGCGCCGCGCAGCTGTACTACCGGACGGACCACCACTGGACGGCCGAGGGCGCGCGGCGCGGCTACCTCGCGCTCATGAAGCGCTGGGGGATGGAACCGGCGGCGGCCGGCGAACGCCTCCTGGCGGAGGGCTTCCTCGGCACCTACTACTCCCGCGCTGCAGACCCGCTGATCCGGCCGGAGGCCCTCAGCTTCGACAGCTATGAAAACCTCAGCCTCTTTGTCGGAGATGAGGCGAAGGAGGGGCTCTGGGATCCCGCGCAGCTGTCCGCCCGGGACAAGTACGCCGCCCTGCTCTACGGCAGCGCCGGGCGCAAAACGCTTTTGAACCCGGAAGCGGCGGGGACCCTGCTGGTCCTGTGCGATTCCTACGCCAACGCCCTCCTGCCGTCGCTGGCCCAGCACTTCGGCCGGGTGGAGGCAGTGGACCTGAGGTATTTTTCCGGCGATCTCCTGAAGGTGTATGATGAGCTGGAGGTGGATCTAACGCTATGCCTGTACGGAATCAACACGCTGTTCGAAGACCGGAGCCTGATCCTTTTTTCCGCGGACTGGCAGTGACGCTGGCGCTGTGCCTCGCGCTGCCCTTCGCCGCCGGCGCGGCGCTGCCGCCTGCGGCCGCGGGCTATCCTCCGCCCGAGGTCCCGGAATGCCCCCGCGTCGCGGACGGCTACTTCACGGGCTGCGTGCTCGTCGGGGACTCGCTTTCCGCGGGTTTTGACACGCTGGAGCCCATTCCGGAGCTGGACGTGTACTTCGTGGTGGGCATCTCGCCGCAGAGCGCCACGAAGGTCAGGTACTTCAGCCTGGACGGGGAAAAGGCGCTGCTGTGGGAGAAGATGCAGGCCCTTGCGCCCCGCTGCCTCTACCTGATGCTGGGGTCCAACGGGACGGACTGGAACCTGCCCGCAAACGTCCTCGCCGACTACGGCACGCTCCTTGACCAGCTGCTGGCCGTCCTTCCGGATACGATCGTCTACTGCATGGCGGTGACGCCGGTCACCCCGGCCGCGAGGGAACGGTTTCCGTATTTCACCACCTCGCGCATCAGGACCTTCAACGAAGGGCTGAAGGAATTGGCGCGCAGCCGCGGTGTCTACTACCTGCCGGTCTTTGACGTCCTCGCGGACGCGAACGGCTCCCTGGACAGGCTCTACGCCGCGGAAGACGGGATCCACCTGAAGGCCGCGGCCTTTCGCGCGCTGGCCGACTTTCTGTACACCCACGCCATACCCTACCCGCGGTGAAAGGGGGCGCCCCGATGTCACACAGAGGCCCGGTTGCCCTGCTGCTCCTGTCGCTTTGCCTCCTTGCGGCGGGCTGCGCGAAAAGGGAGACGCAGCCGCCCCCCGCCGGAGAGCTCCTGAAAACCATCCTCGATGATCAGCCCTTCAACGAGGCGGCGGAGCTGAGCCGGGAAAAAATGGACAAGTACCTGGACCTCGCGCAGGCCCTGTATCTGGACGGCGCCATGGCGATGGACAGCTCCCGCATGACGCCCGAGTGCGTCGTCGTCCTCACCGCGCGGGACGCGGAGGCGCTGGAAGCCCTCAAGGAAACGCTTGCGTCCTATCTGGGCTCGCTGAAGGAGCAGTACCGCGATTACCGCCCGCAGGAGATGCCCAAGCTGGAGGCGGCCCTGCTGCGCAGCTCGGGACTGCAGGCGGCACTGGTCGTGAGCCCCGACGCGGACAGGGCGTTAAAGATCCTCGACGAGGCGTGGCGCTGAGCCGCCCCGCGCGCTCCCCCCGCCGGCGCCCGGCCGCGCCGGCGGGCCGCATTCCGAACAAGAAGAAAACAGCGCCGGCCTTGTCCCCGCGCAGGCCTTTTGTATACAATCCTGCGTTGTAGGGGCGGCGGGGACCGCCGCCTGAAGGAGGTCGCGCGATGAACAGCTATGTCCGGCTCGTCCTTGAGGGCCTTTCCCGGCGCTGCGCGGGCGAGAGGGAGTTCCTGCAGGCCGCGGAGGAGATGCTCCCTTCCCTTTCTCCCGTGTTCGACCGGCGCCCCGGCTATGAAAAGGCCGGCTTGCTTGAGCGCTTCGTGGAGCCGGAGCGCGTGGTCATCTTCCGCGTTCCCTGGACGGACGACGCGGGAAAGGTCCTTGTCAACCGCGGATACCGGGTCCAGTTCAGCAGCGCGATCGGACCCTACAAGGGCGGGATGCGCTTTCATCCAAGCGTGACGCTGAGCATCGTCAAGTTCCTGGGCCTGGAGCAGGTGCTCAAGAACAGCCTGACGGGCCTGCCCATCGGCGGCGGCAAGGGCGGGTCCGATTTTGACCCGAGGGGAAAGAGCGACGGCGAGGTCATGCGCTTTTGCCAGAGCCTGATGACGGAGCTTTTCCGCCACATCGGCAAGGACGTCGACGTGCCCGCCGGGGACATCGGCGTCGGGGCGCGCGAGGTGGGCTTCATGTACGGGCAGTACAAGCGCGTCACCGGCCTCTACGGGGGGGTGCTGACCGGCAAGGGACTGGCCTACGGCGGCTCGCTCGCGCGCAAGGAGGCGACGGGCTTCGGCCTGTGCTACCTGACGGAGGCGATGCTTGCCCGGCACGGGATGTCCATGGCGGGGATGCGGGCCGTGGTGTCGGGCTCCGGCAACGTATCGATCTATGCCGCCCAGAAGGCGCAGGAGTCGGGCGCGAAGGTCGTCGCGATGAGCGACAGCTGCGGCTTCGTCCTGGACGAAAACGGGATCAGGCTCGACGAGATGAAGAGGATCAAGGAGATCGAGCGCGGGCGCATCAGCGAATACGCCAAACGCGTCCCCGGCAGCAGCTATACCCAGGGGAGCCAGGGCATCTGGGCCGTCCCCTGCGGCCTGGCGCTGCCCTGCGCCACGCAGAACGAGCTTGACGAACAGGGCGCGCGGCTCCTTTGCGGCAACGGGGTCAAAGCCGTGGCGGAAGGGGCGAACATGCCCACGACCCCGGAGGCGGTGGCGCTGCTCAAAGCGGGGGGCGTCCTGTTTGCCCCGGGAAAGGCGGCGAACGCGGGCGGGGTCGCCGTCAGCGCCCTTGAAATGAGCCAGAACTCCATGCGCCTCCACTGGAGCTTCGAGGAAGTGGACGAGAAGCTCAAGGGCATCATGCAGAGGATCTTTGAACAGGTCTCCATGGCGGCGGAAGAGTATGCCCAGGCGGGCGACTATGTCGCGGGCGCGAACATCGCGGGCTTCCTGAAGGTGGCCGACGCGATGATGGCGCAGGGGATCGTGTAATCCGGATCAGGCGGAAACGGAGGGGGGCGCCGTGAAGCGCCCCCCTCCGTTTCCGCTTTGGATCCGCGCGAGCCCCGAAGGGGCGGCGCTTCAGCTGACGACCAGCGAGGGCGGGTTGTAGGCGCGGCCCGCCAGTTCGCGGTCAAGCATGTACAGGCCCCTCTGCTCGCTGCCCAGGAGCTCCATCTTGTTGATCAGCTCGTGCGCGTTGGCCTCTTCCTCGCCCTGCTCCTTGATGAACCAGTCCAGGAACTGCGCCGCGTGAAAGTCCTTGCCCTTGAGCGCGGCTTCGTAGATGTCGTTGATGGAAGCCGTGATGTACTCCTCGTGCGCGAGGCCGGCCTTGAGCACCTCCAGGGGCTTCGTGTAGGGCGCGTCGGGCTTGGCGATGGCGTCGAGCTCCACCGGCTCGTTGACGTGATGCAGGAAATCATACATCAGCATCGCGTGGTCGCGCTCTTCCTGGGTCTGCACGCGGTACCAGTTTGCAAGGCCCGCGAGGCCCTTCCTCATGAAGAAATTGGAAAACTCCAGGTACAGGTAGGCCGAATAGAGTTCCTTGTTGATCTGCGCGTTGAGCAGTTTGGCGACCTGCTTGTTCATGTCTGTTCCCTCCCCGGTTTGTTGTGGCATCGGTTTTTCCTCCACCATTCTACCCGCCCCGCGCGGTTTGAAACACGGCCGGCGCCCTTTGAAATCTTGCGGGGACCCTTGACAAGGGTCCTGAAGCATGATATCCTGCAGGCGTTGTTAGCACTCGGGCACGAAGAGTGCTAACAATCTCCGGCAGGAGGGCGCGCCCGGGAAGCGCGCGGGGAAAGGAGGGACGTCAGGTGGCGATGGACGAAAGGAAACGGCGCATACTCAACGCCATCATCGACGACTATATCCTGACTGCCCTGCCCGTGGGGTCCCGGACCATTTCCCGCAAATACGACATGGGGCTCTCCAGCGCGACGATCCGCAACGAGATGAGCGACCTTGAGGAGCTCGGCTACCTCGAGCAGCCGCACGTGTCCGCGGGCAGGATCCCCAACGCGAAGGCGTACAGGCTCTATGTGGACCATCTGCAGGAGACCGGGCGGGTCCCTTCGGGCAGCGAGGAGCAGATCAGGCAGCACTTCGCGTCCCGCGTGCGGCAGCTGGAGGACGTCGTGGCCAGCACGGCGCAGATCCTTTCGGACCTGACCGGCTGCGCGTCCGTCGTGACCATGCCCAGGCAGGAGAAGCCCCGCATATCGAGCCTCTACCTGCTGCCCGTGACGAAGGCGACGGCTCTGCTTGTCATCGTGACGGACGCGGGCATCATCCGCGACTCGTCGGTGTGCATCTCGGAACATCTCGACGCGGACGCGCTGTACGCCATCAGCCGCATGCTCACGGAACGCTTCGCGAACAGGACGCTCGGCGAGGTCCACGAGATGCTGGACGACTACGTCGCCCATGTGTCGGCGGACCCCCAGGTGCTCATGGGCATTTCCAGGCTCGCGGTCCAGATGGAGTACCAGTCCGCGAGCGACAGCCTGAAGGTCTCGGGGACGCACAAGATCCTCAATTTCCCGGAGTACGCGGACGCCGAAAAGGCCAGGACGGTCCTTTCGGTCCTTGAGACGAAGGAAAGGCTGGTGGAGCTGCTGAGCAACAAGTCGGACCTGTCCGTCACCGTCCACATCGGTCCTGAGACGGGGATCCCCGAGATGTGCGACTGCAGCGTGGTCATGACCTCCTACGGGGTCGGGCGCGGGAGCCAGGGGACCATCGGGGTCATCGGGCCCACAAGGATGCCCTACGCGCGCATCATGTCCACCCTGTCCGCGGTGGGGGAAGCGCTCAGCGATATGCTTTCGCAGGAAGAATGAAGGAAAACAATGGATTTGGAGGAGTGTATGGGCCCAGGGAAAAAGCACCCGTCCCCGCCCCCGGAAGCGGCGGGGCCCCGGATGCCCGGGACGGCCACGGAAGAGAGGCCGGCTGAAGCGCCGCCGCGGGATGCCGCCGGAGAGCCCGGCGAAGCCGCGGAGGCGGCCTCCCAGGAAAGCCGTATGAAGGAAATGGAAGACAGATGCGCCCTGGCCGAGGGGAAGCGCGACGAATACCTGGCCCTCGCCCAGCGTGTCAAGGCGGATTTTGACAATTACCGCAGGCGGAACGCGGGCCTGCGCGCGGAAGCCTACGACGACGGCGCCTGCGCCTTCATCGAAACCATCCTGCCGGTATGCGACAACCTGGAGAGGGCGCTCGGGGTGGAGACGAAGGACCATCAGCTTCGGGACGGCGTGGCGCTGGTGCTGCGGCAGCTCATGGAAGCGCTTTCAAAACGCGGGATCGAGACGGTGGACCGCAGGGGCGAAACCTTCGACCCCGCGCTGGAACACGCCGTGTCAAGGGCGGAGCCCGGCGAGGGCGAGCCCGGGACGGTGGCGGAAGTGCTGCAGAAGGGCTACAGGCTGGGCGGGCGCGTCCTCAGGCACGCGATGGTCAGGGTGGTCGGGGAGCGGCCCGAGGCCCCGGACGGACAGGAACAGACGAATCCATCATAAGAGAGACAGACGGAGGAAACACACATGGGAAAAATCATCGGCATCGACCTTGGAACCACCAACAGCTGCGTCGCGGTCATGGAAGGCGGCGAACCCGTCGTGATCGCCAACTCCGAGGGGAGCCGCACGACGCCGTCCGTCGTGGGCTTCACCAAGGAAGGCGAGCGGCTCGTCGGGCAGATCGCCAAGCGGCAGGCGATCACCAATCCGGAGAGGACGATCTCGTCCATCAAACGGAAAATGGGGACCAACCACAAGATCAGCATCGACGGGAAGGAATACACCCCGCAGGACATCAGCGCGCTGATCCTGCAGAAGATGAAAAAGGAAGCGGAGGCCTATCTGGGCGAAACGGTCACCCAGGCCGTCATCACCGTGCCCGCCTATTTTTCCGACAGCCAGCGCCAGGCGACCAAGGACGCGGGCAGGATCGCGGGCCTGGAGGTGCTGCGCATCATCAACGAGCCCACGGCCGCCTCCCTCGCCTACGGCCTGGACAAGGAGCACCCGCACAAGATCCTGGTTTTCGACCTGGGCGGGGGCACCTTCGA
>CAZLYF010000156.1:0-7266 GCA_964563725.1 uncultured Oscillospiraceae bacterium
CGCGGCGTCCGCGAAGCGGCTGCCTTCGCTGCGAAGGATATGCCCGCGTGCGCGCGCGTATGGACGCCGTGGCAAATGGAAAGAATCCCGGGCGGAAAGGCCCTTTCCACCCGGGATCCAGGCCAAGGGTCTTCAGCCGGATCTCGGCTGCCTGATCAGATAAGGCTTATACTCCTGTGCACAGGCCAGCACAGCATCGCAGTGCCCTTCCGGCACCACCTCGCCCCAGCCGGTATAACTCCCATCCTTAACGATCTCCGAAAATCCCTATCTTGGGCAGACAAAATAAGTATTGACTTCGAATATCCATGATTGTCTTTCCTCCTTCGGCCGCAGCCCCGTTCATCAGGCACGGCTCTTCCGCCAGGACGGGATGACCTGCAGAATCAGTACGATGATCAGAAGCAGTCCAGTAATGATCTGCTGCCACCAGGAATTGATATTGCCCTGCAGGTTGATCATATTACCTATGATGGCCAGAATAAACACACCATAAATCGTGGTTTCGATTTTGCCTGAACCGCCCGCCAGGGATGTTCCGCCGATCGCCACGGCAGCAATCGCATTCATCTCCCAGCCGCTGCAGGCCACAGGCTGTCCCGTACCTGCTCTGGAGACCAGGATCAGTCCCGCCAGCGCGGAGGCAAAACCGGAAATCGCATACACCGCGATCTTGATCCGGTCCACCCGGATCCCCATCATCTGTGCCGCGTCTTCATTACCGCCTACCGCATAGATCTGCCGGCCGAACTTCCTATACTTCAGGACATAAATGAAGATCAAAGCAAACACAAGGAAGATCAGGAAGATCAGCGGAAACGGACCTACCGTGATTTTGGCGATCTTCGGCAGCCACTTCTTGGGCGTCCCGGAAATGTGCATAGTCTCGCCGCTGGTCATGACCAGGGAAATGCCCCTGGCGATCAGCTGAAAACCAAGTGAGGAAATGATGGGCGCCACCCGCATCTTTGAGATGACAAAGCCATTCATGAAGCCAAACAGCGTGCCGATCAGCAGCGGAAGGACCAGAATGATCAGGGGATTTTCCGTGAAACTCAGGTATGCGGAGATCACTGTGATCATCGAACAGACCGCGCCGACCGATAGATCTATGCCGCCGGTCAAAACCACCATGGTCATGGCTACGGCAATCAGCCCAATCATTGAATTCTGCCGCAGAAGGTTGTAAATATTGGTCCAGGTGCTGAAAATGGGATAAAAGATCGCAGCGATCATGGCTATAACGATCAATGCGGTGAGGGCACTTTGCTTTGATAGGAATTTTCTCAGGCTTGTCATATCCATCCGCCCTCCTTTACCGTTTTTTCTCCTGCTGAATAAATACCGCAATGATAATGATCAGGCCCTTCATGACGCTGGCGTAGGCATAGTGGATATTATTCATGTTGATCGTGATCGTGATCAGCTGGATGATCAACGCGCTGATGATGGTTGTCAGGATCCTCGATTTACCGCCTGACATGGATGTGCCGCCGATCGCGACCGACGCGATGGCATCCATTTCCGCCAGCGCACCAAGATTGGTCGGATCCGCCGCACTGGTCCTTGAGGAAACCAGCAGACCGGCGATGGCTGCGACAAACGCGCTGATCATGTACACCATGATCTGCACCTTTGTGGTCCGGATACCGCAAAACCTTGCCGCATGTGAATTCTCGCCGATCGCCTGCACCTGATAGCCGAACACGGTGCGCTTCAGGATAAAGGCTGCCACCAGAATAAATCCCACCTCGATCACAAACTGGATCGGAACATTGCCGGGAAGTCTAAGGATTCCCACGGCATTGAACGGCGTATTGGAAAATGAAAGGATCTTGCCGTTGGCGATCAGCTGTGTCAGACCCCTGGCGGTGATGTAGGTCGTCAGGGTCACGATGATTGGCTGCATTTTAAAAACGGAGATCATAAACCCGTTAAAAAAGCCGAACAGCAGTGAAACCAGCAGTGCCATCACAATGCCCAAAAAAATACTCCTGGGAAACAGCGGATAGATCCCGTTCATGATGACCGCGTTGATAGCGCCAGCCACCGCCATCACCGAACCCACAGACACATCGATACCGCCGCTGGAAATGACAAAAAGCATGCCCAGGGAAGTGATGATGATGGGGAAGGCCTGAATGAGCAGGTTCCACATGGTGTTCACAGCCAGGAAGTTCTGGTTGGATATTGAATTGATGATGATCAGGAGCAGAAATGCGTATACCGCGCCGAACTTCTTTAAATGATCATTCAATTCGAACCTGGAAGTCAAGGTCCTTTGATTCACCTCAGCCACGGGCCGCCTCCGTTTCCCTCGTGCTTTTCGCGATGTGTTTCATGATGTTCGCTTCCGTTATCTCCTCGCCGCACAGTTCCGCAGAATTCCGGCCATCCCGGATGATAACCACCCGATAGCAGTTGCGAATCAGTTCCTCAAGCTCTGAAGAGATGTAAAGTATACTGATACCGTTCTCGGAGAACTGTTTGATCAGCGCTTCGATCTCGGACTTTGCGCCTACGTCGATGCCGCGGGTCGGCTCGTCCAGGATGATCAGTTTCGGTCCCGTGGATAGCCAGCGTCCCAGCAGCACCTTCTGCTGGTTTCCGCCGGAAAGGTTGCAGATCAGCTGATCCTGACTAGGGGTCTTGATCTGGATGGATTCGATGTACTGATCCACGATTTCCTTCTGTCTGCGCCGATTGACCACGCCAAACCGGGATATGCGCGGCAATGCAGTAATGGTCATATTTTCCTTCACAGACATATGGGGGAAAATACCCTCCACCTTACGATCCTCTGAGCAATAGGCAAAGCCAAGGTCGATGGCACCCTTCGGGGTCTTGAGGCGGACAGGCTTCCCCTCTACCTCATACTCACCTGTATACGTGTTGTCACAGCCGAAAACCACCTTTGCAAACTCCGATTTTCCGGCGCCAAGAAGACCGGCTATGCCCACGATCTCACCCGGACGGATATCAATTGAAATCCCGTGCAGTTTCACCCGATTATCGATATTTTTAGTATGGACCAGGGGAACCGTTCCTTCCTTTTCCTCATATTCACCCACTGAACGCTTGAGCACATCGCTTGCATCCCGGCCGATCATTTTGGAGACCATTTCCAGCCTGGTGATCTTGTCCATATCGTAACAGCCTACCAGCTTACCGTCTTTGAGGATAGTGGTCCTGTCACAGATCGCAAAGACCTCGTCCAGCTTATGGCTGATGAAAATAATGGACAATCCCTTCGCCACCAGCTCCCTCATCTTAACAAACAACAACTTGATCTCGTCATCCGCGAGGGAAGAAGTGGGCTCATCCATAATCAGCAGCTTCGCATTCTGGGAGATCGCTCTGGTAATGGCGATCATCTGCTGGATCGCGGTCGAGTAGGTGGACAGATCCTGATCCACGTCGATATCGATCCCGTTATCCAATAGAAGTTGCCTGGCCTGTACACGCACGGCTTTCCAGTCAATACCGAAAGAATTCGCAGGTTCCCTGCCGATGAAGATATTCTCTGCGACTGACAAATGCGGAATCAGGTTGATTTCCTGATAGATCGCGCTGATACCGGCGCGCTGAGAGTCCTGAGGCGTGTAGAAGTTACGTTCCTCGCCGTCAAAGATGATCTGTCCGGTATCCTTCCCGTACAATCCTGTCAGCACCTTGATCAGGGTTGACTTTCCGGCTCCGTTTTCTCCCATCAGCGCATGGATCTCTCCCTTTCTCACGCTGAAATCGACATGATCCAGCGCATAGACACCGGTAAACTGTTTGTCAATCTGTTTCATTTCAAGAAGAAGGTTATTTTCCATATTATTACCCTTAGCAAAAAGGGGAGGAGCTGAAGACTCCTCCCACCTTTCACTTTCACTGGCTATGCGACAGCATGTCTGCAGCAGAATTGCTCTGAATCAGAAGCCCTCGCCTGCGTCCAGAGATGCCTGAGCGTTGTCAATGTTGTAGAGCTTGCCCTGAAGGACGACTCTTTCACTGAACGTCTCTCCCGCTTCCAGCCTGTTGATCAGTTCGACGATCGCGTCGCCATAGAACGGGTTGCAAAGATAGGTTGCCTTCATCTCGCCGTCAATGATCGCCTGCAGGCCGTCTGTGGTTCCGTCAATGGCGAATACCACGATATCCACACCGGGGGTCAGGCCGGCAGCCTTGATGGCATTGATGGCGCCAAGGCCGTTGTCATCGGAATGAGCATAGACAACATCGATCTTATCACCTAAGGACTGGATCATGTTCTCCATAGCGGTCTGCGACGTGGTACGGGAGAAGTTGCCGACCTGGGAAGCCAGGATCTTGTAATTGCTATGTTGATCAATAATGTTCCTGAAGCCTTTGGCACGCTGTGCAGTCACGTCTGCGCCGGGGGTACCGGTCAACTCGACGATATTGATCTCTTTCTCTTCGCCGAAAGTATCTACCACAGCCTGTCCTGCGTTCTCGCCTTCCATGATGTAGTCGCCCTGGATCAGTACATCATAGGGGCCTTCCGCGAGACGGTCATAAAGCACGATCTTGATCCCTGCCTCAGCTGCTTCCTCAAGAACATTCGCATAACCTTCCTGCTCACGAGGTCCGACTACCATATAATCCGGATGCTGGGCAATCATGTCTTCCAGATCATTGATCTGCTGAGCGGTGTCGTCGTTCGCGTCCGCGAAGATGACTTTCCAGCCCTGCTCGTTCAGCGCGCGGTTGATGTCGTCAGTGTTTGTAACACGCCAATTGTTGTAGGAAGCATACTGGCTGAAGCCGACCGTTAGCTCTTCTGCCATCGCGGCGCCCGCGAATAGGGAGACGGCCAGTGCAGCTACGACTGCGATTGTCAACAGTTTCCTCATGATGTTGTTCTCCTCCGGTTTCATTATTACCTCACCTTTCGGTGTTGGGTTCATTCATCTTCCAGTTCCGCAATGACACATACCTGAGAACTGTCCAGCTCCACAATACGCAACGGTGCAGCGATGACCTGCTTAACCCTGCCGGGATGATCATACAATGGCCGCAGATCCATGTCCTCAATGCCTGTGATAAAATGCTCAGAAAAGCAGCCGAGCAGCGTCTGGTGGGCCGGCGCCGACAGATCATTGGACGGCGAACCGATGGAAAGAAAGTCAAAGCCGACTGTGCGTAAATTCCGGAATGTCTCAACCAGATACGCGGCAACCTCGGGTGTCAAATAAGGTCCATGCTGCTGGTACACCTCGGGTTCCTTCTCCCTTACAAAGGCAAATCCTGATTTGATCAGCAGAAGCTGAGCCTTGGCGATCTCTTCTTCAAACGGTTTCAAATCTTCAGGCATAACCCCTTCGTCTGCCTTTTTGGGCACATCGACAACCACTACCTGGTCAAACCAGAAATACTCCATGGGGAGTTGCGTGATCTTCAACCCGTTCGGGTTAAAATGCCACGGCGCATCACAATGCGTCCCACAGTGATTCGGCAGTTTGCAGCAGAACGCGTTGTTTTTGCTGTCCCCTTTGATCTGTGCACACTGCTCCACTTCAATATTCGGCTCCCCCGGCCAGACCAGATCCTTCGGATCCAGAATATATGAAAGATATGTTTTCATTCGGCATCCTTCTTGTTTCTGAGACAAACTGAAAGATATGTTTTCATCCGGCGTCATCCTTCTTGTTTGTGAGTCAAACCGTTTCTTTCGTCCGAATCTGTAAGCTTAATCGCAGACTGAAAACGATTATAACTATCATGATAATGGTTGTCAATTGGATAAATTACACCAACATTCTATATTACATTCATGCATAATAAACAAAAAATTTAGGCTTGTTCCCGCAGAATAAAAATAATTTTTGCTTCAAATGATGTGGGATCTTCTGCTTATTGAACAAAACCCGGTCCCGGATATCAAACACGCGCACCGCTTCGAAACCTATTTAGCGTTCCTTGATATTCTGTCGGATGATCATCTGATCCTGACAACGAACACGGTCGCAACGCCTGTTCCATTCACCCCGCTGGACATTGGGGATGTGTAGCCGCCAAGCCGAAGGAGGCCTTCGTCCGGGCCGATGCGGGCGAAGGCTTTCAGTGCGGATGACTTGCTGACTTTTTTGGTGTACTCGCTCCAGAACCTCGTAAACCGCGAATCCTCCGGCTTGATTTTCTCCCGTCGCGCTGTCCCCCCTTTGGGGGATATAGGGGGTTTCTTATCTGTATCTATATCTGTCTTGCTAACATTCTGCTTACGTGTATGTTCACGTAAGCGTTTACGTAAATGTTTACCGTCTGCGAGGAGCTTTTGCTCCTCCCGGTATGCCTTCATGTACTGGCGCATGTAGTCCTGGCGTTTCTCCATGCCCTCAATGTTTTGGTGCTTTGACCAGATTGGGATCGTGACTGTGTTGTTGATGATGGATACCATCCGAAACTTCTCAAAGGTGGACAGCGCCAGCCGGATGGTATTCAGTGGCCTTCGGAAAACGGATGCAAACATTTCGTCCGTATATGGCATGGAGTCGCGAATCATGAAAACGCCGCGATTATTCTGCTTCCTGGCTAATGTAAGCAATTTGAACCAGATCACGGTTAAAGTATCCGCATCCGGCATTTGCTCTATCAGAAGGATTTTTTCATCATCGAATATGTCGGTCACAATTTTGATCCACTTGACGTCAGCCATTCGCAGCCTCGCATTCCGCTATCGCTTTGAAAATCGGGAAGAACTGCTGCGGCACTACGGCATTTCAAAGGCATTTCATTCGGTCCGGTTGAACAAATCACCTCAAAAGATCGACAATCGTTTCGCCGGTACAGGCCGGGTCGCAGAACAGGAAGCGCACGCTGTGCTTTCCCTGGATGCACCGGAGGATGCTTACCAGGCGCGGCCCGCTCACGGCCAGCGTGCTCGCGGAAAGGCGCGGGTTGACCCAGGAACGGACGTCGTCCAGGCATTTGATGCCGGCGCCGTGCTCGCACAGGAAGCTGAGGCCGATGCCCAGCCGGGCCGCCAGCGCGATCTCGCGCAGGAAGCGGGCGCGGTCCTGGCAGACGTTGCAGGCCAGCTCCTCGCCGGAGGCGCAGACCCAGGCCACAGCGTAGTCTCCCATGACTCATGCGTTGATGCGTCAGACGACCAACCTGCACTGATGATTTTTCCCGGGAAGGCTCGTGCTGAAATCCGGGAAATCCTGATGATGATATCCGGGATTTCTTCTTGACATAACACAAATGGTCTCCGTCGGTGCAGACGAAGCGCGCGTGGGGATACCGCCTCCCGCGGGC
>CAZLYF010000157.1:0-7245 GCA_964563725.1 uncultured Oscillospiraceae bacterium
GAGGGAGGCGGCACCCGCGAAAAACTGTTGCCGCCGCGGCGCTACGGCGCTATAATGCGTCGAAACATCTGCATGAAAGGCGGTTTTTCCATGGCTGAAAAAGGCGCGCCCACAGCCCGGCAGATCGACGCCAAGATCAAGGCGATCGACGCAAAGGTCGAGAAGTACAAGGGCTATATTGCGAAGCTGAACGCCGAGAAGAAGAAGCTCGGCGCGGACAAGCGGAAACTTGCCGCGGCAGCGGCGAAAAAGGCAGCGGCAAAGAAGACGCCCGCGAAAAAGGCACCCGCGAAAAAAACGGCAGCGAAGAAGCCTGCTGCGAAAAAGGGGAAGACCCTCCTGGACGGCATCCTGGACGAGGCGAAGAAATCGGGTTTCAGCCCCGAAGACATCCTCGGTTCGCTGCTCAAAAAGAACAACTGACAGCCCGCGGGGAACGCGGAGCCTGACACACACGGAGTAGAGTCATGGAAAACAAACTCAACAAGCGCTACGGGCTGCCCATGGCGATCGCCATGGTGATCGGCATCGTCATCGGCAGCGGCGTGTTCTTCAAAGCGGAAACCGTGCTCAAGGCGACGGGCGGCAACGTCCCGCTGGGCATCGCGGCCTGGGCCGTGGTGGGTCTGATCATGATCATCTGTTCCTATACCTTTTCCGTCATGGCCGCCCGCTACGAAAAGGTCAACGGCGTCGTGGACTACGCCGAGGTGTTCGTGGGCAAAAAGTACGGGTACTTCGTGGGCTGGTTCATGGCCACGATGTACCAGCCCGCGATCACCTCCGTCCTTGCCTGGGTCTCGGCCCGGTACACCTGCGTGCTGCTGGGCTGGGATATCACCGGCGGCTCCTGCATGGTGATCGCCGGCTTCTTCCTGGTGGCGAGCTACGCGCTCAACGCCCTGTCCCCGGTCCTCGCCGGCAGGTGGCAGGTGAGCAGCACGGTGATCAAGCTGGTTCCCCTGGCGCTGATGGCCGTCGCGGGCACCCTCAAAGGCCTGTCCAGCGGGATGACTGCCCAGAACTTCGCGGCGTCGGCCAGCTCCGCCGCGGATTTCGGGGGCGGCCTGTTCGCCTCCGTCGTCGCGGTCGCCTTTGCCTACGAGGGCTGGATCGTGGCGACCTCCATCAACGCGGAACTGAGGGATTCCCGGCGCAACCTGCCCCGGGCGCTGGTCCTCGGCAGCCTGATCGTGGTGGTGGTGTACATCCTGTACTACATCGGCCTCGCGGGCGCCGTGCCCACGCAGGAGCTGATGAAGAGCGGGCAGGACGGGGCGAAGCTGGCGTTTCAGACGATCTTCGGACAGGTCGCGGGGACGCTGATTTTCGTGTTCGTGATCATCTCCTGCCTTGGCACGCTCAACGGGCTGATGGTGGGCTCCACCCGCGCGCTGTATTCGCTGGCGGTCCGCGGCGGCGGCCCCCGGCCCGACGTCCTCAAGCAGGTGGACTCCTCGACCAACATGCCGTCCAACTCCTCTGTCGCCGGCGTGTTCCTGTGCGCGCTGTGGCTGCTGTATTTCTATGGCGCGAACCTGACCGCCACCTGGTTTGGCCCCTTCAGCTTCGATTCCTCGGAGCTCCCCATCGTCGCGCTCTACGGCCTGTACATCCCCATCTTCATCCAGATGATGCGCAAGGAAAAAAGCCTCCCGGCCTTCAAGCGGATGGTGATGCCCGCGCTGTCCATCCTCAGCTGCGCGTTCATGCTGGCGGCGGCCGTGCTGGCGCACAAGATGGCGGTCCTCTACTTCGTGATCATCTTCATTGCCGTCATGCTGCTGGGCTGGGCCTTCAACGGCAGGACGAGACCCGGCGCCGCGGCCAGGCAATAAACAAACCGTACGGGGAGGCGCGTTCGCGCCTCCCCGTACGGTATGGGAACGTGTTTAGGGCCTGATGTCCAGCAGCACGCAGGCCGGCTGCTCGCTCAGGTCGTTTTTGGTTACGCGCAGCAGCGGCTGCCTGGAAGGGCCCGGCATCAGGCGCAGGAACTCCTCCGGCCCGGCGATGGCGGCGAGCCCGCCTTCGGGCGCGCGGTAGTGCATGGGGATCACGACGCGGGGCTTCGTTTCCCGGACGAGGGCGGCCGCCTGGAGGGCGTCGATGGTGTAGAAGCCGCCCACCGGGACGAGCAAAACGTCCATGCCGCGCAGCGCTTCCATCAACGGCGCGTCCGGCGGGCTGCCCAGGTCGCCCAGGTGGGCGACGCGGAGGCCCTCCGCCTCGATGACAAAGCAGAGGTTCCTGCCCCGCTTGCTGCCTCCCGCGTCGTCATGCCAGCTCAGGTGACCGGTGACCGCGATCCCGGGCAGCGGCTCGTGCCTGCCCGCGTCGCGCAGGATGACCGGGCGGCCTTCCGCCTTGGAGACCTCGGCGTGGTCGCCGTGCCCGTGGCTGACCGTCACCAGGTCGGCCCGGGTCTTTTTCATCGGGAAGCCGACGCTGGCATTGTAGGGGTCCGTCAGGACGCGGCGTCCGTCCGCGGTCTCAAGCAGGAACTCCGAATGGCCGTGATACTGGATCAGCATCGCTTGTCCTCCTTTCGGCTCGCGCCGACCCCCGCGGGACAAACCGCGGGACGCGTCAGGGCCCGGTCAGGCCCCGGCAGATCAGCAGGTCCGCGACGGCGCAGGGGACCCCGGTCCTGAACCGGAGCGCGAGGGCCAGCCATTCGCGCCCCAGCCGGGCCAGCTGTCCCGCCTGGCCCGCGTCCAGCAGCAGCAGCGCGTCCCTCAGGCAGGCGGCCGGCTGCGCCTCAAGCGGCGTATCGTGCTGCCTGAGCAGCCTGCACAGCCCCCACAGGGGAAAATCACACCCGTCTGGCGCCGCCGGCAGCGGAGGGGACCCCAGGGCGCGGAAAAAACCAAGGTAGCGCGCGGGAGACCAGTCGATGCGCGCCAGGCCGTTTTCGACGTGGCAGGGAAAGCCTTCCGCCTCCAGGCGGCCGCGGACGCGCGCCGTCTTCTCCGCGCCCAGCCTGCGCGGGAAATCGCTGATGAACAAGGCGCGCCTTTGCCTGTCCGCCGCGAGGAGGCAGGGCGCGCCGACAAGCCTGCTGACCTCGTCCCGCGACGGGGCCAGCAGTTTCATGCTTCCTTGCTGGCGGCGAAACTGATGTTGAGGTTATGCACCGAGGTGTACTGTCCCTGGATGTCCAGCTGGTAACGCAGCGATACGACGCCTTCGCCGCCGTCGTCCACCCGGTAGTCGACCACAGTGGGAAAGATGCCCATATCGAAGGTGCCGTACGGGGTCCTGTAGCTGCTCTGGAAACGGTTGCCCTTCTTGAATACCATGTTGGTGCCGTAGGAGCCGCCCCGTTTCATCGTGACGACGCCGTCGCCCAGAGTCATGGTGATGCTGTGCTTCTCGTTGGTGTCTGGCTGAGACTCCGTGTAGCGAAGCTTCCAGTTGTCCGCCTGACCGGAGAGGGTTCCGACCGTGGTCAGGCGCAGGGCATCGTCTTCCTCGTCGCGGTTGGACGCAATGCCCGTCACGGTGAGCAGGACCTGCTTTCTCTTCATCCAGATCACCTCCTTTGCAGCCCGATTATATCATACCCGGTTTTGAATGGGAACATCCGCCGCGCGCGGATCCCGCTGCAAATGAGGCGTGTTAATGAGGCGGAGTAACTGCATTCGCGCGCGGCGCGTCCTCATGCGCCGCAGGCGCGCTTCATGAACGCAGTGACTTCATTCGCACACGCGCCTCAGGCGTGTGCGTGCCCCCGTTTGCCATCTTCGGCGCCGGTGTCTACAATGGACAATGTAAAATATTTCGAGGCTCAGGAGGACGAAATGAGGATCGCATTCATTGGGGTGGGCATCATGGGCGGGGGGATGGTCGGAAACCTTCTAAAAAACGGGTACGACGTCCACGTCTACACCCGAACGAAGGCGAAAGCGGAGGCGAGCCTGGCTGCGGGCGCGGTATGGCACGACACGCTGGCCGGCTGCGTCCGCGGGGCTGACGCCGTGATCACCATTGTGGGCTACCCCAAAGACGTGGAGGAGGTATATTTTTCGGACGGCGGGATCCTCAAACACGCCCGTCCCGGCACGATTGTGATCGACATGACGACGACGTCCCCGGAATTGGCCGTGCGGATCTTCCGCGAAGCGGCCGCTCTGGGCGTCCAGGCGCTCGACGCGCCCGTCTCCGGGGGCGACAAAGGGGCCCAGGAGGGGACGCTGACCATCATGGCCGGAGGGGACAGGGACGTCTTCGACCGATGCCTGCCGGTCTTTCGCTCAATGGGCACGAACGTGCGGTACGCGGGGCCCGCGGGCTGCGGCCAGCATACCAAGATGGCCAACCAGATCGCGATCGCCGGGGCCATTTCGGGCGTCTGCGAAGCGGTCGCCTATGCCCGGCGCGTCGGCCTTGAAGCGCAGCAGACGCTTGAGACCCTCGCCACGGGAGCGGCGGGCTCCGCGCAGCTCAGCGGCAACGGGATGAAGATCACGGAAGGCGATTTCCGTCCCGGCTTTTTCATCAAGCACTTCGTCAAGGACCTGTCCATCGTCCGGGAGGAAGCGGTGTCCCGCGGGCTGGTTCTGCCCGTCCTTGAAAAGGTGCTCGCGCAGTACCGCGCGCTCGAGGAGCGGGGTCTCGGCGACGAAGGGACCCAGGCGTTGATCAAGGCCTATCCGGACGGAGCCTGACGGGTTTCTGCGCGAGGCCCCGGCCGGGGCCTCGCGCCACTGGGCAAGGGGGGAGCTTCGGGATGCCATTTGTGATCGTCCGGGCGGACATCGCCAGGCTCAGGGTGGACGCGGTGGTGAACGCCGCCAACGCCGGGTTGAAGCCCGGGAGCGGGGTCTGCGGCGCGATCTTTTCCGGCGCGGGCTACGAACAGATGGAAGCGGCCTGCGATGCGCTGGGCGGCTGTCCGCCGGGCGGCGCCGTCATCACCCCGGGGTTCGGCCTGCCGGCGCGATACGTCATCCATACGGTGGGACCCGTCTGGCAGGGAGGGGACCGGGGCGAGGAGGCCCTGCTCGCCGCCTGTTACCGCAGTTCCCTTGAGCTTGCCCGGGACAGGGGCCTCCGTTCCGTCGCCTTCCCGCTGATCTCCACCGGCCACTACGGCTTTCCCAGGGACCTTGCCCTCAGCGTCGCCTACAGGGCCATCGGCGATTTTCTGCTCGAACACGACATGCGGGTCATCCTGGCGGTCTTCGACCGGGATTCCTTTTCCCTGTCCACGCGCTTTTCGGAAGAGATCCGGGAATACATCGATGACCACTACGTCCACGCGCGCCTGTGGCGCAGGCGGCAGCCCTCCGGCGAGGACGCGCTGTCCTTCAAGGCGGTGCAGGCGGAGGCCCCCGAGGCCCTGACCAGCGCGGATCTTTTTGAGGCCGCGCCCCGGCCGCCGGCAGCCGTCCGCGCGCCGCGGTCCCTCCCGGACGGCCAGGCGGCGGAGGCGGTGGATTTCACGCAGATGCTGGACGACCCCTTCCCCAAGCGGCTCATGGCGCTCATCGACGCCAGGGGCCTCAGGGACGCGGAGGTCTACAAGCGGGCCAACCTGGACAGAAAGCATTTCCAAAAGATCCGCACGGGGAAGATCAGGCCGGGGCAAAGCACCCTCCTGGCGCTGTGCGTCGCGCTGGAGCTGGACCTCGACGGCTGCCGGGAACTGCTTGCGCTGGCGGGACACTCCCTTTCCCCGGCCTCGCTGTCGGACGTGATCGTCAGCTACTTCATCAAGCGCGGGATCTTCGACATCTACGAGATCAACGGCATCCTGTTCAAATACGGCCAGCCTCTGCTGGGGAGCTGCTGAAACACCCCCGGGTCCCGGAATTTGTCGCCTGCCGGGCGACCTTTTCCTTTTAAGGGCGCGGTATCCTCTGGGCAGCAAACGAAGGGAGGCACGCACATGGACAGCAAACTGAGCGAACTGGTTTTCATCCTGGACCGAAGCGGATCGATGGCGGGACTGGAGGAGGACACCATCGGCGGCTACAACGCGCTGCTCGCCAGGCAGAAGGAGGAGCCGGGGGAGGCGCTGGTGACCACCGTGCTCTTTGACGACCATTACGAGGTGCTGCACGACCGCCTGCCCCTACGCGACGTCCTGCCGGTGACGAGGAAAGAGTACTTCGTGCGCGGTTCCACCGCGTTGCTGGACGCCGTCGGGAGGACGCTGCACCGCATCGGGGAGGCGCACAAGTACGCCGCGCCCGGCGCCTGCCCGGAGAAGACTCTTGTGGCGATCACGACGGACGGGATGGAAAACGCGAGCCGGGAGTACGACTACGCCCGCGTCCGGATGATGGTGGAGCGGCAGAAGGAGAAGTACGGCTGGGAATTCCTCTTCCTGGGCGCGAACATGGACGCGATCGCCCAGGCGGAGCGCTTCGGGATCCACGCGGACCGGGCGGCCAACTACAGGCCGGACAAGGCCGGCACGCGGGCCCAGTATGATTCGATCAGCAGGATGACCAGCGACCTAAGGGCGGGCCGGATCAACAAGGAGGAATGGAAGCGCGGGCTGGACGACGAACAAAAATAAGACAAGGCGCCGCCTGTTCCGCTCCGCCCCCGCGGGAAGCGGGGGCGGAGCGGGTATATGAAGGGGCGGCAACGCGCCGGAAAGCCCGCACACCCCACGATTTTTTTGCTTTTTGCCCTATTTGATCGTTTGTCGCTTGACAGGCACGTATGCGCTCCTTACAATAAACATCCGAAGGTTTTCCCATCAGAAGAGCAGAAGCGGCCTGAACACTGAGATGTCCGGATTGGTGAAAACCTGGATTCCTGTCGCACAGGAAAAAGAAAGAGGAGGAGAACCCGAATGAAGAAAGCCTTGGGATTGCTGCTGTGCTTCACCGTGCTGATGTCGTTTGCGGCGTTTGGTAGCGCTGAAACGGCGAAAGCTGAGTTCCGGATCGGCATCGTGACCGGTTCCGTGTCTCAGTCTGAGGACGACCGCCGTGGCGCCGAAGCCTTCCAGGCCATGTATGGCGAGGATATGGTCAAGCTCGCCATCTATCCCGACAACTTCACCGACGAACTGGAAACCACCATCCAGACCATCGTGAACTTCTCTGATGATCCCCTGATGAAAGCGATCGTCGTCAACCAGGCCGTCCCCGGCACCACCGAGGCTTTCCGCCAGGTCAAGGAACGCCGTCCGGACATCATCTGCCTTGCCGGCGAGGCCCATGAAGACCTGCCTGAAATCAGCAGCGCCGCTCTGCCCGATGTGCCAAGCGGCATACCGCCCGC
>CAZLYF010000158.1:0-7193 GCA_964563725.1 uncultured Oscillospiraceae bacterium
GTCTTCTTTTCGATCATGATCGCGATGCCCTGTGCGGCGATCGCGCCGAACAGGTAGATCTCAAGACCGCCGATGACCGGCGTCGGGATGGCATAGATCCCCTTGATGAGCGGAGTGAAGAAGGAGATCACCATCGCGATGACCGCAGCAACGGCGAGCACCGGGACGGAAAACACCTTGGTGATGGCCATGGTGGAGATGTTTTCACCGTAATTCGTGCCCGCGGGCCCGCCCAGGACGCCTGACACCATGTCGCACAGGCCGTCGCCGATGAGGTTGAGGCCCAGTTTGTCGGTCAGGTTGTATTTCCCCTCCCTGTTCTTTTTGCGGGCCAGGTCCTTGACGTACACGTCCAGCTGGTACATGTGCGCGGTCGACTCAGGGATGGTCGCGATGGCGATGGGCATGATGGCGAGCACCGCAGCCACCGAGGCCTTGGGAAGGGTGAAAGCGGGCACGGCGAAGATCCCGTTCTGCCACAGGGAGGCCGAAAGCGCTTCCTCGGGGATCTTCCGAAACAGGCTCATCTCCATTCCCCCGAAGGCGTACAGCAGGCCCGCGGCGGCGCAGCCCACGGCGGCGCCCAGCAGCAGGGGGAGCTGGGACAGGAAGCCCTTGAGATACCTGGAGAAGAGGACCGTTGAAAGCAGGGTCGCCAGGGAGACGGCCCACACCCAGCCGGAAGCCATGATGCCTGCGCCTCCGGCGGAAGGCGCCGCGTCAGACAGCGCCGTGCCTGCAAGGGTCAGTCCGATGATCATGGCGATGGGGCCCGTGACCGTCGGAGGCAGGATTTTTTCGACCGCATCCTTTCCGCTGAATCGGATCAGCAGGCCGGCCGCGATGCTGACGAAGCCGGACATGATGATCCCAAACTGCGCGAAGGCGATGGCTTCGGCAGGCATCACCGAAGTCAGCCTCTGCTGCCAGGCAGTCAGCTGGGCCAGGGCTTCGGGGCTGAGCTTGTCCATGATGGAACGGCTGGTCATCAGGCTGATGACAGCGGTCAGGTAGGAGAAGCTGGAGCCGTAGTAGAGGGGGATCTTCCTGCCGGTGATCAGGATGAAGCACAGGGTCGCCAGGCCGCTGGCGAAGATGGTGGTGGAGACCTGAAATCCCGTAATCAGGGCGACGGCGATGGTGGCGGGAAACATCACGATGACCTGCTGAAGGGCGTAGAGCAGGAGCTTGCCGAGCGGCGGCCGTTCGTCAGGGAGATAGCCGGTGACCTTTTCCTGTTGCGACATGGTCCTTGTCTCCTTTACTTGCAGTCTGCCTTCTGGGGTGCCAGCCCGGAGCGGGGTCCCCGCCGCGCCCGGCTTCAGTGCAGCGGCGGCTTAAAAAAAAGCCGCCCGGAAAGCGGACAGGTCTGATCAGCCATTTTTCGATCCATCACACGCCTCACAGCACTGTTTTGGAACCTGTGGGATCATAGCACCCGCCCGGCCGGCTGTCAACGCATGAACAGAAAAAATGCAGGCGGTCTCCACGCGGGCCTCCGGCCTTCAGGCCCGGCCCCCCCTCCGGCGCGACAGCCGTCAGGGCGCCTGTCCGCCCACGCGGACCACCTTGATCAGGTTGGTCGTCCCGGCCACGGCGAGGGGCACGCCCGCCGTCAGAACGGCGATGTCCCCAGCCTTGACCAGGCCTGCGCGCTGCGCGGCGCCGACAGCCTGGTCAAAAAGGACGTCGGTCTCCCGCTCCTCGGGAACGGCCAGCGCCGTGACGCCCCACGACAGGGACAGCTGTCTGAGCGTGGACGCGTCCGGGGTGCAGGCCACGATGGGGATGCCCGGCCTGAAGCGGCTGATCATTTTTGCCGTGCTCCCGCTTTTTGTCACCGTGATGATCGCGGCTGCGCCGAGATTGTAGGCGATCAGGCAGGTGGCGTGGGAAATGGCGTCTGTGATGTCATGCGACGCCTCGCTGATGGCGTGGGAGAAGAAGCGCGCGGCATAGTCGATGTCCCTTTCCGCGCGCTCGGCGATGCGGGCCATCGTGCGTACAGCTTCCACAGGATACTTCCCGCTGGCGGTCTCCCCCGACAGCATGATCGCGCTGGTGCCATCATAGATCGCGTTGGCCACGTCGGTGATCTCCGCGCGAGTGGGCCTGGGGTGCCGCACCATGCTTTCCAGCATCTGCGTCGCCGTGATGACCTGCCTGCCCGCCATGCTCGCAGCCCTGATGATGCTCTTCTGCAGCACGGGGATCTCCTCAAAGGCGATCTCGACCCCCATGTCGCCCCGGGCGACCATCACGGCGTCGGCGGCTTCAACGATCTCCCCGATGCGTTCGACCCCCTGGGCGTTTTCGATCTTGGCGATGATGCGCATGTGGCCGCCGCCGTTTTGTGTAAGCAGGCTGCGCACCGCAAGGATGTCTTCCCTGCAGCTGACAAAGGACGCGGCCACGTAGTCAAAGCCCGTCCTGATGCCAAACAGGATGTCCTCCCTGTCCGCGCGGCTGAGATAGGGAAAGGAAAACCGGGCGCCCGGCACGTTCACGCCCTTGTTGTCGGAGATCTCTCCGCCGATGACGACGCGGCAGACGATCTCCGCGCCCCGCACCTGCTCCACCTCAAGCTCGATGAGCCCGTCGTCAAGCAGAATCCTCTTCCTGTCCCCGAGATCCTGCGGAAGCCCCGGATAGGTGACCGACGCGGCCGTGCTGCCGCCTTCCACGTCCCGGGTCGTCAGCGTGAAGCGCCCGCCTTCCGAAAGGAGGGCTTTCCCGCCCCGGAACGTCTTCAGGCGGATCTCCGGGCCCCTGGTGTCCAGCACCGTGGCGATCTGCCGGTCCAGCCCGCCGCAGACCTGCGCAAGCAAACGGAACATATTCAGGTGCGATTCGCGCGTGCCGTGCGAGAAATTGAACCGCGCAACGTCCATGCCCGCCAGGGCCATGTCCCTCAGCGTTGCCGCAGTGCAGGTCGAAGGCCCCAGCGTGCAGACGATCTTCGTTCTTCTCATCTCTTCTCTCCTCCGCAGCCATCACGGTCCCGCTTTATCTTCATTGTATGTGCCGGGAGCCTTTCCCGCAATCCGTCCGTTGCCCCGCGGGCGGCCGGGTGCTATACTCACGCCGATGAGGGATCCGCGGCGGAGGGCCGCCCGGAAAGGAAGGGCCGTATGAAAGAAAGCATCCTGTCGGACCAGGAGATGCTTGCCATCGTGGCGGAGCAGGAGGCGCTGCTCCGTTTCGCTTCCTTTTCGCCCGAGGATGCCTGGGAGCTCGGCCTGAAGCTGAGGGAAAACGGGCAAAAACACGGAGGCGACATGGCCATGGACATCACGGTTTCGGGGCTTTCGCTGTTCCGCTGCGCCGTGGGCCGTCCCTCCCCCAACAATTCCCGATGGATCCAGAGAAAGATCAACACGGTCTCGCAGTACTGGAAAAGCTCCCTGCGCGTATTCCTGGAACTGAAGCTTTCGGGAAGGACGCTGGAGGAGAGCGGATGGTCGCAGCAGGAGCTGGCGCTGTCAGGCGGCTGTTTCCCCCTCCGGCTGGGCGATTCGGCGGTGATCGGCACGGTGACCGTGTCGGGCCTTCCGCACACGCACGACCATCAGCTGATCGCCGATACGCTGGCGGAACACCTTGGGGTCCCGGTCCGCTCCGTCCTCCCCTGACAGCCGCCGAATCCTTGCCGGAGGCCCTTTCCCGCTCCCGGGCTTGTTTGCTTGTTGTATATACTCCCCTTGCTGATTGCATTCATATTCATCATCGGGTATCATGACGCGGACCGCAGGCCTGCCATCCGCGCCTGCCGGCCAGGCAGCGTTCCGGAAGGAGGCGTCGGACGATATGACGAAATATCTCTTGAGACGCCTCGTGACCATGGTCGCCACCCTTTTCATGATCGTGCTCCTGACCTTCGTGCTCATGCACAGCGTGCCGGGCGGGCCTTTCACCCGTGAAAAACAGGTCCCGCCGGCGGTCCTGGAAGCGCTTGAGAAGAAATACAATTTAGACGCCCCGCTGCACGAGCAGTTCTTCGGTTATGTGTCGGGCCTTCTGCGTTTTGACCTGGGACCAAGCTTCAAGTACACGGGAAAAACGGTGAACGACTTCATCGTCAACGGCTTTCCCTTTTCGGGGCGCCTGGGGCTCGTCACCCTCCTGTTCGTGCTCCTGTCCAGCATCCCGATGGGGATCTTCGCCGCGCTGAAAAACGGCCGCTGGCAGGATATGCTGCTCATGGGCGTTGCGACCCTCGGGGTCACCATCCCCAGCTTTGTCATCGCAGCGGGCCTGATGTACGTATTTGCCTTCCGTTTGGGATGGGTCCCCGTCTACGGGGTCGACACGGCGAAAGGCTACATCCTCCCCATGCTCGCCCTCGGCGGCTATTCGGTGAGTTTCCTGGCCCGTCTGATGCGTTCGAGCCTGCTGGACGTGATGGGACAGGACTATATCCGGACGGCACGCTCCAAGGGGATCGGCGAAATGCGCGTGATTTTCAGGCATGCCCTCAGAAACGCCCTCATCCCCCTGGTCACCGTGATGGGGCCGACAGCGGCCAATCTTCTGACGGGGAGCTTCGTGATCGAGAAGATCTTCGCCATCCCGGGCATGGGCGCCTACTTTGTCAACAGCGTCACGCAAAGGGACTACACCACCATCATGGGGATGACCGTATTTTACGCGGCCTTTCTGATCAGCATGGTATTCCTGGTGGACCTCCTGTATTCCATGATCGACCCGAGGATCCGGTATGAGTAGCCCGCGGCAGACCCTCCGGGGCGACACCTGGGAGCGTCTCGCCGCCGAACCGGAGGAAAGGGAAAAGATCTGGACGCCCTCCAGGGGCTTTGCGGCGGATGTCTGGTTTCGCTTTCGCCGTAAGCCGACCGCGCTCGCGGGCTTTCTCATCGCCTGCCTGCTGGTCCTCTTCGCCCTGGCGGGACCCTTTTTCACATCCTACAGCTATTCCGGACAGACGCTCAGCCTGGCGAACATCCCGCCCGTCCTGCGCGTCAGCCGCGCCGCGGGCGGCAGCCTCCTGTACGTGACGCCGGGTATGAAGATCATCGAAGTCGCGGGAAACGGCCGCCTCCTTGGGCCCTTGCCAAAGACCGGCGAGGACCCCGGCCTCAGACGGGTCTCCTACCTCCCAGGCGACGGGACGCCCGTCTTCCTCGACTATGCGCAGAAACCGCCCGCGCTCGTCGGCGCGGACGGAGCAGCGCTGCCGTCCGGCATCAGTGTCTGGAACAGGAGCTACCTTCTTGGCACCGATCACCTGGGACGGGACATCCTGACGCGCCTGATGTACGGGACGCGCATTTCGCTGATGGTGGCCTTTGTCGCGGTCGCGGTCAACATGGTCATCGGAGTCCTCTACGGCGGGCTCTCGGGGTATCTGGGCGGGCGGGCGGACTCCGTGATGATGCGCGTGGTGGACATCATCAGCACCATCCCGCTGATGCTGTATGTCATCCTCATCAGGGTCATGCTCGATTCCGGGACCGCCAGCATCGTCATCGCGCTTTCGAGCGTGTACTGGGTCACCCTAGCGCGGGTCGTCCGGGGACAGGTGCTGAGCCTCAAGGAGCAGGAGTTCGTTCTCGCGGCGCGCGCGATCGGCTCGCGCACGCGTTACGTCCTTTTCAGGCACCTGATCCCCAACGCCATGGGCCCCATCCTCGTCACGGTCACGATGCTCATCCCAAGCGCCATCTTCATCGAGGCTTTCATGAGCTTTATCGGCATCGGCATCTCCCCGCCCATGGCCAGCCTCGGGACGATGTGCAACGACGCGATGGACTCGCTGCGAAGCAATCCCTACCAGCTGTTCCTCCCGGCCGGCGTGATCTGCGCGATCATGTTCGCGTTCAATTTCATCGGGGACGGGCTGCGGGATTCGCTGGATCCGACGCTGAGAAAATGACGGAAGGGAGAAGCATGGACGAACTGCTGCGGGTCCACGGCCTGAAGGTCTCCTTTTTCACCGGCGCCGGGGAAGTTCAGGCCGTACGGGGCGTGAGCCTGAGCGTCGGCCGGGGCGAGAGCGTCGGCGTCGTCGGAGAGTCCGGTTCCGGCAAAAGCGTGACCTTTCTGTCCGTCCTGCGCCTGCTGGCTCCCTCCGGCAGGATCACCGGCGGGGAGATCCTGTTTGAAGGCGGGGACCTTGCCCGCCTGAGCCGAAGGCAGCTCAGGCAGGTCAGGGGAAAAAGCATCTCCATGGTCTTTCAGGATCCCATGTCGAGCCTCAACCCGCTCATTCAGGTCGGCAAGCAGGTGGAAGAGATGATCGCGGCGCACGAGCAGGGCCTGACCAGTGCCCAGCGCAGGCAAAAAGTGCTGGACCTGTTCCGGATGGTGCGCATCCCTGAGGCGGAGAAGCGCATGAACAGCTACCCGCACGAGTTTTCCGGCGGCATGCGCCAGCGGGTCATGATCGCCATGGCGCTTGCCTGCCGTCCCAGCCTCCTGATCGCAGACGAACCGACGACAGCGCTGGACGTGACCATCCAGGACCAGATCATCAAGCTGCTGCGGCAGCTCCAGGCGGACATGGGGATGAGCATCCTGTTCATCACGCACGACCTGGGCGTGATCGCGGAGCTTTGCACGCGGGTCATCGTCATGTACGGCGGCCTCGTCATGGAAGAGGCGCAGATCGACGAGATCTTCGAGCGCCCGATGCACCCCTATACCCAGGGCCTGCTGGAGAGCGTGCCGGGCGTTGACCGGGCCAAAGGCAGCCGGCTCAAGCCGATCGCAGGTTCCCCTCCCGACATGACCCGACCCCCGAAAGGCTGTCCCTTCGCCCCGCGCTGCCCCTACGCGATGCGCGTCTGCCACGGCCAGCCGTCTCCGGACCGGCAGCTCTCCGGCGGGCGCCGGAGCAGCTGCTGGCTGCTTGCGCCCGACGCGCCCCTGGAGGATAATCCCTTTGTCCCCGGAGGCGGCCGTCATGGCTGAGCGGGCGATGCTGGAGGTCAGCGAGCTGACGAAGCGCTTCGCCGTGCGCGGGAGCCGTCACGGGGTCGTCCATGCCCTCGACGGCGTCTCCTTCTCCATCTCGCGGGGCGAGACGCTTGGCCTGGTGGGCGAGTCGGGCTGCGGCAAATCCACCTGCGCGCGCACAGTCATCCGGCTTTACGAACCCAGTTCCGGCCGGATCCTCCTGGACGGGAAGGACATCACCGCCCTCCCGCCCAACAAACGACAGGTCAACACCATCT
>CAZLYF010000159.1:0-7047 GCA_964563725.1 uncultured Oscillospiraceae bacterium
CGAGTCACCGGAAACGGGATACACGCCGACGCCCCCGCCCGGCGGCGCGCCGCCGGAAATCACCCCGGAACCCAGCCCCCTCCCCACCCGGATCCCCCCGCCCGCGGACCCGGAGGGCCCCGCCGAGCGCGGCGCCGCCTTCCCCTGGTGGACCCTGCTCGCGGTAGCGGCCCTGCTGTTCGCCGTGTGGTGCGCCAGGAGGGAAGCCCCGGACCGCCGCGCGGCCAGGCAGACATCCCCCACCGCCCGCTTCATGGTCTACTGGCAGGCGCTGTGCCTGGCCCTGGAGGCGGGCGGCCGGGCGACGCTGCCCAGCGAGACGCTCCGGGACTACGCCCTGCGCATTGAACAGGAGGACGGCCCCCTCGCGCGCCTCGCCGACGAAGCCGGCGCCGCGCTCTACGGCAGGCAGAACCTGACGCGCGAGGCGGCAGCGGAGGCGCGCAGGGCCTTTTTGCAGGAGTACGCGGCGCTGGCGCC
The DNA here is from genome assembly GCA_964563725.1 of uncultured Oscillospiraceae bacterium. Classification (GTDB taxonomy): domain Bacteria; phylum Bacillota; class Clostridia; order Christensenellales; family Aristaeellaceae; genus CAZLYF01. The sequence continues at coordinate 481 of CAZLYF010000159.1, forward strand.
GGTCAAAAAACTTCGCCTCATATGGCTCAGGACGACGCGCGGACTCGGCAGGGATCTGAAGATCCTGGCCGACGGGCTGGCAAGGAAGCTGCCCGCGCCACGGACCCGGCGCGGCACGCGGAAGCGCTGACGCACGCCGGGCTGCCCCAAGGAACGAAAACAGACTGGAGTATTGATGATAGAAAAGCATACGGCACAGGGCGGCGAAGGCCGCAAAGACAAGCCGGCCGCTTCGGACCTGATCCACAGGGAGGTGTGGGATACGCTCCCTCAGGACGCGGAAAAGAAGATGCTGAAGAAAGCGGAGAACCGGGCCGTCAAGGAGGGCGTGTCGCTGCAGAACGCCCGGCCTGATCCCGGGCCAGGCGGCGCCGAACCCGACAACAAGGTGATGTTCCAGTACTTCGAGTGGCATCTGGCCAACGACGGCGCCCACTGGGACAGGCTCAGGGATGACGCGCGGCATCTGGCCGGTCTCGGCGTCGGGGGCGTATGGATCCCGCCCTGCTGCAAGGCGACCGCGACAGGCGACGTCGGCTACGGCGTCTACGACCTGTACGACCTGGGCGAGTTCGACCAGAAAGGTTCCGTCCGCACCAAGTACGGGACCAGGGATGCCCTCGAGGCCTGCATCGCCTCCCTGCATGCCGGCGGCATCAAGGTGTACGCTGACGCGGTCCTCAACCACAAGGCCGGGGCGGACGGGAAGGAAACGTTCATGGCCGTCCCGGTGGATCCCGAAAACCGGGAGCGGGAGGCCGGAGCGCCCAGGGAGATCGAGGCCTGGACCCGCTTCACCTTTCCCGGGCGCAAGGGCAAATACTCCGCGTTTACGTGGAACCACAACCACTTCACAGCCGTGGACCGGGACGAACGGACCGGGGAGAACGGCATCTTCAGGATCCTCGGGGAAAACAAGGGCTTTTCGCCCAGGGTAGATCGGGAAAAGGGCAATTTCGACTACCTGATGTTCGCCGATGTCGACTACCGTAACAGCGAGGTCATCGACGAAACGCTGCGTTGGGGCGATTGGTTCGTGCGTGAGCTGGACCTCGACGGGCTGCGTCTGGACGCGATCAAGCACATCCACTCAAGCTTCATCTCCGCCTTTCTGCGGGAAACGCGCCTGAGGACGAAAAAATCCCTGTACTGCGTGGGCGAGTACTGGCACGGCGACGAGGGGATCCTGTCAGACTACATCGGCGAAACGCGCGACCAGATGGCGCTGTTTGACGTGGCGCTGCACTTCAACTTCTTCGACGCCGCGAACTGGGGAAAGGAATACGACCTCAGAGACGTCTTTTCCGGCACGCTGCTCCAACGGAACAACTTGAACGTCGTCACCTTTGTGGACAACCACGACTCCCAGCCCGGGCAGAGCCTCGGCAGCTGGGTGCAGGACTGGTTCAAGCCGCTGGCCTACGCGCTGATCCTGCTTCGCAGGGACGGCTATCCCTGCGTATTCTACGGGGATTACTACGGCATCGGCGGGGAGGCGCCTCCAGCCGGCATGCGGGACATGCTGGACCTGCTGCTCGACGCGCGCAAGCGCCTCGCCTACGGCGAGCAGCGGGACTATTTCGCCAGCCCGACCCTCATCGGCTGGACCCGCCGCGGAGACCCGGCACGCGATAAGTCCGGCTTGGCGGCGCTGCTGTCCACCGATGGGCCGGCATCGCTTCACATGTCCTTCGGAGAAAGCTTTGAGGGCACGCGCTGGCGCGACCTCACGGGCCATGTCGCCGAACCGGTCGTCATCGAGGGCGGCGAAGGTGAATTCCGCTGCGAAGGGCGCTCGCTGTCCGTCTACGCGCGGGAGTGAGCGGCACCAGCGGTGTATGGGCCGGCGAATAAAATCCCGCGCAGGCCCTTGAAAAGGATCGCGCCCGATGCTATACTTTGTCCGTGCCGCAGGTGGACCACGCGGCCGCGGGGCATTAGCACAGTTGGTAGCGCGCGACATTCGCATTGTCGAGGTCAGCGGTTCGAATCCGCTATGCTCCACCAAGGACAGGGCCACCCATGATGGGTGGCCCTGTCCTTGGTGGAACGTATCCAAATGAGAACCGCTGAGCGGCGTATAGCGAGGCGGAGACCCAATGAGCAAGGAAGCAATCGAGCACAGGTTGTGGGAAGAGATACTTCCCCAGATTGTGTTCCGAAAACGGCGTAGAGCGCGGTCCTGCAGACATATACGACGACAATTTCACTCATTTCCCGCTTGACGGCGCTGTCACAACAGTGATACACTCGCGCTCGACAGAATTACTGATTCCCCGGGTCCAATGATCGGGGGAGAATGGTGGTCTGGCCGGTCACAGGGGTGTAAGTTCTCTGGTGAACGTCAAGCCAGAACGTTGTGACGTGCATCGCATGGACGGATATTGATACGGCGTGGTGAGATTCTTATGAATCAGATTCATCAAATCAAGAAAAAGCTAGAAGCGGGCAGTCTTTGTTTTGGTACGCATTGTTCCACCACCGACCTTGACTTTTATGAAATGTGCGGAATGCTTGATTATGACTATATCTGGATTGACAACGAGCATGCCGGAATGACCCAGCCGATGATCAAGAATGCCATTATTGCTACGAACGCGGGCGGCAGTTCGGCTTTTGTGCGGGTTCCCGATCACGAGATGGCGCATGTCAAGCCTGTGCTTGAGTGCGGACCGGACGGGGTCATCTTTCCGATGGTAAACACCCCCGAACAGGCAGAGCACTGCGTCATGATCTGCCAATACCCGCCCAGGGGCATCCGGGGCTTCGGCCCATTGCGCGCAGCTGATTATAATTGCAGGGACCTCGACGAATATGTCAATACGGTCGAACAAAGCTTTCTGAAAATCATGCAGTGCGAACACGTGGAGGCCGTCAAAAACCTGGATGCGATTCTGGAGGTTCCCGGAGTGGATGCGGTCATTTGCGGCCCGATGGATCTATCCGCGTCCGCGAACATCATCGGACGGTTCTTTGATCCCGAAATGCTTGCCCTGATGAATGACATCATCAGCAAATGCAAGGCTCACAAGAAGCCCTTTGGCCTGTCCATCGGCATGGATCCAGAGTTGATCAGGTACTGGGTCGGGAAGGGCGCCAGCTTCCTATCCATGGGTACCCCTCAAGACTACTTCCGTGTCATGAGCCAGGACGTTGTCAAACAGGTGCGCGCGCTTGAAATGCAAAGATAGATGACGGATGGTCATACAAAGTGCAAGAAACGTACTCGGCATTTGTCAAAACGATTCGTTACGTAAAGAGAATTACTGAAACCGCTGTCGACAGGTTATCGGTCTTTCTGCTTTCCGGAATTTTTGTTCTGGGGATCGCTCAGGTGATATGGCGATGGATCCTCAATGATCCGATCGTATGGTCGGAGGAATTGATCCAGCTGATATATGTTTGGATCTGCTATATGGGCTGGACCATTGCGGAGAGAAAGGATTCGCACATCCGCATCACGTCGGTTTGCAGCGCGCTGCCCATGAAAGCGCAAAAATGGCTTCAGGCGTTCAACCATATTCTATGCATCGCGTTTTCGGTGCTTATGGTGGTATACGGCGTTAGGCTGGTGGGCGCGGGAGCCAAGCGGACAGCGGTATCCCTTGCTCTGAGCTATGGCATCGTATACGTCATGGGACCCATCTGCAATTTTATCATCGTCTGCTATGAAACAGCGGGTCTGCTGGAATGCATGGTCAAGGGCCCCAGAGATTACAGCGACAAGGGAGGGAATCGGAAATGACGGTCGTCCTGATCGTTTTTGTCGTTCTTCTGTTCACCGGCCTTCCATTGTTCGTCAATCTTGGCCTAAGTTCCTTCCTGTATATGTTTTTGACGGATTCGAACCCGATGGTGGTAGTGCAAAGGATTACGCAGGCATCCAATTCGTTCACCATGATTGCTGCCCCCTTCTTTATTCTGATGGGGAACCTGATGAACACGGGCGGCGTGACAAAAAAGATGTTTCGCTTTGCGAACGAAATCGTCGGCAGCGTTCCCGGCGGTATGGGCCACGCGAACGTCATCGGCTCCGCGCTGTTTGCCGGCATGAGCGGTACCGCTGTTGCGGATGCCGGCGGTCTGGGCAACATCGAAATTGAAGCGATGAGGGAGGTAGGCTATGACGACGACTTCTCATGTGCGGTCACCGCCGCATCCTCGGTGCTTGGTCCGATCATCCCGCCTTCGCTCCCCATGGTCATCCTTTGCGTCACGGTGGGCGCATCCATCGGCAGGGGCTTTGTAGGAGGCATCATCCCTGGCGTCCTGATGGCTGTCGCCATGTGCGCCCTTATCGCCGTATACGCCAAGAAGAGAAACTATCCCAGAAATCCGAGGCCGACGCGCCATTCGCTGTGGCTTTCCTTCAAAAACGCGTTTCTTGCGCTGATGGCTCCGGTCATCCTGTTTGCTGCAATCTACACCGGCGCCGTCACAACGACCGAGGCGGCGATCGTCGCCGCCCTCTACTCACTGTTGATCGGCCTCTTCTCCTATCGTGATCTCAAGCTCAGGGACGTTCCCAAGGTCATGCTCGCCACCTGCGAGACCACCGGCGTCGTGCTGGCGATCGTAATGACGGCGAACATCTTTGGCTATGTTCTGACCGTCGCCCAGATCCCGCAGACGATCACCTCGTTTCTGACCGGGATCACAAACAGGTATGTATTCTTGCTGGTCGTCAACATCCTCCTGCTGTTTATCGGCTGCTTTATGGAGGGAACCGCAGCGATTCTGATCCTTGGCCCGATACTTATCCCAGCAATGATGGCAATGGGCGTTTCTGAGACGCAGGCCTGCCTGATCATGCTTCTGAACCTGATGATCGGCGTCATTACGCCCCCGGTTGGCGTGGTGCTGTACGTCGTTTCCAATGTGTCAAAAGTGTCAGTAAACCGGGTGATCAAGGCGACTCTCCCGTTTCTGGTGCCGCTGTTTGCCGTGCTGATGATCGTCACCTATGTTCCGGCAGTAACCGACTGGCTGCCCAATCTGTTTTACGGCACTCCATGAGAGGGCGCAAAGCGCCCCCGCAAAAATGGACAACTACAGGAATGTACGAATAAAAAGAGTGGAGGAACGGAAAATGAAGAGACTACTGGTGCTGGCTCTGGTCCTGTCCATGTGCGTTATTGCAGGCACCCAGGCGGCGGTTGAACTCAAATGGGGTTCTGTGCACCCCGAAAAACAGGTGGTGACGCAGATGATGATGCGCGCCATCGAAGAGATCAACGCCAATGCGGAGAATGTCCACGTGATTGGTTATCCAAACGGCGTCCTCGGCGGTTCTCCCGATCTGGTCGAAGGCGTGCAGGAAGGCTTGGTTGACATCATCACTGAAGGCCCCGCCCAGTTTGCCGCCTGGATTCCCAAGGCAGCCCAGGTGGAAGCGCCCTTTCTTTGGCAAAACGTTGAACATATGCAAAAGGCGATGAACAGCAGCTACAAGAACAAGCTCAATGAGCTGTTCGAGTCGATCAATGTTCGCTTGCTGGGTACCTTCTACTATGGGACCAGACAACTGACCACCAACAAGCCCGTTCACACGCTGGCTGATTTGAAGGGCATGAAGATCCGCGTTCCCCAGAGCGAACTGTACGTTAAGATGATCGATTCGTGGGGGGCTTCCGCGACGCCCATGAACATCAATGAGTTGTACCTGGCCCTCCAGACCGGCACGGTCGATGCTCAGGAAAACCCTCTTACCACATATTCCAGCTTCAAGTTCTACGAGGTTGTGAAAAACGTCATCCTGACCAACCACATTATTTGCCCGAACATGATCTTTGTAAACGGCGATGTGTGGAACGCGATGTCACAACACGACCAGGAGATTGTGCAGAATGCCGTTGACAAAGCGATTGCGTGGCAGGACGAGCAGATCATTACGGCCGAAAAGACCTTGGCTGAGGAGCTCAAGCAGTACGGCGTTGAGGTATACACCCCCGACGCTACCATCCGCGAAGCGACCATCCCCTACATCAAGCCTCTGATCGAGGACTGGGACTTTATTCAGTCTTTGATCTGATTGGGCAGAAACAGCGGTACGCTGCTTCCCGTATAGGAGGAAACGGCCGCGACTGGGCAAGAGGCTGTCTCAGGGCGCCGAAGCGTTGGCTTGCGTCTTGAGACAGTCCTTTTTGCTGAAGAATTCCGCGGACATCAATCCCCGGGTTCTGCAGCCCCAGATAAACCGAACCAGCTTCTCTGCGCAATCGCGCCTCATCAGTATTCTATCCCAGAGACATTAATGATGCAACTAATATTTACTGTAGTAATATCGGACTGCCAAGAAATCCTTAGCCGCATCACTACCAGGTCTCCATTTCCAGAAACTCCTCGATGCGCTTGTGGACAATCCCATTCCTGCTGAAGTCAACCTGGTCCATTGAGATGACATACTTCGGGTAATTATCCTGCACCGTGCGATACACACCAAACTCTCTGTCAATGGCAGCCTGGTCGGCTAAAAGGTAGGTAACCTGAAGGTAGAGGACCTCGTCGCCTCTGAGGAGAACGAAGTCTATCTCCTTCCCATCCACTTTACCAATTGAAACCTGGTAA
>CAZLYF010000160.1:0-6885 GCA_964563725.1 uncultured Oscillospiraceae bacterium
ACTCCCGCAAGCGCGCCGTGAGCACCTGGGAAGGGACCGTCGAGCGCATCTGAGCGCCGCGGCAGGCGCACAGGAGGCCCATGGATCGAGCTGCCTGCCGGGAGGCCGGCACGCAGCGTGCAGTGATGGAGGGACATCGTGAAAGAAACTCGTGCGGAAAAGATCGCAAGGCTTGAGGCGATCGCCCGGAAGATCAGGCGGAACATCATCGTCAGCATTGGCGTTGGGACAGCCGGGCACCTGGGCGGCGCGTGTTCGTCCGCGGACATCGTCGCGGCCCTGTATTTTGAAAAGATGAAGTTTGACCCGAAAAACATCCACGCCCCGGACCGCGACCGTTTCCTCTTCAGCAAGGGGCATGCTGGCATCGCGCAATACGCGGCGCTCGCGGAGCTGGGGGTGTTCCCCCTGGATGACCTGAAGCATACCAAAGAGATCGGCTTCCATCTGCAGGGGCATCCGGATCTGCTGAAAACGCCCGGGATCGAGGCCGGAACGGGTTCGCTGGGACAAGGCCTGTCCATCGGCCTGGGCATGGTGCTGGGAAACAGGCTGCAGGGCATCGACGCGAAATCCTATGTGATCATGGGGGACGGGGAGATCACCGAAGGGCAGATCTGGGAGGCGGCGATGGCCGCCGCGTTCTACAAGGCGGACCGCCTGGTCGGCATCCTCGACATGAACCGTCTGGGCTCGCAGGGAATCATCTCCGAACGCTTCGGCATGGACCCGGTCGCGGACAAGTGGGCCTCGTTCGGATGGAGCGTGACGGAGATCGACGGCCATGACATGGGCCAGATCCTTGATGCCCTGGACGGCGCCGACCGTTTCAACGGCAAGCCGACCCTCATCCTCGCGCATACGATCAAAGGGAAAGGCGTCAGTTTCGCGGAAAATGTCGTTTCGTTCCACAACGGCGAGCTGTCGCGGGAGCAGTATGAGACGGCTCTGAGCGAATTGACCGTCTGAACAGGAGGCATAGATGTTTACAAACCAGAGAAAGGCGTATGGCAGCACGCTGCTGGACCTGTGCAGGGAAAACAGCCGGATCGTCACGCTTGACGCGGACCTTGGCGGGTCCACCATGGGAAAGATGGTCGAGCTCGAGTTTCCGGAACGACATTTCGAAATGGGGATCGCGGAGGCGAACATGCTTTCCGTCGCGGCCGGCCTGTCCCTGACGGGCCTGATCCCCTTCACCGCCTCCTTCGCGGTGTTCGCGGGCGGCCGCGCGTATGACCAGATCCGCCAGACCATTTGCACCGGAAAGCTCAACGTGAAGATCTGCGGGTCTTCCGCCGGGGTTTCCGACTACGCGGACGGCGCGACGCATCAAGCGATCGAGGATATCGCCATCATGACGGCCATCCCGAACATGACGGTCATCTGCCCCGCGGACGCGAATGAAACCGTGGGGGCTGTCAAAGCCATCGTGGATCATCAGGGCCCGCTGTACCTGAGGCTGAACCGGAACGATTACGAAAACGTCACCGCGGAGGGCGCTCCCTTTGTGATCGGAAAGCCCCGGCTTCTCATGGACGGGCACGACGTGGCCGTCTTCGCGACCGGGTACATGTGCGGCCTGGCGATACAGGCAGCGGAACGCCTTCGGAACGATGTTTCGGTCAAGGTGGTGGACGTCCACACGATCAAGCCGCTGGATGAACAGGAAGTCATCCGGCTCGCGGGCAATTGCCGCGCTGTCGTCACGGCTGAGGAGCATACGGTGATCGGAGGCCTGGGCAGCGCCATATCGCGCGCGCTGCGCAGGGAGCGAAAACCCATCGAATACGTCGGGCTCAACGACTGTTTCGGGGGGAGCGCGAAGAAATATTCGGATATCCTCCAGTACTGCGGCCTGACGACGGACCATATCTGCCTGGCTGTCAGGGAAGTGCTGAGGGCTGAGGGCTGAGGGCTCAGGGCTGAGGGCTCAGGGCTGAGGGCAGCGTGCTGAGGGCTGCGCAGACTGATGTCTGCAGTGCTGAGTGCTGGGGGCTGAGGGCTGATGGTTGAGGGCTGAGTACGGGCTGGGGGCCGTTTCCTGCCGCCTGTGGCGAAGCAAGGCAGGAGGAAGACCAATGAGCAAAGGATCAGCCGAGCGCGCAGTGTGATGGCTGCGACTGATGCAAATTGAGGCAAGTGAGCGAACGAGCAGGCCGGGCGAAAAGCGTAAAGGTCTGCGACTATCGCAGACGCGAGGGATAGTGCCAGGGACCGGGAGCCGAGGGCTGGCTATATCTTGAACCTGGCCCCCCCTGCCGTAGTTCTTGACCTGCTTGAGACTCAATTGGATGTAGTATCCGCCGATCTCCTCATCAAAGGAGCCGGCAGCCGCGTCGCCCCCGGTCCATTGGCTGAGACAGTCGGAAAGAAGGATAGCCCCCATGCGCCCCATAAACGCCTTGTACACCAGCTCCAGACGGCTCATCTTCCTGCAGCTAGACGACACCATCGGCTGTCCATCCGTTTCGTTTGTCCGGTGAGCCTCATCATCAACGCGCAGGCTTCCGCCAGGGATTCCATTCCGACGATGACGTTGACCGGCGTATTGGGCCGGGTCGCGGGGTTGCCGCTGTACAGCACAGCGAAGCGCTCCTCGTTGATTTTTGGATGGACGCTCCACGAAAAGCGCTCGGCCCAGCTCTTCTTCAACCTCAGGTTTCGTTCGCTCAGCGTATGAATGTTGTCTTTGAAAGATACTTGATAAATTCTGGTCTTCACGAATGACATCTTATCGCTCTGCCACTTATCTATTTATCACTCATATAATATTTATGCTATGCTGTGTCAGAAAATTCCGTGACTTTTAACGCCTGAACCAAAAGTGCGGAATCCGCAAAAATTATTCGAGGAGACGAGATGGAACTTGCCAGAGAACAGTACTTCCAGCAGTTCAGCGTGCTGTTCTCCGCCCCGCGTTCCTGCAGCTTATCGTCCAGCACGCTTTCGATGCGGTCCGCGCAGTTATGCTTGTAGGGCAGCATAAACTCCAGCAGCTCCCGGTGCAGTTTCCCGCACCCCCGGCACTTCAGCCTCCAGATTCTGTGCCACACCTTCTCGCTGGTTTCCGTCCTGGTATGCCGCTTGACCCTGTCGTGCGCCTTCAGCGCTCCGCCGCACAGGGGGCAGCCTCCCTGCTGCCCCGTGCCAAGATCACCATGCTCTTGTAGCAGGCAGGATGTGGACGTTCTTCGAAGGAGTGCCTCCATCCTGCTTTTCCGTTCTCCATCGGTCTGGCTGCCTATTGTACCAGACCCCGCCTTCCAGCGGGCTCCCTTTCCAGTCTATAGGCGATATGCTTCAGCAGGCAGCACTGATATATGGCGCTACCCCCGGCTTCCATGTTTGCTTCATGACATGCCGCGTTGGCAATTTTTGGTCTTTTCGCGCCAACAGCTACAAGGGACCCCAAAGTATGGCACATATCTGCTGTCTATCATTCGACTAAACAAATGAATCGTAGATTCTGTTCCTTACCGCGCGTTCTTCCATACTGAGTTTTTCTGCTCCGGCAATGTCATAGGCGCCAAAGGTGTCATACAGTCTGGACAAGGGATCGACTTCGACGTAGGTGACCCAGGGCAGCCAGTGATAATGACTTTCGAACGTTTGATCAGCAAACCTGCCACCCTCATGGGAAAGACCGGGAAGAGCGTACCCGAAGCTTCCGTCCACGTCGTTTGCGTGACGCGTATTATTATGGATGAACTCGGCGTAGTCCCTGTAATGCTCGTCATGGGTAATGACATACAGCCTATAATAAACGTATGCGCAGGCCGCCATGTACATATCTCCTCCGCCGCCGCCGAGCGTCACCGGACTCTGCCCGCTGATCGGATTTTTTGTGAAGGGGTGGTTCGGCCAGAGGACGCGCACGGGGAACGACCACGCATACGTCCATGTTTCGGTGTAGTCGGCGGCTCCGATCAGGGCCTCGAGCCATTTTTGTTCGCCGGTGAGGTCATACAGGGACAAAAAGCCGAACATCGCATAGATGCCTGATTCATTGTCCATGATGTCGGAGTTGTCACAGGTGGAACCGCGGTATTCCATCAGCCGATAGGTGTTCTGCCAGGACCATTCACCTGCTTTGAGGGCGGCTTCCCTATATCGTTCGCTTTTTGTGACCAGGTGGAATTGAATCAGGAACCTGACCACGCTGATCGTATTGGCTTTCGAATCCATGCGCATGGACCCGTCATGCGTGTTGTACGCGCGGTACCAGCTCCCGTCATCATTCTGTATGCGGACAAACCAGTCGGCGGCTTTGCGGCAGAATTCCAGCCAAGCAGGCTGGTCCTCGCCTTTTTTCTTCAGGTACACATAGGCGTCAAGGATATTCTCAAGGCCGTCGGCGATCATCCTTGTCCAGAACGGCAGCGGCTCAAACCCCTTGATGGTCGGGTTATAGCATACCTGCGGCGCGCCGATATCGGTCATGGCTGTCCCAACCCAAAAGTCGATGATGTTCAGACCTTTTTGATAGGAATCCGGGTGGTTCTCCTTGTCCCCGTAGCGGATGAGCTGATAGCCGATGCCCGGCTGTTGGCCCACAAACCCAAACTGGAAGGACACGCTGGAGACGTCCATCTGGGGAAGCTGGCAGGAAAACGGCAAACCCCACGATTCGCCATACTGCCTCGTCAGCCTGGTGAGGGCTTCCATGCAGTTATGGTACTGCAGCGCCTGGTCTACCTCGAACACCTTGTCCTTCAGCCGTGCGTATACCGTGCGCCAGACATCCCTCATCATGGAGTAAAAGCCGTCATATCGGCTAAAAAATACGCTGACGGCATAGCCGTGGGCAAATCCGGCCTCCATGGGATGATACACCCGGGTCATCGTCTTCGTATGCATCATGTAGTCGATATTGTATCCCCGGCCTATCCTGGGCATCTGGCCATCTGCGCCGGGATACACGTAATCGATTGTCAGGCCGTCGCGCGCCGTTTCAATCTCCTTGCGCAGCGGGAAGCCGTAGTACAGGTAATTGATCGTCCTGTTCTCAGGCTTGCTGATGCCAATGGAACCGATGGTGAACTTTCCGTCGACAATATGTTCCGACTGGACAAAGCTGTGATCCCGCATGCCGACATCAGCTGCCCATCGCGACAGCATCGCCGTCTCGCCCGTGGCCCTGTGCTGCGCTGCGAACAGGGGCAGGGTATAGTTGACCTCCCTGCGCCAGAAATACTCGCAGTCCTTGTCGAAGCCCATCACGTGGGGTTTTGCGTATTCGTTCTGCTTGTACCAGTTTGCCGGGGCGAACACATCATAATCGCGCACCTCATCGGAGGCCGCCATCACGAACGCGACTTTGGATGCGAAGCCGAGATCATCGATGTTCTTCAGCACAGTCACAGTCCTGCTGACTTTGAAGCCTGTTCCGGCTGCCTCATAGATGTCTCGAAAAGCCAGTTCTGAGCCTGTGGGCGGCTTCAATATGCCGCCCGCGATGACCTTTTCGCCTTCGCTGTCCACCTGATCGTATGGCGCATCATAGAACTCGGTGATGGACAGGGCCGTTTTGATGAAAGCATACATTGGGCGCCTGTTGAAGTACAGGATTTCGCCGTCACGAAGCACTTCCATCCCTCCGGACGAAAACCTCATGACGTACTGGCCTGACCGGATCATCATCTCAAAGCTCCTCGCCCAGGGATACCCTGGCTTTCATCATCGTACATTCCTTCCTATCCTGGCGCGGTCAGGTTCTCCTGTGCAGCCGATCCCGCCATGCCCGTTCCTCTGTCGGCTTGCGCCAGCCAGGTCTCACCCCAGCTTAATCTCCATGGATGCGACAGCGCAGGGCGGAAGAGCTGCGCAGAGAACGCCTTCCCTGATGGTGATGCCCTCCAGATCAGTTGGCGCGACACGATCGGGCCTGCTAAACGTGTTGTGATCTGTCGGCTTGCCACGTATCAGCCTGCCGGAGGCGGACACCGGCTTCGCCCCTGTGAGCTCAAGCTCCACCCCGGCCTCCCGCACGGCGGAAAGGTTGACGAGTGAAACGGTCAGCGTATCCCCCTTGATGGACGAGGACAGATCCGCGTGCGGAAGGCTGTTCCGGATCGTTTCCGGCGCTCTCTCCCACGTGGCGGGAAGGAAATCTGCGTCCTGATGCCCCTGAAAGAGATCGAACACGTGATAGGTGGGCGTTTTGATCATCTGGCTGCCATCGGTCAGGAGGATCGCCTGCAGGACGTTGACGGTCTGCGCAAGGTTGGCGATCCGGATCCTGTCCGCAAATTTATGGAAGATATGCAGCATCAGCGCCGCGCACAGGGCGGACCGCATCGTGTTTTGCTGGTACAGGAACCCCGGCGCTGTCCCGGGTTCGTTGTCCACCCAGATGCCCCATTCGTCCACCGCCATGGCCACCTTCCTTTCAGGGTCGTAGCGGTCCATGACGTCGATGTTGCGCTTGAACTGCGCCTCCTTCGCTCGGGTGTTGGCGGCAGTCTGGTACCAGCTGTCATCTGAAAAATCCACGCCGCTGGATTCTGCTCCCGGCTTGACGTAGCAGTGAACGGACAAGCCGCCCATCAGCTGGACGGGAACGGTTTTCATCAGGGTTTCCGTCCATTCCACGTTTTCCGCGTTCGCGCCGCCGGCGATTTTCAGGATGCCGGGCGTCTGCCACCAGTTCGCCTTGCCCATGTCCGGGTAATTGCGGACGTAGGTCGCGTATCTGCGGAATTCCTGGGCGTACTGCGCCGCGGTCATGAAGCCCCCGCAGCCCCAGTTCTCGTTGCCCACGCCGAACATGCGGATGCCCCAGGCCTTGTCCCTCCCGTTTTTCCGCCGCAGTTGGGCCATGGGGGACTGGCCGTCGTCGGTCAGGTATTCGACCCAGTCGCGCATTTCGCGCACGGTGCCGCT